>CAZLUZ010000117.1:14090-16188 GCA_964562825.1 uncultured Akkermansia sp.
CAACTCGCAACCACCTCCCACGCATGATCCAACTCCAAGAGCTGCCGGTAATGGTCTTTCAGATTGACGCTCACACCGCATCATAGCCCCTCTTCTCAGCCACGAAAATTCAGGAAGAACCCGATATATTCCAGCAACGTAGAGGTGTGCTACTCCGATGGAGCAGAGGGAGGAACGACCGGCGCGGGGTCGGAGACGGCGCGACCGCCGTGTTCGCCTTGTCGGATAACAAGCCGCCCCGACGTCTCCTGACGCTGTCTAGCCGCCGCGATCATCCTGGCAACATCAAAATCATACTTTGCTGCATTCGCCTCCTTGACGGAACGAACTTCGTCGATAGTCGATGTTTTATGGTCAGTTATCATCGCCAATGAGATCTTCTGGTGTGCAAATAACGGTAGCCCGGTAGCCGAGACTTGCAACACAATCAGAAATCGGCCTCCAATTCCGGGGGTTTGCGAGGTGCTTGCAGTTCCACGTCACCAGGTAATCCGTTCGATGCACCGAGGCGACGGCAATATGCACTGCATCACCTGCCGCCTTCGCTGGTATGATCTGGCTTGAAAGAAGCTTCTCCGCGACTAGTCGGACTTAGAACCAAGTCCCGTTTGTTAGATTCCATCTGAAGCGCAGCAACCTCCCCTTGTAGCAAACCTCTGCAATCGGCGGCGAGTCGGTCATATTTCTTTAGCTAACGTCCGAACTGTGGTGCAGGTGGGCAAGTGAAATTGAAACAGAATCTGGGATGGGCTGGCAAAAAGGTTGGAAACTCCCAGTTCACACCTGTCACCACCAGCGCCTTGTTCGCTCATCGCCGTGACATGCCAAAACGCGGGTGCCGTTTGTGATGGCGAAGAATGGTAATCCTGACCTGCCTCCCTCTCGACTCGAAAATGAAATGATATGGGAAAGTTGGAAAATTGGCCCTACGGCGGAACTCATCGATCGGGTGGAATTTTAGCGGGTCGTCCGCGATTTTCCGGACCATGATTTCGGCTTCATCGAAAAAACGGTCGGCCAATGCCTCCCCCGATTCGCAGGTGTAATAGCTGAGAACCTGGCTCATGTCTTTCTGAACCAGAGGATGAAAAATCACATCCATCAACGCCCAAGAGAAGACTTCAACTCCTCCCACGACAGACCGATTTTAGGATCCTCATCAAGTTCCTGGGATCTCCGGATCGCTTCGTCAAGGCCTTCATCATCGTCGGACAGCACGGCAGGAAGCGTCGCCAAGAGCTCCGCAGCCAGGTTAGCTCGCTGATCTTCAGGAAGTTCCATTGCTGAAGCAAGGATTTCAGAAGGCGTTGTCATTGAAAGAAAATAGTCTCAATCACGAGTTTGTCGATTGAGCAGATTTCAGAGCGAAGGTCGAGGCCTGGGGGCAACAGAATGCGCGCCCGACTGATCACCCAGCGCAAGATCCTGGAGACGCTTTGGGTCATCTGGAAGAAGGGCATCGAGTATGATCCGAAGAGGTTTGTCCACGGAGCCGCCCAGCCCGCACCCCAGCCCGGCAACCGGCGAGCCCGCCGCGCCCGGGCAAGTGAGAACGAACCGGCCTGATGGGGCGGCTGCCCCAAACCCCGCCGAGCTGGAGTCAGCTCGACCACCGCGGGGAGCCTCCCTAAATCCCCCGAGGGGGACTTCGCCCCTCCCATCCCCAGCCCTGAAGCAGCCAGCAAAACAATTGCAGCGCGTTCCTGTAGGCGTAGGGGCGCACTACGCGCACGCGTCAAACGCTCTAACTTAGCCCGTTCTGCCGCTGTCAGTGTGATGGTAGGAGCAATCCTCATACCTTGATTTCTAACCCATCTTAGATAAATTGCAAACTGGAAGGCGGGCTACCCTAGCGGTTGTCCCGCGATTGCTCTGAAAAGCGCGAGAAGTAGGGACCCCACCAATGCTGATCCCATAAATGTCGCGAGAACTAAGTGGCAATATCCAATCGGGGCTTTCTTTCGGAGGAATGGAATGGCAGCCGAAACTAGGACGGGGAAGAAAAGTCCCAGAACGATAAAATGCGATCTCCCGGAAAATTGAAATGTACTGCTTCAGCGTGAATCTAACAAAATCGGAAAGTTTCTAAGTGAAAATC
>CAZLUZ010000118.1:0-16121 GCA_964562825.1 uncultured Akkermansia sp.
TCCGGCTGCCGTCTTCGCCAATCCGAAAGTAACACCAAATGGTCCCCTCTGGGAGACACCAAGGAAAACGATCCGCCCATTCCGCCACAACAATGCCCGGCTCATCAAGGTACTCATCCCATCCCAAATGGAAAAGTTCCTCTGAATTCTCCAACCGATAAAAATCGAAGTGAAAAACGGGAACAGAACCGCCGCGATACTCGTTCACCAGCGCAAAGGTAGGGCTGGTTACTTCATCGTGACTGCCCGTGGCCGCGACGATCCCCTTGCAAAAATGGGTCTTTCCGGCACCGAGATCCCCGCAGAGACCAACGACGGAACCGGGTTCGAGTCGCCCGCCGAACTCGCGCCCCCTCTCCACCATCTCCACCCCGGTGCGGGCAATCATGAGGAATTCCGGCGAAAGTGATCCCAGCCCCCATCAAGTTTCGTCCGCTCGCCTCCCGCATGCATCTCTCCAATCCGACTCAAATCGCAGCTGGAAAAAGGCCACTCTACCTGGACCACCTCCCAGGCGTTTTGGCTCATGGTCACGAGCAACTCGTAATCCTCCCCCTCGCCTACCGCAGATTCGAGTCCGACCCCTTCGTGGCGCGGTAGCCGTTCGAAGTCGACGCGATAGCCCAGCCCTCCACTCCTATCGGCCAGCCGGGGCAAATCTTGTGCCAGACCGTCGCTCAAATCCATCATCCCCGTAGGCCGCAGTTCCTTCTCGAGTCCGGCGAACCAAGCCCCCTCCTCCAGACGCGGGCAAAAACGCAGATGTCTTCCACTCTCAAACGATCCCCCCAGTTTTCCAGTCACGACAATCACGTCGCCAGGACGAGCCCCCCCGCGGGAGATCACCCTCTCGCAATTAACCCGGCCCGTCATCATCACCGAAATGATGGCGCCGGGCTCCTTCAAGGCAGCGGTTTCGCCCCCGACAATGGGGACCCCGCCGAACCGGGTCGCCGCCAATCGCATCCCGCGATACCATCCCTCGATCTCCGAGACACGCCGGGCGCCGTCGATCGCCAGGGTGATCATGGCGTGCAGGGGAGTCCCGCCCATCGCTGCGATATCGCTCAGCACACGGCACATCGCCTTCCACCCGACTTGCTCCGGATCGGTTCCGGCGAGGAAATGCACCCCCTCGATCAAACAGTCGGTCTTGAGCAGGAGGTGCTCGTTCTCCCCCACCCCGCTCTCGACTACGGCGCAGTCATCCCCTGGACCCACCACCACTCCCCTCTGCTCCAAAGCTGCTTCCGTGAGCCGGGCGATCAGAGCGTCCTCTCCGAGGCTGTCCAATGTGCCGTCCCCATTCATACCTATGCAAACCACCTCTCGTAAAGGAGCAACATCACGTTGGCGGCGTTGAACATCGCGTGAACCAGAATAGGCACCCAAAGACATCGGGTCAATTCGTACATCCAGGTCAGAATCAGGGCGAAGACCCAGAGGGGCACCAGTGCGGGAAGATTGAGGTGGACCACCGCAAAGAGACCGCTGGAGATGACGGCCCCGAAGACCGGGCTGGTGAATCGCTTGAGCACCCCGTAAAAATACCCTCGGAAGAGAACCTCCTCGACCAACGGCGCCGCCACGAAAGCGATCAGCGACGACACCAGAATCACCGCGATAGAGTCTGCATTTCTCATCTCCTCCACCGCCTGCTGCACGCTGAGTTCCCCCATCCTCTCGCTGAGAAAACGGCCGCTCAGCGTTCCCAGAAGGAAATTGCACACCACCAGGCTTAGAACGGTAGCCCCGAGAGACACGACGATGATGGAACGCAGTGCCATGCGACGCAAACCGAAGAGATCGACGATGTCGCGCATCATGAGACGGGGCAAAATGACCACGGTAAGGAATCCGATAAATAGGAAATAAATCAGCTGGAACAGGCTGGTCATGACCTGTGACAGCACCGTGATCTCGCTCCCGCTTCCCTCGCCGGCGGCATCTTGGGGGAAATAATAGGCAAACACTGGATTGATCAGGAAGAAGACGAGGGGCAGCCAGACGAGCACCAGATCGATGGGGGCGAATTCCCCTCCGATCCCCGATCCGGGGTGCCGGCGAAAGCTTCCCATCAGGGCATACACGATCAGCCCGGTGACCAGGGCCACCAGCATGATCCCCTCGAACTCGAAGAGAACCCTTCTTGCTGCATGCTCGTCCATGCCTGAAGACCCGGAAGCTTCAGCCCCGGTCTAACTACGGCCTCCGCGGGCCTCGAAAATGAAATCACTGAAGGCTTTTGTCCCGGAATGGTGGGTTCGCCGCCGAATTCCGCGGATTGTCCCGCCCCTGGTAGGTCGTCGCTCCCTCGGACCGGTCTCGACACCCCCTCGACTCGCCGACCCTACCGGCGAGACATCTGGCCTACCATCTCTGAGAGCAACCTTCTTCAACGTCCATCGATGGGTTCGGGATCCAACTTCCAGATCTGCTCCGCGTATTCGCGGATGGTCCGATCGCTGGAGAATTTCCCGGTGCGGGCGGTGTTGAGGATCGCGCTGCGCGCCCAGGCGTCCCGGTCGCGGTATTTCTCGTCGACCTTGCCCTGTGTCTCGACGTAGGCCTGGTAGTCGGCGAGCACGAAAAAGGGATCGCCCCCCTGGAGCAGGCTGTGCCTGAGGGTATCGAAGGAACCGCGGGGTGCAAAATAGTCCGAGGTGAGCCACTCGATGGAATCCTGGAGTTCGGGGTTAGCCCAGAAGTAATCCATCGAGCTGTATCCCTTGCGCCGCAATTCCTCGACCTCTTCGACGGTGAGCCCGAAGATGAAGAGGTTCTCGGCTCCAACCTCTTCGCAAATCTCCACGTTGGCACCATCCATCGTCCCGATGGTGAGCGCCCCATTGAGAGCCAGCTTCATGTTTCCGGTGCCCGAGGCCTCCTTGCCCGCGGTGGAGATCTGCTCCGAGAGATCGGCTGCCGGAATGATCGTTTCGGCCACGGTGACGCCGTAGTTGGGCACGAATGCCACCTTGAGTCGATCCCGCACCCGCGGGTCGTTGTTGATCTTTTCTCCGACCGCGTTGATGGCGTGAATGATCTCTTTGGCCAGCACGTACCCGGGAGCGGCTTTGGCGGCGAAGACGAAGACCCGCGGCACCATATCCGACGCCGGATTGTTCAGCAGGCGACGGTATTGGGTGAGAATGTTGAGCAGATTCATGTGCTGGCGCTTGTATTCATGGAGCCTTTTGATCTGCACGTCGAACAACGCCGCGGTATCCACTTCAATGCCGCACGTCCGTTTGATCAGGTGGGCGAGACGCTCCTTGTTGCGCTTCTTCACTTCCATGAACTCCGCGCGCCAACCCGGATCGTCGGCGAAAGGTTCGAGTTGGCGAAGTTGCTCCAGTTCCCGGGGCCAATCTTTTCCAATGGTGCGGTCGATCAGCGAAGAGAGTTCCGCATTGCACGTCTTCAGCCAGCGACGGGGAGTGACACCGTTGGTCTTGTTTTGAATCCGGTTCGGATAGATTTCGTGGAAAGACCGGAACAGTGTTTTTTTCAACAGGTCGGTGTGCAGAGCTGCCACCCCGTTGGTGGTGTGGCTGCCAATGACCGCGAGGTAGGCCATGCGCACCTGCTTCGGCATGCCTTCCTCGATGATGGAGAGTTCCCGAAGCTTCTGGGGATCGTTGGGCCAACGCCGCCCGACCTCCTCTTCGAGAAACAGCCGGTTGATCTCGTAGATGATCTGCAGATGGCGGGGCAGCACCTTCTCGAAAAGCGGCACGCTCCACTTTTCCAGCGCCTCCGGCAGGAGGGTGTGGTTGGTGTAGGAAAAGGAGCGTTGGCAGATGGACCAGGCCTCGTCCCAGTCCAGTTTCTCCTCGTCGAGAAGCAGCCGCATCAACTCCGGGACCGCGATCGCCGGGTGCGTGTCGTTCAGCTGAATTGCCGCCTTTTCCGGCAGGTTGGAGAAGCTGCCATCCTCCGAGCGGTGGCGGCGCATGATGTCCCGAAGGGAACAGGTGACGAAGAAATACTGCTGGACGAGCCGGAGTTCCTTGCCCGCCTCGTTTGAATCGTTCGGGTAAAGCACCTTGGAGATGGTCTCGCTCTCCGCTTTCTCGCGGACGGCTTCCACGTAACCGCCCCTGTTGAAAACATCGAGGTCGAATTCGTTCGATGCCCGGCTTTCCCAGAGCCTGAGGAAATTGCACGTCGCCGTCCGATAACCGACCACGGGGATGTCCCAGGGCACCCCGAGAATGGATCGGGTGTCTTTCCAGACGGCATGACCATGACCGAACTCATCGAACTCGAGCTCGACCCGACCGTAGACCGGAACCTCGACGGCGTATTCCGGGCGGCAGATTCCCCAGGGATTGCCGAAACGCCGCCATTCATCGGGCCGTTCGACTTGTTTGTTGTCGTGAAAAGACTGGCGGAAAAGGCCGAACTCGTAATTGATACCGTAGCCGAGGGCCGGGTAATCCAGGGTGGACAGGGAGTCCATGAAACACGCGGCCAGACGTCCCAAGCCCCCGTTGCCCAGGCCGAGATCGGGGCCCACCTCGAACAGCTCATTGATATCCTTGCCCAACTCCGCAAGCGCCTGACGCGACTCGTCGAGAATGCCGAGGTTGACCAGATTGTTGTGCAGGAGCCGCCCCATGAGGTATTCCAGGGAGAGGTAGTAAACCCGTCTGACCTTCCGCTCCCGGTGAACCCGGCGCATCTCGCAGGCGTTCTCCAGGATGGCGTCCCGGGTTGTCAGACACAGGGCATTCCACCAGTCGTAGTTGGTTGCCGACTCCGGTCCGTGGGCCTGATTGCGGACCAGATGGCCGAGAATGTCTTGTTTCAAGTCTGCGTCGAGCACTGTCATATCCGAAAAATTGTCTGTTCCTTCGATCCGTTTGGCGCAATATGCAAGCCTCCATGAGCAGCCCCTGTGCCGCTCCCGCATCGAGATTTCCGGCCAAGACCGACGTCGGGAAGAGCGGCGCCCGCCTTTGCCTTCCCGACCCTCCAGCGCCCCTTTATAATTGCGAGGTCATTTTCTAGCGGGAAATCCGGTTTCGGATGTGGTAAAACCGAACCGTGAAATATTATCTGTCGTCGGCCAGCCATGTCACCGGGCCCTACACCCGGGAAGAACTGATGGGCTCCCTGAGCGGAGGTATGATACCCGGGGATGCCATGATCTGCGAGGAGGGCACGGAGGATTGGCACCCCTTCTCGAGCCTCACCGCGAAAGCGGATGGCGAGGTCTCCACCCGAGCAGACATTGTCCCGGCCACGCCTTTTACCGGGTTGGACGTGTCGGAAAAGCAACAGGTCAACGTCTACAATTACTATCACCCCAAAACCCCGGGAGTCGCCATCATTCTCGAGGTTCTGCCCGGCATATTCCTGCAGACCTTCGGTATTGGGAACCTGTATGCCGGGAACATCGTGACCGGTCTGGTGCTCATGCTGACCTACTGGGCCACTCTGGTAGTGAACATCGTGCTGACTGTCTTCCTGATCGGCTTGGTCACCTGGCCGCTGACCTTCCTCACCTTCCTGATCATCGGCATTATCACGGCGAACAACGCGGCCAATCGAGCAAACTACGAGCGTGTTTTCCAGGCGCGCGTGGGGTGACCTCGATCGATCCCTGCAAGATCGTTCCCGGCGAAGCGCGGTGGTTTTCTCGGGGCGCTCTCGGATCAGGGCAGCGCCTCGCGAAAACGCATCAGCCGATTGTGATTGATCCCTCCCGGCCGCCTTTCCAGCAACCAATCGATGTCTTTCTTGGCACCCTCGAAATCATTGGTCTGAACCTGGATCAGCGCCCTCTGAAACCTCTCGTGCACCGATTCGGGATCGATGGCCAGAAGGAGGTTCAAATAGCCCAGCGCTCCCGGGGGGTTCTCCCTCTGGTTGATTTCCAGCCCGATGAGGTTGCGCAGCATCCGCGACGCGATATCGATGGAGGCTGCGGGCTGAAAGGTCTCGTCCCCCGCCGCCGACCCGAAACTCGCCGCAAGCCTCTCCGCATCCGCCCTCGTCATCTCCTCGCCCTCCTCGAACACATTGAAGAGCAACAGGTCGTCATCCGCCTCCCCCCGATACCCCACGAGAAACTGCCCCGGCAAGGCCACCCCAAAGACACCATCCAAACCGAGTCGACGGGCCATTTCGATGAAGAGCACACTGAGGGTGATGGGCAAGCCCTCGCGGTCGTCGAGAACCCGGTTGATGTAGCTGTTGGCGTGGTGATAATACTCGTTGCGGCTCCCGTGGAAGCCGTTTTCCCGAAAGAGAAAGTCTCGTAGGCTCCTCACCCCGCGGATGCCTTCATCATCGCCAACATAATCCCCGGCATCGGCGACCAACCGCGCAAACACCCCCCGGTAATGGTCGCAATCCAGTTGGGGATCGTCGACTCGCGCCAGCTGCAGGGCGACTTCGAACAGATCGATCTCGTCCTCGTCGCGATCGATTGCCTTCCCCAGTTCCTCTGCCACGGACTGCTGATGGAGGGCGGATTCCAACTCTCGCAACTGCGCGGCCAATTCCTCGAACTCCCTGGCCTTGCCCAGCAGAAATTCTCTCCCTCCCTCGACGGCCCCCGGGGCAACGTCGCGGAGGAACGATTCCGCATCGCGCTCCTCGATAAAGGCCTCCACCCCACGGTTCCAGGCTTCTATCTGGTCGGCAGTCAGAGACACTGGCGCGAGATCGTTTCCGATGCGGAACTCACGGAACTCGGCACGGGTATCGCGAAACTTGCACAGTCCCGCCCGGCCCCCGGCAAGATCCGGTTCGCTGAGGGCCAGGACTTCGACGCCGTTGACGAAACCCCTTATGGATTCTCCATCGATCCGGACGCGGAGCCGGTTCCATTCCCCGGGTTCATAGGCGTCCACCTGCACCTGCTCCAGGATGCTCCAGCTGTAGACGTCGGGTCCCTCGAAGCGGGTCAGCCGCATCTGGCCTCCGCTGGGATAGAAGCCGTAATGACGATCGCCGCCATCGGAGGAGAACACCAGACCCGCCGCCCCGGATTCGTCGTCCAGCCGCACCTGAACCGCCACCTCATAGGCATCCTCGGGAATTTGTTCGGCCGACAGGCAGAGGGTTCTCCCGCCAAAGCCGGACCCGGGAGCCTCCGCCAGGATCATTCCTCCCCGCTGTTTCCAGTCTCCGTCCATCAGGATGGTCCAGCGACCCGGATCGAGAGCCCCTATCGTTTTCCACCGCTCCATTGGGACCGGATTGGGCTTGGCCAGGAGGGCACCCAAATCATTGCTCCGCACGGCGAAACCAAGATTCTCCTTCAATCGGTGGCGGAGGGTGACCACCCCCATGACCCGGCCCTCGAGGCTCACCAGCGGTCCGCCGCTGTTGCCCATCTCGATGGGCATGGCGACCTGGATCATGGGATAATCGGGGGTTTCTTCCCCGAGAAAGTCGGAGTCCAGCTCCCGGATGGCCGAGATGACCCCCGAAACCACGCTGAACTTCAAACCGAGAGGAGCGCCAAAGGCTGTGATGATCTGCCCCTGGCGCAATTCCGCGGAATCCCCCAGCGGGAGGGGCCGCAGGGACCGGTCCCCCGGATCGATCTCGAGAACCGCCAGGTCGAAGTGTCGATCCCAGGAGTGGATCCCGGTAACCGGGAAAACCGCGCCGTCGGGGAATTCAATCTCGATGGGGCGACTCTCACCGATGACGTGGAAATTGGTGGCGATGAGTCCTTCGGCGCCGACCACGAAACCCGATCCGATTCCCCGGCGGTCGCCGTCGCGCCCGATCTGCCGGACGGTGACGATCGACGGCTTCACCCGCTCGGTGAGAGCTTCGATCGCGCGAGGCGCGAGCAGCCCGTTGGATTGAGTTTCCGTCTCCCTCTCCAACCGCTCGGCCTCGGCAAACGGGTCTGGATTTTCCTCCGCAGGGAGGCCGCCAGCCGTGAAAAACTGCACCAGCGCGAGAAGAAAGTACAATCGAGTATCCATGAAAAGGGGGTGGTCGAGGCCGGGTCCAGTATGAGAGTTTACGCAGATGAACGCAATGCTGCCGATCTGTCTGTGCGCCTCTGTCATTGTATCGCCGAAAGCGGAAGAATCGGTTCCGTGGAAGCGCCATACCATCGATGCCGCGTCGCCGGCGGAGGGTCGGGCCGGGGCCGACGGAGTCCGCGTAGCCGACGTCAACCGGGATGGCCACCCCGATCTGGTCACCGGCTGGGAGAATGGAAATGCCATCCGAGTCTGTCTGCACCCCGGCCCGGACGGAGTCCACCAGCCGTGGCCCGCCGTGACCGCAGGGCGCGTCCGCGATGCGGAGGACGCAGTGATAACCGATCTCGACGGTGACCTGAGATTCGATGTCGTGTCCGCCTGCGAGGGCATGACGCGCTGCATCCATGTCCACTGGGCCCCGTCTCGACCCGAAGATTATCTGGAAGAGGAAGCCTGGGTTACCACCGAGATTCCGGTGAGCCGGGGCAGACAGTGGATGTTCCTCCTTCCTTTCGACGTGGACCGCGATGGCGATGCCGATCTGATCGCGGGTTCCAAGGGACCCGGGGCAGTCCTGGGATGGCTCGTCAACCCGGGGCACCGGCGGGCCCGCCTCCCCGAGCGGTGGCGTTGGCACCCCCTGACAAAGGTGGGATGGATCATGTCGATCCGCGCCATCGACCTGGATGGCGACGGTCACCGCGAGATCGTCTATTCCGATCGCAAGGGAGAGGGCTCTGGCGTCTGGGCAATGAGTCACCTGGATCGCGATCCCTGGTTCTCTCCACCGATTCTTCTGGGTCTGGCCGGACGCGAAGTGATGTTTATCGACCTGGCCGACCTCGACGGCGACGGGCGACCCGACATCGCCGCGGCGGTGCGCCCCGGGGAATTCACTGCGCTCCTCCAGCCTGCGGAGAAACCCTGGCTGACGAAGTGGCGGCCCCGCCCCCTCGGCCCCATCGGCAACCGCGCAGATTTTGGTGACAGCAAGGCGATCGCGATTGCGGATTGGGATGGGGACGGCGAACTGGAGGCGGCTGCTACCTGCGAGAGAGCCGACGGTGCCCTGGCGGGAGTCTTTCTTTTCCCCCTGGTTCCCGGGGCGGAGGAATCCGTCCAGGCCCGCCCCATCTCGGGCAGAGATGGAGTGAAATTCGACCGGATCGAAGCGCTCGATCTGGATGGGGACGGAGATCTCGACCTGATCACCTGCGAAGAAAAAGCCGACCTCGGCGTGATCTGGTTCGAAAATCCCGGACGGGAACGCCCCATTTCTCCGCGATGACCTACTGGAGAAAATCACTCATCCGAATTACAAAGGACGCTTCCGGGTTCGCCACCCGCCCATCGCCATGCAAATCCAACGCTTTCTCGCCGCCCTCACCGCCATCCTCATGTCTCTCGCTCCGTGCGCCGGTGCCGGAGATCATATCGTCTTCGATCCCGCTCCCGACGGCCCCGGAAAGGGCAAACACGTGGTTCTCCTCGCCGGAGACGAGGAATATCGCTCCGAAGAGGCCCTGCCCGCGCTGGCCCAGATCCTGGCCCGTCACGGTTTCCGGGCCACCGTGCTGTTTTCCCTGAACGAGGATGGCACGGTCAATCCCGATGCCGGACAGAGCCTGAGCCACTCGGTAGCGCTCGATTCGGCGGAGGCGATCGTCATGTCGCTTCGATTTCGGCACTGGGATGACGAGGCGATGGTCCGCTTCGAGAATGCGTTGAACCGCGGCGTGCCCATCGTGGCATTGCGCACCTCCACCCACGCCTTTCGCTTCCCGGACGACAGCAAATGGGCCAAGTATTCCTTTCGTTCCAAGGTGGAAGGTTGGGAGGGCGGTTTCGGCCGCCAGGTGCTCGGCGAGACCTGGGTCAATCACTATGGCAAACACAAGAAGGAGGGCTGCCGCACGCATGTCGAACAGGCGAATCGCGACCACCCCGTGCTCAACGGAGTCGGCGAGATCTTCTGCGCATCCGACGTCTATGGTGTCGATCCCCTGGAACCCTACACCGTCCTTTTGCGGGGCGAAGTGACCGAGACCCTGGAACCTGACTCCAAGCCGGTCGAGGGCAAGAACGATCCCATGCAACCGGTGGCCTGGGTGCGCACTTTCGACAACGCCGGGGAAGTGGACAACCGCGTCATGACGACCACCATGGGAGCCTCTTCGGATCTGGTCGACCCCGATCTGCGCCGCCTCATCGTCAACGGCGTCTTCTGGGGACTCGGGCTCGAGGTGCCAGCAGAGGCCGACGTCTCGCTGGAGGGTTTTGATCCCACTTTCTACGGTTTCAAGGGATACCGCTACGGTCTCACGCCCACGGACTTCATCCCGGGCGCGCCCGCATTTCGGGAGGCGCCTCTCTTCAACGAGGTCCAGGAGGGCAATAAGAAAAAAGACGCCCCCAAAAAGAAAAAAGATGAAGCCCGGGACAAACCCTCCGCCAAGCTGCCCGATCGGGTGCCTCCTCCGGTCGAGGCCGCCTCGGTGCCTTTCAAGGCGGCACCTGCCCCGGAGCGGTTGGAGCTTCGCCCGGGGGAAACCATCGCCCTGATCGGCGCGGGAATGGGCTCGCGCATGAATCATCACGGACATTTTGAGACCGAAGTCTATCTGCGCTTTCCCGAAAAAGACCTCACCATCCGCAACATGTGCGACGACGGCAACACCCCGGCTTTTCGTCCCCACCCGGGTCGCAATCAGGACGGACAGTATGCTTTCCTCGGGGCGCGAGAACTGCTCCCCGCGGAACTGCAGGCGCCCTCACAACCGGCGGGCCACTTCGAGACCCCGGACCAGTGGCTCAGCCGCCTCGAGGCCGACACCATCATCGCCTTTTTTGGATTCAACTCTTCTTTTGGAGGAGCCGACGAAATCAGCCGGTTTCGCACCGAACTCGAGGCCTTCATCCAACACACCCTGACCCGGACCTACACCGGCAGCACACCGCCGCAGCTGGCCCTGGTGTCGCCCACCGCTTTCCAGAATCTCTCGGATCGTTACAGCGTGCCCGACGGCAAGGTCGAGAACGAGAACCTCCGGCTCTACATGGAGGCCATGAGGGAGATCGCCCGGATCAATGGAGCGCTCATCATCGACGCCTACAGTCCCTCCCTGGAATGGTATGCGGACTCCGACGACGACCTCACCATCGACGGCGCCCTGCTCAACGAGAAGGGATACCGAAAACTCGCTCCTCTTCTCGCCGACGGACTCTTCGGAGTTCCCTCCCGGACCGAATCCGACCGCCGCGACGCCATCCACGCCGCGGTCATGGAGAAAAACTGGATGTGGCTCAACGATTTCAAAATTCCCAACGGGGTGCACGTCTACGGGAGACGTTACAATCCCTTCGGGCCCGAGAACTACCCCTACGAATTGGAAAAAACCCGGCAAAAAACCCGGAACCGCGACCGGGCTATCTGGGCGGCAGCAAAGGGCGAACCCTACGATCTGGCCGCGGCCGATGGCGACACCCTCGAACTTCCGCCCGTGGAGACGAATTACAAACCCAGCAACAAGAACGGGACCACAGACTATCGTCCGGGCGAGGTCGCGCAATCCCAGATCGACGTGGCCGAGGGCTACCGCATCGAACTCTTTGCCGACGAGAAACAGTTCCCCGACCTGGCCAACCCCGTCCAGCTGGCTTTCGACAACAGGGGACGTCTCTGGGTAGCGGTCATGCCGAGTTATCCCCACTATCGCGTGGGTGATCCCAGACCCTCGGATAAGTTGATCATCTTCGAGGACACCGACGGCGACGGCCGCGCCGACCGCCAGACCAACTTCGCGGAGGACCTTCATCTCCCCATGGGATTCGAAATCTCACACGATGGGGTCTACGTCTCGCAAGGGGACCGCCTCATCCTGCTCCGCGACAACGATGGCGACGACCTCTACGACACCAGGGAGATTCTGCTCAGCGGCTTCGACGATCACGACACTCATCATGCCATCTCGGCTTTCTGTGCCGATCCCAGCGGCGCCTTCATCATGTGCGAAGGCATCTTTCTCCACTCCAATGTGGAGACCGCCTACGGTCCGGTGCGGGGGACCAACGGTGGATTCTTCCGCTACAGCCCGCAACGCAAGCAGTTGGTCCGCTACGCCCAGTTCAGCATCCCCAACCCCTGGGGAGTGGCTTTCGACGCCTATGGGCAGGATTTCTTCCTCCACACCTCGAACACCAGACTCTCCTGGATGCTGCCGGGCACGGTCAAGGCTCGCTACGGGGCCAACATGAACGCTCCGGACCTCATCACCAGTCGGAGCATCCGGCCGACCTCGGGACTGGAGATCATCTCCAGCCGACATTTCCCCGATGAGGTGCAGGGCGACATCCTGCTGAACAACACGATCGGCTTCCTCGGCGCGAGACAGCACCGCATCATCGAGGATGGCACCGGATTCACCACCGAGTATGTCCAGGACCTTTTCTCCTCACGAGATCCGAATTTCCGGCCGGTGGACCTCGAATTCGCCCCGGACGGTTCCCTCTTCGTGGCCGATTGGCACAACGTGCTGATCGGACACATGCAACACAGCGCCCGCGATCCGCTCCGGGACCACGTCCACGGTCGGATCTACCGGGTCACCTATCCCTCTCGCCCGCTCGTCGAACCGGCCGAGGTCGATGGAGCCAGCATCGCGACCCTGTTGGACAATCTGACGCTTCCGGAATACCGCACGCGCTACCGTAGCCGACGCGAACTCCGGGAGCGCAACCCGGACGAGGTCGCAGCGGCGGCGGTTTCCTGGGCGGGCAAACAAGCTGCCCACCGGCACAAACTCGAGGCGCTATGGGTCACTTGGGGAGCCGACCGAATCGACGAATCCCTTCTCGCCGAGTTGCTCGGATCCGAGGATCACCGCATCCGCGCGGCGGCGGTTCGAGCGGCCAGATTCAACGAGCACCGGATCGCGAACCTCGACGACATCCTCCTCCAAGCGGCCGGCGACGCCCACGGTCGGGTCCGTCTCGAGGCAATCACCGCGGCATCCCACCGGCCGGCCGAGGCCGCACGTCCGGTTCTCACCACCGCCGGGGAAAAAGGCCTCGACGATTACTCCTCGCTCTCCCACCAATTCGCGGAAAACGTCTTCTCCGGAGCGACGGTCGAATCCGAGGAATCCCTCAGGGTGCGTCCTCCGGCACACCTCACGGGCAAGGACGGCAAACTCTACAGCATGGGGGCGGAGGTCTATGCCCGTGATGCCCACTGCGGAACCTGCCACCAGTCGAACGGAATGGGATTGCCCGAAGCAGGATTCCCCCCCCTCGCGGGAACGAAATGGGTCAATGGCAATCCCGATCGGCTCATCAAACTGACCCTGCACGGGCTGATGGGGCCCATCGAGGTGAAGGGACAAAAGTATCCCGGACTGGTGCCGATGACGCCATTCGGCTCGATTCTGGACGACCAGGAAATCGCCTCCGTCCTCACCTACGTGAGAAACTCCTTCGGCAACCGCGCTTCCCCCATCCGACCCGAACAGGTCAAAAAAGTGAGGGAAGCTACCTCCGGTAAGGTGGGGATGTATTCGCCCGAGGAATTGCTGGGAATGTATCCCCTGGAAGACTGATGCGGCGACCTTACTCGTCGAAGGCCTGGAGAGCCTCGGCCGATGCCTCCATCCGAGACTGGAATTCGGCGAATTTCTTGTCGTTTTCCTCCGTCTTCTGGGGGCCGGTTTCCAACCACGCTTTGAAGTCGGACTGCACTTCCCGAAAATCCGCGATCGCCTTCTGGTAGGCCTCGGCCTTGTCCGGATTCGCCTCGATGTAGGCTTTCTGGTTGGCCTCGCTGAAGCGGGTCTGGTCCTTGAACTGTTCGATGAACATCTCCGGGGTGACGTCGCGCCCCGCCCCGAGTTGCCCGAGCTGGGTTTCCCCGTTGCTGTCCAGGATCACATAGGTAGGAAAGCCCTGGATACGAAAACGTTCGCGCAGTTCCTCGTTCTGTTCCGTGTATTTTTCCGGGACGATTGATTTGTCCTGAGGGAAGTCCAGCGTCACCAGCACGACGTTGTCGGCGGCGTAGCTCTTCCAGGGCGCCTTGGCAAAGACCGCCTCGTCCATCAGCTTGCACCACCCACACCAGTCGGACCCGGTGAAGTTCAAAAGCATGGGCAGGTTCTTTTCCGCGGCCAACTCCTTGGCTGCCTCCCAGTCCATGGTCCACTTGCCTACGGAGGCGCCCTCGGTCGCCACCTCTTCGGCGGCGTGGTTCGAGAGCGGAATCAGAAACGCCGCGGCGGCGAGAATGAGTTTGGTATGAGATTTCTTCATCATCGTGAGCAGGCTACCACGCGTCTCCCCGCCCGGTCCAACGGATATTCGGCTACCGTTTTCCCCCGAATGCGTCTAAGTTTTGGGGAATCATTCTCTCATGTCCTGGTCTTTCCCCATCGCCAGCTTCGCCGGAACCCAAGTGAGGATTCACGTCACTTTCTTTCTTCTCCTCGCTTGGGTGGGAATCAGTGCTTATCTCCAGGGCGGCACGGGTGCCGCCATTTTCGGGATCACCTTCATCCTCGCGCTGTTTCTCTGCGTGGTGTTGCACGAGTTCGGCCATGTGCTGACGGCAAAGGCCTTCGGTATCGAGACGCCGGACATCACCCTGCTCCCCATCGGAGGGGTGGCCCGGCTGAAGCGCTTGCCCCGCGAACCAGTGCAGGAACTGCTCGTCGCCCTGGCCGGTCCCGCTGTCAATGTGGTCATCGCCGCGGGGCTTTTTCTCGCCCTCCGGGCTGGAGGCGTGCCCCTGACCATCGATCTCGAGATGGAATCGGCTCGCGGATTCTTTCTCAGCCTCATGGTGGTCAACATCTGGCTGGTCCTTTTCAACATGATTCCCGCCTTCCCCATGGACGGGGGACGAGTTTTTCGGGCCCTGCTGGCCACGGTGCTCCCCTACTCTCGGGCGACCTCAATAGCGGCCGGAGTGGGCCAGGCACTCGCCCTTGCCGGGGTGTTTTTCGGATTCATGAATCAGTGGTGGCTCCTCGTTTTCGTCGCGCTCTTCATCTTCCTTGGAGCGGGAGCCGAGGCCTCCGCCTCCCGCCTGCGCGAGGCTACCCGCGGATTCTCCGTGAGCGATGCCATGATGACCCGATTCCAGACCTTGCGGGAAAACGAGCCCATCTCCCGGGCCGTTGACTTGCTCCTCGATGGCGCCCAGGCCGATTTTCCTATCGTCGACGACGAGGGCAGACTATCCGGCATGCTCCTTCGGCAGGACCTCATCGCCGCGGTGCGGCAGCACGGCGAAGAGGCACCCGTCATCCGGGCCCGCTCAGCCTGTGACGAACGGGTTCCTCCCGACCTCGATCTCACCGAAGGTCTTCAGATCCTCCACGGCAGCGCCTGCCCGACCCTGCCCGTCATGGAGGGAGACAGACTCCTCGGGTTGATCAATTCCGAGAACATCGGCGAGCTGCTCATGGTCCGCGCCGCCATGGACAAAAGGGGCAACCGCGGTGGTCCCGACGCCGGCGACCGCTCGGCCGCGGGACGGCAGCTCCTCGGCGGCTGATCGGAAAGCCTCTCGACAACGGGTGGGTTTCCTGTCAGGGTTCCACCCCTCGTTTCGTCCATGACAGGCGTACCCACGCGACGATGACCTCGCGACAAACCATGATATCCAGCGATTTCGACCAATTCATGAGCGGTTTGAGGAAGCGCAACCCTCACCAGACCAAGTTTCATCAGGCCGTGGAAGAGGTGGCGCGGTCCGTCTTTCCCATCTACCAGGAAAACGAGGCCTACCGCAAAGCTCAGATCCTCGAACGGCTCTCCGAACCCGACCGGATCATCAGCTTCCGCGTTTCCTGGGAGGACGATGAGGGTAACATCCGCGCCAATCGGGCCTGGAGGGTCCAGTTCAACAGTTCCCTCGGCCCCTACAAGGGAGGTTTGCGGTTTCACCCCGAGGTCGACGAGAGCGTCCTCAAATTTCTCGGCTTTGAGCAGATCTTCAAAAACGCCCTCACCGGTCTGCCCATGGGTGGGGCCAAGGGAGGTTCCAACTTCAACCCGAAGGGCAAGAGCGAGCGCGAGGTGATGAGGTTCTGCCAGAGCCTGATGACCGAACTGCACCGGCATATCGGCGAAGACACCGATGTTCCCGCCGGGGATTTCGGGGTG
>CAZLUZ010000119.1:0-15977 GCA_964562825.1 uncultured Akkermansia sp.
TGGATTGGCTGAGGATGGTTTTCTTCATTGTCTTCGATGGATTTGGTTGGATGAATTTTCGTTCTGGGCGCCGGTCTGCGGCGCGTTCACCCTTCTTTTGGGAAGCCCCCCTGGATCGGTTTCCGCTTTTCGCGAAAAAAAGTGAGGGAATGCCTCGGTTTCTGGAATTCGCCACCGTGGCCTAACGGAAGGCCGCCTCGAAACGTGCATTCTGCAGAATCTCATTGTTCGGACCGCGCAGATTCGATAAGTTACCCGCCCCGGCCCGCTTTCACGGGTTTCTCCCTCGACTCGGAGAGCCTGCTGCTTCCAACCCCCAGATTGCATGCCTCAGCTGATCTTCTACGTCAAAGGCGACTACCCGCAGATCTATGACCTGGTCGAAGACACCCTGTCCATCGGCCGGAGCCCGGGTGTGGCCATCCGTCTCGCCGATTCCTGTGTCTCCAGTGTTCATGCCGAACTGAAGAAGAAGGAGGACGGGAGTTACCAGTTGAAAGACCTCGAATCCTCCAATGGCACCGTGGTGAATGGCATACCGGTCACCTCGACGGACCTTCACCACGGCGATCAGATCAAGTTCGGCACGGTCAAAGCGGCTTTCATCGATCGGGGCAAGAATGTCTCCATCTCCGCACCGAACAAGGGAGAGAAGCAGGCCCTCAAAACGGCGAATGGGGGGGCGGACGATCGGACCGCTTCGATCGAGATTCCCGGTTCCAGCGGGGGCAAGGCTATGGAGAAGATGAAAGAGGAGGCGGCAGCGCTGACGCGGAAGAACGAGGAAGCGCTCCTGCAACTCGAATCGGTTAAAGATGAGTTGGCCAAGAGCCGGCGGAAACAGATCGAGCTGCAGTCGATCTGCACTGCCCGTGAGGAGGAGCTGGCTCAATTGAAGAAATCCCGGGAGGCGCTGGAGGGCGCGCGGCTGCAGGCCGGGGCGGTCAAGGTGGTCTCCCTGAAAGAGAGGGATTCCATCAGGTCGGACCTGAAAAAGCAGAGGGCGGAGCTGGAGGAAGTCAACGGCAAGATCGCGGAGCACGAGAAGCAGGTGGCACAGGCCCGGGCCGAACTGGGCAAGGTCGAGTCGGAACTGTCTGCTCGACTGAAAGAAGTCGAGGAGAAAGCGGCCCGGCTGCGCCAGGTGAAAGAGGAGATCGAGAGCACCAACGCGAAACGGGAATCGATCCAGGCCCAGGTGCAGGGATTCGAGAAACGCCGGGAGCAACTCGAGGCGGACCTGGAGGAACGCAAGCGGGCCCTGGTCGAACTGATCGGTTCGATCGAGGAGAAGGAGCGGGTGCTGGAGGAGATCGTCGCCAAGGTTCGGGAGAGCGAGGACCGGATCGAGTCCTCGGCCGAGGAGCTTGCCTCTCGTCGCGATGAAATGGCCGCGGTGGGCCGGGAACTGGAGGTGCGTCGTGCCGAACTGGAGGAGAAGGCGGGCGAACGCCGGCTCCTGGAGGAGGAGATCGTGGCGAAACGCGGGGAACGAGACGAACTCGCCGCCAAGATCAGCGACCACGAGGCGCAGTTTCTCTCCTGCAACGAGAAGCTGGCCGTCGCCGGGACCCAGTTGGAAAAGTGCCTCGGCGAAGTGGGGGAAAAATCGAGGCAACTCGCGGAACTCCAGGAGCAGATCGAATCCGCGACGCGAGCCCGGGAGTCGGCGGAGGCCGAGTTTGCCGGGATCGAAGCACGTCGGGAGGAACTGGAATCGGAGCGAAGCGCGGCGCAGCAGGCGCTCGACGACCTTACCCGATCCATCGAGGAAAAGCGGGCGGAGGCCGAGGAGCTGTCCCGCAGGGCCGGCGAGACCGAAGAGCGCATCCGGGCGGCGGAGTCCAATCTGTCCTCCTTGCAATCCGAGCACGGCCGCATCGAGGGCGAGATCTCCCGCTGGCAGGAGGAACAGCGAGCACTCCAGGAACGGTGCGATGCGCTTCATCGGGATATCGAGGAAAAATCCGCCACCCTGCAGGGCTTGGAGGAATCTATCGCCACGACCTCGCAGAACCGGGAGGCGGTCGAGGCCGAGGCTCGCGAGATCGAGGCGCGCAGGGAGGGACTCGCCGGTGAACTGGCCAAGAAAGAGCGGGCCCTGGGCGATCTGGAAAAGGCCATCGAGGAGAAGCAGCGCCTCGCCGACGACCTCGCCGAAACGGCAAGAAAAGAGGAGGCCAGGGCCGAGGAGGCTCGCGCCGCCCTGGGCACGATCGAATCGGACCGCGAGAAGTGCCTCCGCGAGATCGAGGAAACCCGCCGCGAAGAGGGCGGGCTGCGGGAGAAATGCGGCTCTCTCTCCAAGCTCATCGTGGAACGCACCGCCTTTCTCGGGGGGATCGAGGACGTGATCCGGATGAGAAAGGAGGGAGGAGACGAAGTGGCCTGTCCTCCGCTCCGAGTGATCTACCCGGGCCTCAGATCTTTGGTGCACTTTTTCTACCAGGGTGCGGGCGATCCGGCCCAGGGGCGGGTCATGCCCATCGGGCCGTGTGGATTGGCGGCCTGCACCCGGGGCAGTGTCCACCGGGAGGCCGATTCGGTTCCGCCAGGCGAGGACCCCATCCTGGTCCAGCTGGGCACCGATCTGGGGCAGAACCGCGAGCTGCTGGAGACGGTGGCGGACGAAATCGGCGACCGGCCGGTGCTGGCGTGCTGGCACGACGGCCTGCCGGCCGAGATCCTCCGGGACGGTGGTTCGACCGGGGATCTGTTGCGCGGTCTATCCGGACTGATCGCAGTCGATCCGGCGACGGCGGCCCGGCTGCGGGAATGCGGCGGCGGCCTGCCCGTCCTGGAAACCGCGCTACCCTGTCCCCTGGAGATACCGGAGTGGAATCTCGCCACACCTCCGGACCAACGGCCAGGCGACGTTTTCGTCATGATCGATGGGTTCGATCCGGAATCGGACCGGCACCGGCAGCGCTTTGACTTTCTGGAACGGCTCGTCGCCGAATGCGACGCCCGCTTCACCCTCTGGGGAGCCTTTCCCGAGGAAACCGTCGAGTTGAAGATCCCGGAGGAACGCGTCTCCCGGATCGACACCTCGATCGGCTACGGGGAATACCTCGGCGAGGTCGCCCGGCACAAGGTGGTCACCGGTTTCGGGCGGAATCCGGCTGGCGGCGACCTGGTGGGCGACGCCCTGCTCACGGGCACGGCGTTCTGCGGGGGGGAGCGCACCGTGGTGCTGGAAGATCTCCTCTTTCCCGATGGCTGCTTGGAGGGAGGCGACTCCGACGGGGCCGTGCGAGGGGTCACCCGTTTGCTTACGGATCCCGCCGCGCTCGGCGAGACGGCTGACCGCGCGAGGGAACTGGCCATGCAGCACCTCTCCTTCGACGCGGTGCAGAAGAAAGTCGCCGGCTTGGTCGCTTCGCTCAAAGGGTAGGACAGGGCTCGCGGAAGCGGACGCCACCCAGTGAGGACCACGACGCTCTTCCATTTTGGGGGCTTTCCGGCGCCCGGGCCCAGGACCGGCGACGGTCCGGGTTGAAGAATACCGGGCGCTGACCCATGCTTCGGCCATGCCAGGCAATCTCTTGCGGACCCGGGAAATCGACATCACGGATGCGGCCCTCGCTCTGGGTGCCATGGATCACGTCCGCAGCGTGGCCCGGGTGGCCACGATCATCGGCCTGCCCCTTTCGGTGTTTGTCGTCATCGGCGAAATCCACGCACGCAGTCCCGTCGAAGGTCGCTTCTGGATTTGGGCTGCGGTGTCCCTTCTCCTGCTGCCGGTCGCGATTCTGGCCTTTTCCTTTGCCATTGCCACGATGCGCCCTCTCCTGGGGGCGGCGGTGATGATCCTGGCCGCGGGCCCGGCCCTTGTCGCAATGGGCCAGTATGCCGCCGGCGCCGGACCGTGGGAGGAACAGTGGCGGGAGTATCTGCCTCTCCTCCTGGTGCTGGCGGTGTTTGCCGCGCCGCCGTTGGTCGCCTGGTGGCGGGTGGCTTGGATTCCCCGACAACTGCGCCTCTTCGCCCGGCCGGCCCCGGCACTCGCGGGTCCGGTGGACCTCCTGCGCCTCACATTCGGCGTGTGGCCGGGGGTGCGGCAGGACTGGTGGCGGATGGTGTTGGCCACGGTGTTTTCCCACCTCTCCACCCTGTTGCTCTGGGTCGGCGTTCTTGTCCTCGTGCCTGTGGGCGTCCTCGTATTTCTCCTCCTGCCGCTCCTCGCCGCGACCAAGGGCCTGGTCGATGTGGTGGGCCCGGTGGTTCTGCTCCTCGGTGCGGCCCTGCTCTTGCTCTGTGCCCAGAATCTGCTGCGCGGCCTGGCCCGCTGGTTTTCGCGGGCGGCGCTGGCGGATAGGGTGGAGCGCGATCCCCGGCCGCCCCTGCTTTTTCTGCGCAGCTTCCAGGATGATCAGGTCCGGCTGCCCGAGCGCAATCGCCTCTCGGAACTCTACCGGCAGGTGCTCAGCCCGGGAACCGGCCGCCGGCGCCTCGATCACCTTCTCGTGGAAAATTTCTCCCGCTACGGTCCCGCCGTGGCTCTGGGCCGGCCCGGGGAGAAAACCCTGCCCTTCGGAGCGGCCCGCGTCTACGCCGCACACGATCGCTGGCAGGAGAAAGTTCTCGACCTGGCCGCTACGTCCCGGCAGATCATTCTGGTGGTGGATGCGACCCCCGGAGTCGAGTGGGAGATCGAGACGTTGTTGAAAGCGCCGTTTCTACAAAAGACGCTGTTCCTCTGTGCCCCGCGCTCGGCTGATGTCAGGGAACATCCCGGCCTCGGCCGGTGGCTCTCCGCAGAGACCGGGGTGACCGAAACAGGCAATCCCGTGTTGGCCGTTTTTCTTAACGGCGATGACGAACTCGTGTTGCTGCGTTGCCGGCACCCCCGTTCCTCACAGGCCTTCATCGTGGCGATGCAGACCTGTTTTCGCCTTGGGGCGAAGTAGGGACGGGCACAGGGGCGGCGGAACCGGCATGGGACCTGCGCCTGGACAGCGCATGGATGACACGATTCGCAATGAAGTTCGATTTCGCCCGGGAGAGGGCTATCTCTTTTTCACCGGGTGGCTGTATATCCTGGCAGGCTCCCTGACTTTGCTGGGATCGATCCTCGCTTTGGCCCAGGCCCGATGGAACGACCTTTCGCCCTGGTTCGGGCTCGAAGCGGGGGCGAGACCGGATTGGTTTCTCGTCCTCCTCGGCCACTACCTGTCCCTCATGGCGGCCTGGGGATGGCTCTTCGGCGCCCTGCTCATTGCCACCGGTGTCCTCTGCCTGAAGCGGCGGGCGCGCCGGGTCATTCAGGGCTTGTCCGTGCTGAACCTGTTCATCTTCCCCCACGGAACGACCGTGTCGATCATGGCTCTCCATGGGCTGGGGAGGAATCGGGTTTCCGGAGCCTTCGCGGATGAGGAATCGTCCCGGTGAATCTCCGGCGGACCCCTCGTGATCGGGCATCGCGCCCGACCCCGTTTGCAGGATGCGAGGTCGAAGCCGTCGGATCCGGGGGGCAGAGAGCAAGGATTTCTGCGAGGATAAGCCCTCGGGAAAAGACAGGACGACGCAAGCAATGTTCTCGGGGTTCGTCTGACTCGGTTATGAAATCGTACTCCCCCAGGCTGAGACGCCTCTCCGGAGGCCGCAGCGGCAGTGCCTCGATACCGGACTCCCTCCCGCCCGACGATGGAGAGGCCCTCGATGCCTATTCTGCGTCGGTCACCGCGGCAGTGGCAAAGGCTGGTCCCGCGGTGGGACACGTGTCCGATCCTCGGGGTAGGGGACACGGGTCGGGCTTCCTCATGACGCCGGACGGCTTTCTCGTCACCAACAGTCACGTCGTCGACGGGCGGTCGGAACTGGAAGTGACGCTTCACAACGGGGACCGGGCTCGGGGCTACCTCGTGGGCGACGATCCCCATACCGATCTCGCCCTCGTCCAGGTAAACTACCCCTCCCAGCTTCCCTACCTGGAATTTGCCAGCGAACGATCTCTGCGGGTCGGGCAACTGGCCATTGCCATCGGCAGTCCGCTGGGATTTCAGCAGACCGTCACCGCCGGCGTGATCAGCGCTCTGGGCCGCAGTCTGCGGGGCAAGTCGGGGCGGCTCATCGCCGACGTGATTCAGACCGACGCGGCGCTCAATCCGGGGAATTCGGGAGGACCCCTGGTCAACAGCAGGGGCGAAGTCATCGGAGTGAATACCGCGGTGATCCAGCCCGCCCAGGGGATCTGTTTCGCCATCGGCTGTCAGACCGCTTATCACGTCGCCACGGAACTCATTCTCCGGGGGCGCATCGAGCGGAGTTTTCTCGGAATCGCCGGTCAGACTGTGGCTTTGCTTCCCGCGGCGAGGCGGCGACTTGGGATCCGTGCCGAGACGGCAATGCTGGTGCTGGAGGTTCAGGCAGGCGGTGCCGCGGAGGCGGCCGGTCTGCGGGTCGGCGATCTGATTACCCGTTTCGACGGGCAAGAAGTCGCCGGAGTAGACGATTTGCACCGGATGTTGGACAAGGATCGGGCGGGAAAAAGGCTTCCCCTTCGCCTGGTCCGCGATGGCGCGGAACGCACTATCATGATCGAGCCGAGGGTGGGCAGCGGATAGCGGCCCCAACCCTTGGCGGAGATGCCATGGTTCGGCGTTTTTCCGCCTACGAACCGTGTTTGTGGGGGTTGTGAACCCGGGATTCCGGGAGAAACGTCGAACTGTTGCACAGATACGACCCCCCATCCTGGTTACGTGTTCGGCTGACTCTCGTTCTGGCGATGGGTTGGGCGCTGGGTCCTGCCCTTGTCCTGGGGTGATGAGGAGGACGTCGAGCCGGCCCCGGTCGGTGAGGCGGTGTTTGCCGCGCTAAAAGAGCAATCTCCCTTTCTCCGCCCGCTCGATCTTTCCCGGACGCTGGCCCTTACCGGGATCGCCGAGGTCGATGGCATTCCGGTAGCTACCGTTTTCCACCGGGAGACCGAGGAGACGGTGGTGGTGACGGCGGAAGATCATCCCCGCGGCTGGCGTCTCGTCGGAATCGAGGGGGAAACCTCGGATCTGGAGACGGTGGCGGCCCGCATCGAGATACCGGGAGGAGAAATCGTGTCGATTCGTTTCGATCAGGGGCAGCTCTCTCCCGGGCCAGCCAGTCCCCGCTTGTTACCGCGGATGTCTCCCGAGGAGGCCAGACAGGTCGCCGAGGAAACGAAAAACTTCCGCCAGGGGATATCCGGAGACGGCTATCGGGGGCGTCCGCCGCCCGAACTCGTCGAGAAAATGTCACGGCTGAGCGAGGAACAACGCGGGGTGATCATCTACCGGGTGCGGGAGATGCGGCGGCAAGGGGCCAGCAGCGAACTGCGCCGGCAGGCGATCGACCGCCTGGTAGATCGCGCCCTGACCCAGACGCGTTGAGGGGTGGCGCGTAGCCTGCGCAGGGGGAATCTTCGACCGGCAACGATCCCGCTTTGCAAACGAGCGAGTGGTGCTAATTTGGGAGGTGGTTGAGGGGCATTAGCTCAGTTGGTAGAGCGTCTCGTTCGCAATGAGAAGGTCAGCGGTTCAACTCCGCTATGCTCCACTTTTGCATCAGAAGGGGTCAGACTTCTCTTTTCTGTTCCGCCACGGAGCCACCGGGCATCCGAAGAGCGGCATCGAGTGCCATGGAGCCGCATCACCGGCGGCGCCAACCATCTCCCTGAGACCGGTGTCACGCACTCATCGATGGGTAGCTCTGGGGTCTAGGGCGCTTAGATTCGTGGGGGGCGGCTTTTTGCACGGTTGCGGGGTGGGGGAGAGCTGGGCGGTTGACCTGATTAGGGCTCGGGCGTGAACGGAAGGTTTCTGGACCTTCTTTGTTCTTTGGGTTCGCCAAAGATGGACCAAGCTCGATGATCGCGGGCCTCTTGGGCCTTACCTGCAACCATTTCACCCAAATTTGCTGTACTTACTTTTCTATCCAAGCATCATCGTACGCGGCGGGATTAGGTCCGTGAATAACGGGGACCTTTTGATGGTCCGACTCGGTTTTGGACCAGGGGCGGCAGCTTGTCACCCTGCTCCGGGCCGCGAATCAAAACGGTATTCGCGAACAGTTTTTCTTACGTTGAACGCTATCGTTTCATATGATGTTCTCACGAACATTTCCGAGCGCGGTTCTGTGGAGGCCGAGAGTTGGGAGCCAAGAATGAGGCGGTTCACAGATCTCGATAAGTAGGCCGCATAACAAATCGTGGCTTCCAACAGGCGGCCGCTAGAGGTCCAGAGTTTCGAACATCGCGTGGCAGTGTATGAGCGAAGAAGTCAGAGGGCTGCTTCATGACGTCTTGACAGAATGTCACTCGATCAAGGAGTTTGTTTCGGGCCACACGCCTGAGAGCTACAAAGAGGGACGAAGGTTCAGACCACGCGCCAGCCCCCTCGGCTCATTGACAGTCACTTTCCCCTCGCCAGAGCTGGGAAGTTCCTCCAATATGAGAAACCTAACCTTAATAACGAAGATGAAATCAGAGAATGGCTTTCCAGTGCGATGGCTGGTTGTGTTTGCCTTGACCGCCATTTTTGCTCTTTCGCAAGGACAAGATGGCGCATCACTCGCTGATAGGGCCGTGCAAGCGGCCGGAGGAAGGGACAATGTCCTGAGGATGTATCGCTTCGAAGATCAACTGCGCGTAGGTGACGCCAAAAAGGATCTGCTGGCACCACTTGATGATCGAAGAAAGAGAATCAGCATAATTGAGGCGCCGCAACTCTGGTGGCTGAAAAAGGGCGGGGGATGGACCGAACGGGGAAAAGAGCCTGCAAAATCGCTTGCTTACGGGTGGACTCTTGCCGTCCTTCTCGATCCGGAATCCAAAATTGAACCTCTTCCAGAGTTCACGGATGCACAAACGTCAATTGAGCTAGTAGGGCTACGGGTGTCTGGTTCCGTTGAGCCGAAAATGGATCTTTACTTTGACAAAAATACTCTGCTACTCGCCCGCATTGACTGGGATGACGAGATATGCCGATTCAGTGAATGGAAGGAGTTCGAAGGGTTTGTTCTGCCCGTGCGTTGTATCGGGTATCGTCGATCCTCGAATGTGCCATGGTACTATTGTCGCGTTGTCGATGTCGCACGACTCGCTGAGGTGCCGGCTGAAGTTCGCGGAACCGCTGAATGAGACGGCCGCGTAAAGACACAAACGAAAGGCCCGGGGCAACCCCGCATAACGCGCCAGGCCCGGGCGACAGGATTTTTTACTGCACCCTGCAGATCTTCGCCCCGTCTGGAACCGGGCGACTGGCCGCACCCCGGAAACCCGCTCCATGAAAGTTGTCCTTGGTCTCGATCTGGAGGGCTGCACCCTCCCGGAATCGCATCGCGGGCTGAACCGTCTCGCCGCTGGTCCGCGCACCTTTCTCGATCTGCTCGAAGTTCGCCTGGGCCTCCCCGCCGCGCAGGTCGACGAGACCTCCCGACTCCTCTCCTTCCGCCAGGCGATGGCCGATGCCGGGAGGCAACTTAGCCGGTTCTACACGCGCTCCTTCGCCCTGGACTCCCTGGGCTCGGCGAAGGTGCTGCTCCGCTGGCGCGACGAGTTGTCCCTGGCGGGCTGGCGGGGCGAAGTGGGCGATTCCGATGCTCCCGCCCGGCTGCGTGACCTCGCCGCCGTCGAGGCGATTTTCGCCGGAGACCCCGGCAGAAGTCCGGACGAGCCCTCCCGTCTGAACGCCGTGCGCGATGCTCTGCGCGCCGGGCGGAACCACGGCATCGATCGAGTCGACCTCGTGGATGCCATCGAAGATTTTCCCGGACGCTGGCGCGAGGTTCTGGAGGCTCTTCCCATCTTTCCGCGCGCTTTCTCGCCGCCCGATCGGCCTCTGGCAAAACCGGGCTCCCGGCTCCATTTCCTTCAACAGAGACTGCTCGGCCTGGAGGAGGCTCCTCCCGCGACCGGGCCGGACGACGACTCGGTGCAGATCGTGGAGGGACCGGTTCTCGCACGGTTGGCCGACGCCGCGGCGAACCATCTGCGGGATCTGGCGGGAGCGTCCGCCCCGGCTACCTGCCTGATCGCCGATCCCGCGGCCACCGGAACCCTGAATCGGGCGCTGGCCGATCTCGACCTGCCCACGGCGGGACTGCGCACGGAGAGCCAGTCCGGTTCGCTGCCCCAGCTGGTGCCGCTGGTCCTCAATCTCCATTGGGGCCCCTTCAACCCGCAGGCCTGGCTGGAGTTTTTCCTCCACCCGATCTCCCCGGTCTCCCCGTTGCTGGCGCGTCGGATGGCCGAAACGGTTCAGTCCCGCCCATCGAGGGAACACCCGCGATGGGAGGAAACCATCGCGGAATGCCGCGCCGCCGCCGCCGATTCCGAGGCCTCGCGGCGCCTCGCCGGGCAGGTAGAGGACTGGTTGAAACCAACCGAGTTCCGGGGAGACGCCGATACCGAGGTGCTGGCCGAGACCGCTCGGAAGCTCGGGCGATGGATGGGCCGGCGGGCGTCGTCACGGACCGCTGCGCCCGGACAGGGATCCCTCTGGCGAGGGACCTCCGCGGCGGTGTCCCGTCTCGCGGTAACCCTGGAATCAGCGGAACGCATCTCGCGGGAGGATTTCGATCGGGTGATCGGCGAATGGCTCGGGACCTGCGCCGTCGGCGCATCCGAGGAAGGAGAAGCGGGCGGACCTTTCTCTCTGCGTACGCCGGCACACCTCCTGGAGGCCTGCGATCGGGTCCTCTGGTGGCAGCCCAGGGAGACGGACGGCGGCGGGCGGCCCTGGTATCCCGACGAGATTTCCTGGCTCGCCGACCGGGGGATTCACCTTTCCGATCCGGATCTGGAACGCGTGCGTCTGCAGGAAGCCACCCTGAGGCCTCTCCTCCTGGCCCGGGAATCGGTCATCCTGTTTGCCGGGCGTGGCGACCGGAATTCCGAGGGAGGGGCTCCCTCGCCGATCACCCGACTGCTCGCGGAGTGCGGCGATGGCATCCGGAGACTTCCGGAATCGATGATTGCGACCGAGACCTGCGAGGTGCGGCGCCTGCAGCCCCTTGGCCCCGACTGGACCGTGCGCACCCCGGAACTCCTCAGCCCGCGGGATCGGGAGTCCTTTTCCTCCCTGCATCATTTCATCTACAGCCCCTGGCAGTGGGTGCTCCAATACCGGGCCGGACTGCGTCCCGGGAGGGTTTGCGAATTCCGTATCGTCGACGACGCGCGCCGGCAGGGATCGCTGCTACATGGTTTCGTGGAGAGCCTCCTCGAGACCCCACCCGATCCGGTCGAACTGATCGACACCAATATACCCGTCGGCGGGGGGAAGATCGCGGAGGGCGACTCCGTCGGCCCGGGACTTCTGGGAACTCTGGTGAAACGGCTCTTCGACGAGGAGAGAGCCTCCATCGATTGGAAAGAGGTCAGCCGCGAAAGGGTCGAGCGATGGGTCGAGGGCCACTGGGATGAGATCCTGCGAATCGAGGCCGCCCACTACCTGGTGCCTGGTCACGAGGCATCGCGGAGCGAATTGCTTTACCTCGCCAAAAGCGGACTGTGGGAGCTGATCGACCAATTCCGCGCCGCCGGGATTGTCTCCGTGACGTGCGAGGACGAGATCGAGATCGACAGCCCTCTCGGCGGGGGAAAACTCTCCGGCTTCATCGATCTGCGCGTGACCAACGCAGCCGGCCAGACCGGCCTCATCGACATGAAGCTGGGCGGTCACTCGAGTCGCCTGGAGGAACTCGCCAAGGGGCGTCACCTGCAGCTCGCCACCTACGGGTGCCTCGTGCGGGAGTCCTGCGCCGAGGTGGCGCACTGCGCTTATTTCGTCTTTTCCGGGGGAGGCCACCTGCTGGCCCGGTCGCAGCGCTTTTTTCCCCGAGCCGAGGTGCCATCGGGATCGGACAGCCCGAGCGATGATTGGGAGAGCTGCTGGGCCGAGTTCGAGGAGATCTGGAGGGAACGCCGCGACCAATTGAACCGGGGGGAGATCGAGGTCACCCACTCTGCCCTGAGACAGCCTTTTCAGCCCGAGCACTGGAAGATCCCGACTCCGGAGCAATACAGCCGTTTCCTCAATCTCGCCGGATGGGAAAGCACCCAATGAAAGAAAAGCTCACCTTCATCACCGCCAGTGCCGGCACCGGCAAGACCTACCAGCTCGTCCGGACGGTGCGGGAGGCGGTGGCCGGCGGGACCACCCGCCCGGAGGGCATCATCGCGACGACCTTCACCCGTGCCGCGGCCGAGGAGATGCGGGAACGACTCTCGCTCGCCTTTCACGGGGAGGGACTCCATGACGAGGCGGGTCGCCTGGAGCGGGACGCGCTGATCTCGACGGTGCACGGCGTCTGTTTCCGCCTGCTCACGCGGTTCGCCTTCGAGGCGGGGATCTCTCCGGACATCCGCGTTCTCGACGAATCCGAGGCAAAGCTGCTCCTGGATCGCTCCATCGAGGAGGTAGTCGACGAGAAGACCCTGCAGGAACTCTATGCGCTGGCCGAGCGCCTGGGTCAGCGGAACCAGATGACCTGGGAGTTACGGTGGAGGGGGCAGGTCAAGGAAATCGTGGAGGCGGCCCGCTCCAACGACATCGATCCCGACGATCTGCCCGGCATGGGGGCGGCCAGTTGGGACGAGATGAGAGAGGTGCTCGGCGAGGCCATCGGAGCGGACCTGGATCGAGCGCTGCTCGAGGAGATCGAGTCGTTCCTCGCGGAGAGCGAGGGCGCCACTCAGAATAATACCGCGAAATACCGGAGTCTGCTCGAGGCCTTTCGATCACGAATGATGAGCCGCGCGTTCCGCTGGTCGAACTGGGAACGGCTGGTCCATCCAGACCCAGGAAAGGACTTTCGCCAGAGAGCGAATCGAATTGCCTCCGTCGCCGAGAGAGTAGGCACCCACCCCCGTTTGCAGAAAGATCTGAAGCGCTACCTCACGCTGCTTTTCCAGCTGGCGAGGGATGCCGGGGCGCACTTCGCCGAGTTGAAGGCCGGCCGCGGGGCCGTCGATTATCCCGACATGGAGAAGGCCTGTCTCGATCTTTTGCGCGGCAGCGGAAAGGTTCGCGACATTCTCTCCGGGGAGGTCGAGCTGCTGCTCGTGGACGAGTTTCAGGACACCAGCCCGATCCAACTGGCTCTCCTGACCGAACTGGGGGGGCTCGCCGACCGGGTCGTCTGGGTGGGGGACGTCAAGCAGTCGATCTACGGCTTTAGCGGGGCCGATCCCAGCCTGGGATTTCAGGCGGTTCGGGGGGCGGCCCGCAAAGAGACACTGGATGTCTCCCGGAGATCGGTCCCGGATCTCGTGACCCTGACCAACCACCTCTTTGCCCCCGCTTTTCGCGACGCCATCGGACTGGCCGAGGAAGAGACGCGAGTGTCCGCGCACCGCTGCGCCCGCGAGGGCACCGAACCGGCCCTGGAGGTGGCCGACATCACCACTGGTGAGCAGCAGAAAAATGGAAAGACCAGACCTCTGAGCAGCACCAGGCGGTCCGCGGTCGTGGCCGAAGTCGTCTCGAATCTGTTGCGTCGCGGCGGGCAACCGGTCACCGAGAAATCCACCATCACGGAAACCGACCGCATCGGCGAATCGCGCGCGCTGTCGCCCCGGGACATCGCGGTGCTGGTGCGCCGGAATCAAACGGCCGGACAGGTGGCCCGGCAGCTGAGGGCACGGGGTCTGGATGTGAGTCTCACCGGGAGCGGGCTGCTCGCCACCCCGGAGGCGAATTTTGCCCTGAGTTGCCTGCGGCGGTGGATCGATCCCTCCGATTCCCTGGCCGCGGCGGAGATCGTCTCTTTCGAGAGACTCCACGAGGTGGAGGACTGGTTGGAGGATCGGCTCCGCCATGTCGCGGAGCGAGAGGAAAGCGAATTCGCCGACCCCTGGGTGCCCGAATCGAGCCCCGCGCTGAAGTCCCTGCACGAGGCTTCCCGGGACGACGATCTCCGCGATTTCCGGTCCCCCCTGGAAACCTTCGATCGAGCGCTGGCGGCGGCGGGAGCGGCCCGCATCGTGTCCCGGTGGGGGCCGGGCGAGACGAGAGCAGCCCAGCGGCTCGCCAATCTGGAGCAGCTGCACGTCATGATCGAGGAATACGAGGACCGCGCTGCCGCTTTCGGGGTCCCGGTCACCTTGAACGGTCTCTTTGGATGGCTCGACGATATGGGGGCGGCCGGGGAGGACAAGTTGCCCAGTATGCGATCGGGAGATGCGGTGACGGTATCGACCTATCATGGAGCAAAGGGCCTGGAGTGGCCCCTCGTGATCCTCGGTGATCTCGACGCCGGCCTCGAGCCGCGGCTCTACTCGCTCCGGGTGCTCGCTTCGTCAGGGCGCGAGGAGGTTGACTATGCGGATCCGCTGGCGGGCCGGGAACTGCGTCTCTGGATTCATCCCTTTGGGGGAAGATGGGGAAAATCGGTTCCCCATCCGCTGGTGGCGGGGCTCGAGAACAGCACGACGGGGAAAGCGGCGCTGGAGGACGAACGCTGCGAGGCTCTCCGCCTGCTCTACGTCGGGTTCACCCGGGCCCGTGACCGACTCGTGCTGCTGCACGCGCCGGCCGGCGGAACCGCCTGGCTCGATATCCTGGCGGCGGGGGCGGGGGAGGCGATCCGCGGGGAGAGCGGAGCCGAGTTTCCCGTAGCCGCGCAGCGCAGTTCCCATGTGCCAGCAGCAGCGGAAGAATCGGTGGTGGCGGAATCGCTTTCCCTGCCGGTATCGGCCCCCGGCAAGACCCCGCGGGTCTCGGCGCGGGTGATTCCCTCGGAGGCGCCCCCTCGGGCGGGGGCCGCGATCCTCCGGACGGAAGCGTTCGGGCACCGACTCACCTGGACCGGGCACCCCGATGAACGGGACCTGGGCGATGCCATGCACCGCATTCTCGCCGCTTCGGTGACGCAGGCGGATCTTTCCTCCGGAGAGCGAGAATCGATCATCGGCGGAATCCTGGCCAGTTTCGGGCTCGACGCGCACCTTTTGACCTGCGATGTGGCGAAGGCTGTTGCCGGCTATCGGAGACACATTGCCGAGAGCCTGGCACCGGTGGCGGAACAGGTGGAGGTGCCCTTCACCGTGACCAACGGGGAGGGCCAGCGGATCGCGGGCTTTATCGATCACCTGCTCGTCCTGCCGGATGGCAGCCGGGTCATCATCGACCACAAGATTTTCCCCGGAAAAAAGGCAGAATGGGAAGGCAAAGCGCTTTCGTTCTCCGGGCAGCTCGCGCTCTACGCGGAGGCGGTCGGGGGGGCCCCTCCTCCCCGGACGTTCATCCATCTGGTCACCGCCGGCGCCCTGATCGAGGTGGGATCCTTCGAAGGGTGAAAACGGGGCCCGCTTTGGTGGGGGAAGTCGACTCTCGGCGCGACCGAGCTGGATCGGGTTTCTCCCTTTTCCGGGTTTTGGCCGCCGTCGGTGTCGGTCCTGCAAAAGAATGCACTAGCCCTGGGCGAATACTTCGGGAAAGGGCCATTTTGTTTATAAAACTTAATTATTTGGTCAAATTGAGTTGACTTATCCCTTAAACAATTTTATTCAGGGAGCGATTCCTTGGAATCGACCACTACCAACTATGAAAAAGACTTATCAGCTGCTTGCCCTGGTCATCGCCTCTGCTGCGAGCCTGGGTACGGCCGGAACTCCAGACTGCGATAAGAATCCGGTCTGCGATAAAATGCCTGTCTGCGACAAGGCGGTCTATGAGTGCCTTCCCTGCGTGCGAGGCGATCTCGGGATCACCTTCAACTTCACCGTGCCGGCTCCCCGGGGCGCCCGAGCGGGGAGCCGGCGGGTGCGGACCACCCATATTGCGGAGCGGCGAATTCTTGCCCTCAGGACGAGAAAATCCGGCCTGTTTCAGAAATTGATAACCATGATGGGAGAGGCTGCGGGCATAGGCGTTCTCCAGCTCCTCGACCAGCAGCCGATCCTGGACGACGCTCAGGAGCGCGGCATGACCCGCCTCGCTTGCCATCTGCCCGACGCGGTCGGCATTGTCGGTGAGGCGTAGATGATCGGCGTCGTTGAG
>CAZLUZ010000120.1:0-15913 GCA_964562825.1 uncultured Akkermansia sp.
CCGCGACTCGTCGAGTTCGCCGGGGAAGGCATGACCTTCACCCGATGTTTCCAGGCGGCCCCCATGTGCTCGCCGACCCGCCACAACATCTACACGGGAATCTATCCGGTGAAATCGGGCGCCTGGCCCAACCACACCCGGGTCTACCCCGGGACCAAGTCGATCGCTCATTACCTCGGCGACGCCGGGTACCGCGTCGCGCTTTCCGGAAAGAGGCACATCGCACCGGAGGCATCCTTCCCCTTTGAATATTCTGACGATTTTCGGAAGAACGAACCCGATGGAGAAAACCCCTACCCCGCCCTGGACCGGCTGATCGCCGAATCCCGGGAGAACGGGAACCCCTTCTGCATTTTCGCCTGCTCCAACGAACCCCACACGCCCTACACGAAAGGCGACCCTTCTGCCTACCCACCCGAATCGCTGAAGCTGCCCCCCAGCTGGGTCGATACTCCCGAGACCCGCGATGCCTACTCTCGATACCTCGCCGAGATCACCTACTACGACCGGCAATGCGGCGCCCTGTTGGACCTGATCGACCGCCATGGAGCCAGGGACGACACCCTCGTTTTCATCGTGTCGGAGCAGGGATCGTCCTTTCCCTTCGCCAAATGGACCTGCTATGAACTGGGTTTGGCGTCGGGTCTGCTCGCCCGGTGGCCCGGACGGATCGAGCCGGGATCGACCAGCAATGCCTTGGTCGAGTATGTGGACGTCGCTCCCACCTTCCTCCACGGGGCCGGTCTGGAGGTGCCCCGGTCCATGGACGGCCGGTCTTTTCTCGGGGTTCTCGACGACGCGCAGACCGATCACAAGCGGTTTATCTTTGTGATTCACACCTCCCGCGGGATCATCATTGGCTCCGAAGCCTTCTGTATCCGGTCCTGCGGAACAAAACGGTTTCGATACATCCGCAATCTTCATCCCGAGACCACCTTCACCAACGCCTTGACCCGAAAGAACGGGGACCGGACGAACTTCTGGACTTCGTGGGTGGAAAAGGCCGCCTCGGGTGATTCCCACGCCGCGGCCATGGTCGGCAAATACCAGAACCGCCCGGTCGAGGAGCTTTACGACGTGGAGAACGATCCCCATTGTCTGGTCAACCTGATCGATGATCCCGAGCACTCGGACACGGCGGCGGAACTCTCCGCCGAACTCGATCGCTGGATGGAGGAGCAGGGCGATCGCGGCGCCGCGACCGAAGCGATGGCTCACACCCGGCAGGCGGGGAAGAAGAGGGAAAAGATAAGCGGAAAAAAGGGGCGGCGAAAAGGACCGGCTCCCGAGGCGTCCGCTCCCTGAAACGGAGGCGCGCCTTGCCCCGGGCATCTCATCTGATCAGACCGAACCCGGGGCGAGGCCTCACAGTGCTTTTTCTTGCATCTCCCCGCACTTGAGACACTGTTTGGGTCCGGCGTTTTTGGGTCTGGGAAAGGAGAGGTGGCGGAGTGGTTGAACGCACCGGTCTTGAAAACCGGCATACCGAAAGGTATCGTGGGTTCGAATCCCACCCTCTCTGTTTTTTGGTCAGGGCAACAACCCGCGGAGAATCAGCAGGTTACCCCGGGAATCGTTTTTGCTTCCTGAAGAGTTTCTCCCTTAGAAAAGACGCCGGATCACTCTTCCAATCCCCCGGAGTATCTTCACCCCTATCCTCCTCGACGGGGAGGAGTTGAACACGCAATCATCGAGGATCGACGATTTGACAAAACGATTCTTAGATTGTCCCTGCAACGCCCTCAACCATGAACAAGCCTTCCGCCAAACTTCTCCTCTGGTCTGTCACCGCCTCGCTGGCCGGTTTTCTTTTCGGTTTCGACACCGTGGTCATCTCCGGAGCAGAGCAGTCCATTCAGGAGCTTTGGGATCTGAGCCCACTCCTGCATGGAGCGGCGATGAGCATGGCCCTCTGGGGCACCGTAGCCGGGGCTCTCATCGGTTCGTTTCCCGCGGACTGGCTCGGCCGGAGGAAAACCCTGCTGTCAATCGGTATTCTCTATCTCGTGTCCGCCGTCTGGTCAGCCCTCGCACCCGACGTGGTGTCCTTCATGCTGGCCCGCCTGATCGGCGGACTGGGCGTCGGAATCTCCACCGTGGCCGCACCGCTTTTCATCTCCGAAATCGCACCCGCCCATCAGCGCGGACGGCTCGCCGGCATGTTCCAGTTCAACATCGTCTTCGGCATCCTGGTGGCCTTCGCCTCGAACGCGGCGCTCGGAGGCCTGGGGGAAAATGCGTGGCGCTGGATGCTCGGGGTGGAAGCCATCCCGGCACTGGTGTTCGGCCTGTTGTGCTTCGGACTTCCCGAAAGCCCCCGTTGGCTGATCGGACGGAGAGGTGATCGATCCGGTGGCATCGCCATCCTCAAGCAGGTGATGACGGGTGCGAGCGAAGCCGAGATCGAGGCCAAGGCCGATGAAATCGCCGCGGTTTCCCACGAACCTGGAAGCACCGGCAGATTCTGGACGAGTCGGCTGCGCGTTCCCATTCTCCTCGCTTTCCTCATCGCTTTCTTCAACCAGCTCTCCGGAATCAATGCGATCCTCTACTTCGCGCCGCGCATCTTCGAGTTGACCGGCCTCGGGGAAAAAGCCGCTCTCCTGCAGTCGGTGGGAATCGGGGTGACCAACCTGATCTTCACCTTCGTCGGCCTGTGGCTGATCGACCGGTTGGGTCGCCGGACCCTTCTCTTTATCGGTTCGATCGGATACATCGTCTCGCTCGGCCTGTGCGCGTGGGCGTTCTCCACGGAAAATTTTGTCATCGTACCCCTCTGCATCTTCGTCTTCATCGCCTCTCATGCGGTCGGCCAAGGCGCGGTCATCTGGGTATTCATCTCCGAGATTTTTCCGAACCTCCACCGCGCCCAGGGGCAATCACTCGGCAGTTCCACCCACTGGCTCTTCGCCGCCCTTCTCACCATGCTCTTCCCTTCGATGGTGGAGGCCTTCGCTCCCTCCCTGGTCTTCGCCTTCTTCTGCTTGATGATGATCCTGCAGCTGGTCTGGGTGAAGGTGATGGTTCCCGAAACCAAAGGCCGGACCCTCGAGGAGATCGAACATCGAGGATTCGCCCGCGAGCAGTAAGCTTCCCGCCTCGGGGCCGGGGCAGACCTCCCGACTTCTCAAATCCCCTAAGAAACCCCAAGAAAAAACCCACCCCCACCAGGAGGCGGGGATGGGTCCAAACCAAGGAACGGGAAATGGGACTGGGGTCTTTTTCTCGGACGATCCTCCGGTCTGGACCGCCCTCTTTTGTCAGTGTCTGGATACACTGAAATTCCCATCGGGGTCAAGTTAAGATTTCCTAAGTTCTTCGCGAAGAGGCGAATATTCTCGGATCCGAGTCCGAATCCCGCGGCTACGAGGGCCGCAGGCTCCACCCTCCCCCGTTTTTCGGAATGGGTCATTCCGCCAATTTCGCCCGTGGACGCTCCGTCTCCGATCGTTCCAGGTGGTGACCCCCGTCAACCCGATGCCCCTGTCCGGAACCCTTCCCTCCATTCGGCCCGAAGGAGCCGCAACCTGTCTGGAAACGACTCTTCCGCGAATAACCGCGTTTCCAGTCCATCTAATCACCAAAACCGGCGCCTCCGGCCGAGTTCGAATCGATGCATTCGCCTGGATTCCGCGTTGATAGATTATAAATTTATTGCGATATTTCGGGGTTAATGATTAAATTTTTTACCACCCTGTCTCTGGTGACCCTCTTCGCCCTTGGCGGAGTGGCCGTGGCGATCCCTGTTTTGACCAAGATCGTGTGGCCCGAAATGCTGATGTCCCCCGACTCGCCGCCGCGCGGTCTACCGCTGGGACATCGCGATTTTCCTCTCCCCGAACCCTCCGAGGTGGCCATCACCCTCAGCCTGCCCCTGCAAGCCCTCACCAAGGTGGCGGACGAAGGGATCCCGAGCCAGATCGACGGTTCAAAATTTCACGATTTTCATCGGAAAATCTCCGAGGGGGTCATTCACTGGCGCGTTCAGCCGGGCTCCCTGGCCCTCGAGAACACGGGAAAGGACATCGCTTTCCAGCTCCCCTTTCAGGGCGAAGCCCAGTCCGCCGGACGGTTTGGCCTGCTCAAGGTGCGAGTGAATGGCAGCGGTCACATGTCCGGAATGATCCAGGGCCGGTTCAGACCGGAGATCCGCCCGGACTGGAGGGTGCTGATACCGGACCTGAATCCCGTCGTCACCGTTCATCAGGCCCAGATGACGATGGGGCGAAACCGATCCGAGGACTGTCGCGATCAGGTTCGCCGGGAGTTCACCGAACTGATCCTCCGCGAGTCGGACCAGATGGGGCCCAAACTGACCGAGGCGCTGAACCTGGAGGAGGGCGTGGGAAAACTGTGGAAAGAAGCGCATGTGACCCGCCAGCTTCATGACGATCCGCCGGCCTGGGTGGTGGTCGACCCCTACGCCATCGAGATGAGCCCGATCGATTACACCTCGGACCCGTCCAAACTCTCGCTGACCGTCGGCATGGTGGCCCAATCCTTTGTCACCAATACCCAGCCCGTGCAGCGTTTCCCCGATCGAGTGCCCCACCTGCGCATCCGCCCGGACCGACCCGTCACCTCACTGCGCGTTCCCATCATCGTGAACTACGACTCGTTGAACCGGTCCCTGGCCGGACGCACTTTCCTCATCGATTCCGGGATCGGAGCCACGGTCGAGTTGAACTCGCCCCGCCTGTCGTCTGCCCAGAACGGGTACCTCAAGGTGGAGGTCGGAGCGCGCGTCCCCCAACTCCGCTTCGGCGACACCTCGGAAGTTGAAATGATTTTCACGGGAAAACCGATTGTTAACTGCATCGACCAGACGCTCGGCTTCGTCGATGTTTCCCTCACCCTGAAAACCACCGAAGCCGTTTCGGAGGCCCTGGCGTGGCTCTTCGATGAGGTCATCGTCGAGACGGTGCAACGCAAACTCCGGATCAACCTGGAGGACTATCTGCCCGAGATGGAGACCGAAATCTACCGGGTGATGAATTCGGTTCCGGTTCCCGAGGGCTTCCGGCTCGACACCAAGGCCCCGAAGGTGAAGCTGCTGGGCGCCTACTCGGTGGAACGCAACGGGTGGAACGAAGCTCCCAATCCGGGGATCGTCTTCGTCATGGGCGCCACGGCCGACATCGCAGTGACCGTGCAGCAGCTCTGAAACCCGCCGTGTTTTTCCCGGCAAAAGGCGATTCACGAGCGAACCCCTCTTTCCGTCCTCCCACAAAAGATTTGTTTCGGTTTGTCGAAATTTTGGGAATACGGAATATCGGGAATGACGTGAAAAAATCCCGGCTTTCGCTTCCAATCGTTTGACTCGCTTCCACCGGCATTTACCATCGTTTTTTTTTGCGATGACACCAAGCCGACCCAGGGAAGGTGCCGAACCGTTTCTGCGACTCTCCGGAGTCGAGGTGGACTACCCCATCTACAGCGCACACGCCCTGAGCCTGCGCACCGCCCTGGTCAGGCCGATTCTGAAGTGGACCGGGCGGGAACTACCCCTTCATCGGTGTCACGTGGTCAAGGCGCTCAAAGGAATCGATCTCGAAATCAAAAAGGGCGAACGCATCGCGCTGCTCGGGCCGAATGGGGCGGGAAAATCCACCCTGCTCCGGGTGCTCGCCGGCATCATCTACCCCACCCGCGGCCGGCACGAATCGCGGGGAACCATCCGGGCCCTGCTCGAGTTGAATCAGGGAATCGACGAGGAGGGCAGCGGATGGGACAATATCTTCCTTCTCGGCATGCTCCAGGGAAGGTCGCAGCAGGAAATCCGGGAAAAGGCCGAATCCATTGCGGCCTTTACCGAACTGGGCGAGGCGCTGAATCTGCCCGTTACCACTTATTCGAGCGGGATGAGGCTCCGCCTCACCTTCTCCACGCTCACCGCATTTGATACGGACATTCTGATTCTCGACGAGATCATAGGCGTGGGGGATCTCCGCTTTCGGCACCGCGCCAGGGAGCGGCTCGATTCCCTCATCGAGCGATGCCCGATTCTCGTCGTGGCCAGCCACAACCTGGAAATCGTGAGCGATCTCTGTCACATGGGAGTGATCGTGGACAACGGGACGATCGGTGAACGGATGCCGATTCGGGAGGCGATCGCGGTTCACTGTGCGATGATGCAAGAACAGGCCCCCCAGCGTTCCGATGGCTGACGATTCCTATCGCTCCTCCGACGCGATCCTGCGCGAATCTCTGCGGGACGTACGCCTGGCGGTGCGCCATTGGCGCCTGCCCGTCTATCTGGCCTGGCGCGAGATCCAGAATCGATACCAGCGATCGCTGCTCGGTCCTCTGTGGCTGACCTTGACACTGGCCATCCGCGTGATCGCGCTGGGCTTCATCTTCAGCACCCTCTTCGACGAACCTGCCGGATACTACATAGCCTGGCTCACCACAGGGATCGTGGCCTGGGAATTCATCACCGGCACCCTCCAGGCGGGCTGCGAGTGGTTTTCCCAGCGAACCGGCTACATTACCCAGGGCCAGCTGACCCTGGGTTCGCTCGTGATCTGGGGAATGACCTCGCAGCTCTTCATGCTGGCCCATTCCCTGCCCCTGTGGTTTGCCGTGCTCTTCTTCCATCCCCAGGCCTTCGATTTCGGCCTTCTCTACCTGCCCCTCGGCATCGCCATGCTCTGCCTGGTGCTCGTTCCCATGGGCCTGATTCTGGCCATGATCGTGCCCCGGTTCCGGGATATCGGCCCCCTGGTGAACAGCGCGCTGCAGGTCGCATTTTTCATCACTCCGATCATGTGGCTGCCGGAGGACGAGGGGCTCACCCGCGTGGTCGCCCAGTGGAATCCCTTCACCTATCTGGTGGGCTGGGTGCGGGAACCGCTCCTGGGCCGGGCAATCTCAGGCCAGGATTTCCTCTTGTTCCTCGCCGCCGTTCTCATCCTTTATCCCATCAGCATTGCGATTTTCATTCGTTTTCGCCGACGCCTTGCCTACTGGTTGTGAGAACGGCGCGGAACAAGGGCCGGGAGAAAGGTGACGGACCCAACTCGACCATTCATCCGGATCCATTGACAACCAAGCATGGGATATAACTAAGTTTTCATCAATAAAGGAGTTGCGCACCAGGGATTTCCCTCTTTAAGGTTGGGTTCGCAGCGGAGGGTCGGTCTTTCTCCGCGAGGAAGCATGAACCCAAGCGTCGCCCAGAGATTCTCGGTATCGCACCAGCCCTCATCATTGGCCGGGGCCCTGCCCATGCGCGTTTTGGGTGGTCCGTGCCCAGTGGCTCCTTCGTCGAAAAACGCCGGGACGAGCTGTTTCGCCGTCATGATTCCCACCCGGCCCGAAGAGCGGGATTTGATTCTACTCAGCCATCGCTGGTGGCGGGAACAGATGCTGCCGGTCAAACCCGACGACGAAAACGGGGCCCTGGTCGATCTCGTCTACCTCATGCCCGGCGAACCCGATTTTGGCATCGAGCGAGCCATCCGCGAATCCTTTGTGCGTCATCGGTTGGGAGAGTGGTTCGGCAGAGTCGAGATTCGCTTCGCCGGTCTCGCACCGGAGAGAAACCATTACGTTCGGGAGGCCGGGGCTTGCCCACCGAACGAGTTCGGTCTGAAATCAGGGCCCAACCACCTCTTTTTCTTCATGATCCAGGAGGTCTCCCCCGAGTACGATTGCGTGCTGCAGATGGAGACGGATTGTATACCCATCCGGGCGGGTTGGCTGAAACGCTTCATCGAAGTGCAGGCCCGTCACCCGGAAGGCTGGGTGATCGGCAGTCCCTACCTTGGTCCCCGACTTCCCCGGCCTTGGACCAACCACCTGAACGGAAACGCGATCTACCGCACCGGCTCGGAGTCCTTTCAGAATTTCGTGGCCAACTTCTGGAAGCAGCGCATCGACTGGAGCGTGAAATACATTCGTCCGGAGATGGCCTTCGACTGTGTCTGGGAGGAGTTTCGTCAGACGGCCCATCACCTCCCGGGACCGATCGGCGAGACCGTGGCCCGTTTTGATTCCCGGTTCCAGCCCGACCGCTTTGTCGCAAATATGGCGCCGGGACTGGACTACCCCAGAACCACCCCCGAACTGGAGCGCCTCAGGTCCGATCTTCCGGAAACCCATATCGTGCATGGGTCCTGGCTGCTGCCGCAGGTTCGCTCTATCCTCGGAGTGGAACCCGAAGTTCGGACGCGGTCCGTCGCCAAGCCGCGAGGCCAGAAACCAGACTCGGCCGATTGGGTCTGGATCAAAGAATTTTTCATCTCGGAAACAGCGTGGTTGGATCGGGGCGAGGGTTCGCTGCCGAAGGCAGACGACTATATTGCCTGGAAGCTGGATTCGGTGAGACTGCCCCGTCTCGAGATCGAGGTGCACTCGACAGAAGGACTTGAGGTCTCCCTTTCCGCAGCCCATCGCTCCCGGCTAGCACCGTGGAAACGCCTTCTCCATCGCCTGGAAGCCATACCATTCCCCGGGAGGCACAGCTATTTCGCTCTGAAACGGCACCTTCGGGACCTCCCTTTCTCCGCCCGGCACAGGCCAGGCGTTTCCGGCGCCAAACTGGCTACCTGGAATCTCGATCGCGGCAGCCACCAGATCCGCCTCGACCTTCCCTCCCCAAACCTACCGCAGGACGTGAGGCTCACGCTGCGCAACAGCGGCAGCGAACCCGTCGCTTTCACCCTGAGGTTCGTTATGGGACAGGTGGCTCCCGGAGAGGAAAACCGCCTCTGCGCCTGAGGTGCCGGATCAGAGCTGATCGATGGACGATCGGGATTCACCCCGGGTCAGGATGATGTAGACGGCGTGCACGATTCCGGGCACATAGCCCAGCAGCGTGAGAAGCAGATTGATCCAGAACTGCCAGCCAAGCCCCACCTGGAGGAGCACACCGAGAGGAGGCAGGAAGATGGCGAGGAGGATGCGGATCACATCTTTGTTTTTCTCTTTCATGGGGTTTCGTGGATGCATCCCGATCATCGATTTCATTCGGCGTGATTGCAAGAGAGCATCCCGGGCACCGGCATGCCTGACGTTTTTTTTGCATTCTTTTTACCAAGTGGTGACACGTGAGGGTCAGGAGGAGTGAACTTGGTCTGGGATGTCGTCCGTTTTCGCCTGCAAAGCCTCGGATCGCAGCCAGATTATGAAGATGAGGAAAATCGCCACCGTTTTCGTGATTGCGGTGCTGGTTCCCACCCTGGGACTCGCCTGGCTGGCGATGCGATCGATTCGCCACCAGGAGATCGTGGCAAACAACCAAAGGGCGATTCTTCACCAGTCCTCCGCGGAAGCCCTCGCCGGGGATCTCAACAATTTCATGGACGACGTGCGGGTCTTCTACCGGCAACTCGTCGGGGAGCTGATCGCGGAGCAGGGTGCCGATGATCTTTCGCGGAATTTCGATCGCATCGCTCCCGCGCGCTGGAGTCAGTGTTCGGTGGCCTGTGTCGTTACCGAGGAGGGACGAATCCTCTGTCCATCTCCCATGACGAAGCGACCCGAGGCCCGAGCTTTCCTGGACCGCAATGCGAGTTTCCTGGTCAACGAATCTCCGGCGCGCTTCTACGAAGCCAGTCCCGTGGTCGGCACCGGTCCTGTCGTCGCCGAGAATCGGGTCTACTCCACGTTTTCCCGACCGGAGGCCAGTGCGGAAACCGAAGACGCGACCGACCCATTCGACAGCTTTTCTTCCGCGACAAGGCAACGCGATCGCCAGAGCGGTGCTGCGGATAAAAAAGCCGGCAATGGCAATTCGCAGCTGAAAGTCGAAGTCGCGGAGGAGAGACTGCAGAACAACAACCCCTTCCGTCGGCTTTCCCAGAGCCGGAAATCCGCGGGTGCACCGCCACAGGTCGAAGCCGATTCCCCGACGGCACAGGAGAGCATCGCACCCTCCTTTGACCGAGCCGCCCCCATCCTGAGGAATGTCTCCCCCAGCCAACAGGCCTTCGGAGAGGGGAGCGGTGGCGATGTTTCGGCGGAATGGGAGAATTACTCCCGGCTCGAATGGGGCGTGGGCAATCTCCGCGAAATCGTCGGGGACAAATCCGAGGGCGCTCTCAGCCGTTTCCTCGGCAATGGTCTCAATGTGCTGCTATGGAATCGTCACTCCGACGCTCCGGGCCGCATCTTCTGGGCAGAGCTGGACCTCGACGAGATCCGAAGGGACCTCAGCGGCATCGTCACCGGCTACCGCTCGCATCCGGGTATCTGTCTCGCCCTCCTCGACGGCCAGGGCAAGGTGGTGGCGAAAACGTCTCCCGGTTTCGAGACGGACTGGTCGCGACCTTTCGTCGCCTCGGAGGTTGGCCAGATCCTGCCTCACTGGGAGGTGGCCGCCTACCTTCTCAATCCCGAGACCGTCAACCAGTCGGCCCGAACCGCCCGCCTCACCATCTGGCTCCTCGTTCCCACCCTGCTCGGCGCGATCGCCGTAGGCACCTTTCTCATCTTCCGCTCCATCGAAATGGAAATGCGTCTCGCCAGACAGAAGACGGACTTCGTCAGCAACGTGAGTCACGAACTGCGCACCCCTCTTACCTCCATTCGCATGTTTTCCGAATTGCTCAGCGCCAACGGTGCCAGTGAAAAGGATCGGGAGTACTCCGGAATCATCTCGCGGGAGGCGGGCCGGTTGACCCGGCTGATCAACAATCTGCTCGATTTTTCCCGGCTGGAACGGGGCTCCAATCCCTACCGCCAGGACCCGATCGCACTGGAAGCTTTGACCCGAGAAACCGTCGAGACCTACCGCATGCAGCTCGAGGCCGAGGGTTGCCGCCTGACCTGCGAGTGCGCGCCCGGGGCGACCCCGGTGGTCCGGGGGGATCGCGACGCCCTCTCCCAGGTGCTGCTCAATCTGCTCTCCAACGCCGAGAAGTATGGCGCCCCCGGCGGAAGGATCGAGGTCAGGCTCTTGGTGCACCCCGACGAGTCCTTCGCCGAGTGGCAGGTGATCGACCAGGGCGCGGGGATCGACCGGAAACATGCCGCCCGCATCTTCGACAAATTCTACCGGGCGGACGACTCTCTGAGCAGCACGGTGCAGGGCTCGGGACTCGGTCTCACTCTGGCCAGGCAGATCGTCATCCATCACGGCGGACGGATCTCGTTTCGAAACCTCCCGGGCGGAGGTAGCTGCTTTTCCGTCTTCCTGCCGCTCGAAGATCCTTCCGTGAAAGCATCATGACCGAGCCGCGCATCTTCATCGTCGAGGACGATCCCAGCATCCGCTACGGGTTGGAGGAGGTCTTTCGCGCCGATCGTTTCGACGTTGCCGGCTGCGGAAACGGGGAAGAAGCCATCGCCCGGATCGGAGAACACCTTCCCGACGTGATTATCCTGGACGTGATGCTGCCCGGCAAAGACGGCTACCAGATCTGCCGCGAACTGCGCGCAAATCAGTGCCGCATTCCCATCCTGATGCTCACGGCCAAGGGGCAGGAATTGGACAAGGTGGTCGGTCTCGACTGCGGGGCCGACGATTACGTCACCAAACCCTTCGGGGTTCAGGAACTCCGGGCCCGGGTGAACGCCCTGCTGCGGCGCTCCGGGGACTGGTCGAATGAAACCGGAGGTGGCGAGTTCCGCGTGGGACGCGCCCTCATCAGTGAATCGAGCTACACGGCGAATCTCGACGGAGCCTCCCAGCGCCTCACCCCCAAAGAGATGGAACTGCTGAAGTTTTTCCACGAGAACCGGGGCCGGGTACTCTCCCGCGATGATCTGCTCGACGCGGTCTGGGGGGTCCGATATTTCGGCACGACGCGCACCCTCGACCAATGCGTGGCCCAACTGCGCAAGAAGATCGGGGACACGGGCCGGCGCCAGGAGGTGCTGGTCACCGTGCACGGGGTGGGCTACCAGCTGAAACAGGAATAGAACGGCGCAAGGCGGTTGCAATCTGACGATTCCCGACAAGGCTGGTGCCGTGAAGTTCCTGCGCACCCTCCTCATCCTGGGCCGGGTCTCCAACCTGCCCACGGTCTGGACCAACGCGATCGCCGGCTACCTCGTCGGCGGCGGTTTCTTCGAAGCCGAGATCGGATGGATTCTGGGAGGGATCAGCCTGCTGTATTGCGGAGGAATGACCCTGAATGACGCCTTCGACGCCGGGTGGGACCAGGAACACGCTCCGGAGCGGCCCATCCCCAGCGGGGCCCTATCGCGTAGCGCAACGTGGTGGATCGGGGGCATGCAGCTCGTGGCGGGATCCGCACTTATCCTGACGACGACCGAGGTGGGCGGCACCGTGCTGGCCGCACTGATCGCCTCGATCCTCGGCTACAATATCCTGCACAAGAGATGGGTCGGGTCGGTGATCCTGATGGGACTCTGTCGCGCCCTGGTTTACTACGCCGCCTGGACTGCGGCCCGGTCGGGGATGCAGCTCGGTCCGGTCTCTCCTTTGATCCATCTCATCGCCGTAGGGACCGTCCTGTACGTGGCCGGATTGACCCTGGCGGCGCGCTCGGAACGGATCGCAGCCGCGCCCCTCACCTCACCTCTGTCACGATTTCTCCTGCTCATTCCCTCGGCTTTTCCCCTCTTCACCCTCTACACCGAATCCACCCTGGATCTCTCCCGAACCTGGGTCATCGCCGGAACGCTCGCCGCGGGCGCCTGGATTATCCTTTGCCGAACGCTTCTGTTTCGCGGCAAACTCTCGCGCGGGATCCCCTTCGCCATCGCAGGCATCGCCCTCTACGATGCGACGGTGGCGATACTGCTCGACGTCAACGGGGGGATTTTCTGCCTCTGCTGCTTTGGTCTGACGCTCCTCGCCCAGCGGTTTGTCCCGGCGACGTGACCCACCGGTGCCCTGCCGCCTACAGCCTTTTTTCCCGGGGAAGCGACTCAGAAGGGGTCCGGAGGAACATCCGAAGTCGGTTCGGTGGGGAGATGGTCATCCACCTCTGCGGCGTCGCGCCCCTGATCCTCCCATTTCTCCAGGGGACGAACCAATCTTCCCGGCAGCGGACGGACCCGCTGGTAGACATTCCTGCCCAGTTCCTCGGCGCCGTCGTAGCCCTTTTCGAACATCTCCATCTTGGCGTCGAGGTTGTCGATGTAATGAAGCGCCTGCGCTTCCGGCGTCTTCGGCACGACTGGGGAACCGAAGGCGAGTTCTCCGTGATGAGCCACGATGAGGTGGAGCAGGTGCAGGCGAACGCGGTCGTTCGACGGAGTCAACCCCTGCCAGGATTGCACGATCTCCTCATTCGCCAGGGCCTCGCGCCAGAGCATGTTGGCGATCTCCATCCCCATAGGAATGTGACCGATCAGCTCGCTCATCTCGGTGTAGGGCATGGTGAAACCCTTCTCCTCGTAGACGTTCTCCCACAGCTTGCCGATGTCATGGAACAGAATTCCGATGACGAGGAGGTCCCGGTTCAGCAGCGGATAGGCCTCGCAGATTTTCAGGGCCGACCGCATCATCTGGGCCACGTGCTCGACGAGCCCCCCACGACGGGCGTGATGATAATCCCGGGCCCCGGCGGTGCGAATGAGCCGTCTCCCATACTTGCGGAGGAGCGATTCGCCGAGGTAGCGCAGGCGGGGATCCGCGACCTCGGACACGATCCGGCAGATCTGGTTGAAGTCCGCCTCCTGCTTCACCCGCATGGCTTCGGAACCGGACAGCAAATCCTCCACCTCCCTGCTCTCCAGTTCACGGGCGGTCCACTGGCGCGAATCGATCGATCTGCCGTCGTTGCCCAGGCCGAACTCGCCGGTGAGTTCATAGAACCCGCCCTCCGCCAGGGAGTTGCAATGCTGGAACATGGGGAGCGAGTTCCACACCCGCAGGGTCAGACTCGCCTCGGCGTCGACAAAACGAAGCTCGAAGTAGGGGTCTCCATTCTTGGTCGAACGCTCCAGAGATCGCTCGAGCTGCGCCCGAATCGAGGCGGAGGACGGCACCGGTCCACAACTCTGCTGCAATTCCCGGATGGATAACGGAGACATCCGGCACTCTATGGACAGCACCGGACTCCGCCAGAGGAAAATGGGCTTCCTCACCCCACGACTCCGGCCAGTTCCTCCTCGCGCAGGACTCCGGCATCTCCGGTGCGCCGATCCTCCTCAACCCGGCCCGATTTCAGGGTGACGATCCGCCCGATCGAACGCCATTCCTCGCACCCGCTACCTCCCAGGAGCACCGTCCTCGTGCGATCTCGCAACAGCTCGGCCAGCACACGGCGAAACCAGGGCCGGGTGAGAAGCTCTTCGTTCACCTCGATCAGAACCAGAGAAGCCCCGCCACGGATTAGCCGGGCGAAAGCTTCGCGCTCCGCCGTCTCGACGGTCTGGCCCGCACCGGCGGGAGCAGCGCACTCGGGGAATCCGTCCCGGTCGGCTCCGAAGAATCCGAGGCCTTCGACCGTCTGTCCCGGGATCATCGTTCTCCCCCCGACCCAGATCATCCCGCGATCGGGATTCAAACCACCCTGAATCATGCGGAAGAGGAGTCGAACCTCGCGCCCGTTTTCTGCGCGTAACAGCACCTTCTCGCCCGGTCGCACCGTGAGCGAAACATGATCGAGGAGCGGAGCGCTCTTCTCATCCGGGTGCTCCAACAACACGTTGTGCAGCCGCAGGGCCGAGGGCGGTGCGGCGGCTTTCCCCGCAGTATGCCGCCCGATCCCGAGGAGCCAGGCCAACTCGAGAAATCGGCACCGCCACTCCGGCAGCCAGGAGAGCAGGATGGAACCCGCCAGGATGCCTGCCGCTCCCGTGACCCAGGCAAACGGGTCCCCCTCGCGGATGATGATCCCCGCAGCGGCTGCGGCGAGCACCGCGCCCCCCGCCACCCCCTCGGCGAGACGCCGCCCCAACTCTCCGGCCAGGGCCGTGATGCGGCTCTCGCTCTCCCCGGCGCGGGAACGACCCGGGCCACTCCGGTGCAGCCGGGCGCGGAGACGAAAAAAGCCACAGAGAAAAAGCGCCGTCCCGGCCGATGCCAGAGCGACCGGCACGGGCGAAACGGGTTCGCCATCGCGGTGGAGGAGGCCGTGAAGAACCGCGAGAAACCACACGAGGAGCAATCCGCTCAGGCTGCCACCCATGATTCCCCGACGCCATGGCCCGGAGGGCAGACTCGAAAACGTCCGCAGAATCCCGCGGAGGCCGATCGGCTTCGTCGCAAACCAGCCCTCGGATTGCACCGTCCTGGCAAAGGTCTCCAGGTCGCAACGTACCTCCCGTCCATCCCAGAGACGAAGTTCCACCGCCTCATCCTCCCGGCGCAGGACCGCAATGGGGTGACTCCCTTTTCGCGTCAGGTAGACCCCGGGCAAATGGCTGCCGGATATTTCGCCCAGCGGCGCCCGAGTCGCGACGGGCCGCAGTCCCGCCCGTGACAGGCAACGGAAATGGGGCCGAAGCACCGCGGGTCGGCCCGCAACCGGAGGAAACAGGTCTTCACCCGCATGGCAGGATGCCCTTCGCCGGAAGTTCCAATCACGTCGGTTCCGAGGCAATTGATGATGGGAGTGAGATAATGCCATACGGAAGCATTATATTTCATAAAAACCATAATTTCAATATTTTAAGACCCTTTCGCTCCCGAAATTTCTCTGGTCCCGGCGAAATCGCTTCCGGTTACTTAACAGGATTGTAACCTGAACGACATGGCGGCTGCGGGTTGCCAGGTATTTACTACGTCAATATCTGATCAGGTATGATTGAACGAAAGATTTCCTGGATGCGAGGAGACTTCGCCATCCGGCGAGGGGCTGTGTTGTTTCCTTTCACGCCGCGCCCTCCTCTTGATGCGGCGCCGAAGAGGTTTACCATTCTCTGCTTGCGCTGACAGGTGCCACCCCCGTCGGGCGGAACCGACCGTCGGCATCAGGCCCCACCGCACCCAACCAAGATTGAGAACCGGACATCCAATCGCCGTGCCCCGCGTGGCGGTTTCAGGCAACTG
>CAZLUZ010000121.1:0-15789 GCA_964562825.1 uncultured Akkermansia sp.
ACCGCCGTTTACGGCCAGGTCAGGGGTAGCGGCATCAACGAGGAGCCGGGAAGTCTCCTCATCGCCCGCGGCTCTCAGCTGATTGCCAACGGAACGGTCGACAACCCGATCATCTTCACCTCGATCGACGACCCCAACGTGCCCGGAGGCGCGGCTACCATCCCCACCACGGTGACCAACTCCCTCGGAGAGGTTCTCACCGTGAACACCGCTTTCGCGGCTGGACAGGCTGCAGAGTGGGGCACCGGATTTGGCGGCACTAACGTCAATGGTTTTGACACCCGAGACTACTCGCCCGACGGCACCACCACCCTCGCCCAGAGCGCCGGATTGGTTGGCAACAATGGCTTTGCTCACGCCGCTCTTTGGGGTGGTCTGCAAATCTGCGGTAAGTGCTTCCTCGGTGATGGATCCGCCGGTGTGGCCGGCTTCGCCGACACCAACATCGACGGCATTCCCGATGCCGACACCACCCAGGCCGGGTGGGGTGGCGTCCAGCAACCCGCTGCCGGCGTCAACGACGGTGCTCTCACCAACGTCCAGCTCTTCGCCCAGACCGGTGTCGGAGTGGCTCGTCCCACGGTCGCCGGTGCGACCTTCATTCCCGTGCTCGGAACCGACGTCGGTGTCGGCGGTGGTGGCACCGAATACATCGAAGGGATCGCCGTTCCCACTCTGGGAGCCCGCGGTTTCGGCGCCAACTACGGTGGCGTTGATGATGAGGACAACAGCGGTGTGATCCGTTTCGTCCAGATCCGTCACGGCGGAAACCCCCTCGGCGGTGTGGCTGCGGCCAACGAGATCAACTCCTTCACCACCGGCGCCAACGGCTCCGAGACGATTCACGAGTTCATCGAGAATACCTTCAACCAGGACGACGGCACCGAGCCTTTCGGTGGCAACAACGACGTCGACTTCATCTTCTCGCACTTCATCGAAGACGACTCTTTCGACGGCGATGAGGGTGTGCGCGGTAACTACCAGTTCGAGCACGCTCTTCAGGGCGGATTCGGCGAACTTCGTGCCAACTGGGGTAACGCCGCTGATGGCACCTTCGTGAGCCAGGCCTTCGGTCCGGCTAGCCCGGCTGGTGCCGGTAACGGATACGACCACGTCATGGAGATCGACGACGCCGAGGGTACGGGCGGAAGCCTTCCCGAGACCGCGCTGGTCAAGTACAACGGAACGTTTGTCCAGGAGGGCAACGACGGTGGTCTCGACCTCGACGAGTTCGCGATCTGCCTGCTGAACAACCAGATCTGGAACCGCGCCGCCGCTGCTGTTGGTGGCAACTTCGAGGTCATCGACGCACTGAACGGCGGTCCTCTCGCCAACGCGACCCACACCAACCTGCACTACTTCGCAGACGCAACGGTCGACGGAGTTGAGGTGGCTCTGGGTGCCAACGGCGGCCTGGGTGGCGAGTCTGCGGTGCCCCTCCTGGTCAGCACCACTCGCTACACCCGCGACGGCTACGATCCTCGTCCCACCGCAGCCAGCGGCCTGGCGACGAACTTCGACGGACCGGTCAACGCCGGCAAGGCTCTTGCCACTTTCCCTGGCTTCATGCGCTTCAACACCTTCCTCAAGGGATGGTCGCACCTCGATGCTCTCGACGTCGTGACCGAGACCGGCAACCCGGACCGGGTTGCTCCTGGAGGTGACGAGGTGACCCTCGCCGGTGCTACCAACACCAGCATCAGCTGGAGCGTCCCTGCGGATCACCCTGCTGGCACAATCTACTGGGTTTACTCCTCCACCGATGGCCAGGACTGGACTTCCATCGCCACCCTCCGCGACAACGACGTCGTCGTCGCTGGTCAGACGGACACGGCTGACGCCGATGGCACCGTCGGTGTGGTCGAGGTGGACTTCGGCAACCTTAGCCTCAACGTTGGAGACACGGTTTACTACACAGTGATTGCCAACTGATCTGGCCGTTTCTTATTGTAGCTAACTCTATCGATGAGGGGGCAGTGCGGTTGCACTGCCCCCTTTTTCTGTCATGGTGAGTCGACGCAATCTTGATTCGCAACTATGAATTTCTTTTCACGTAAATCTCGCTGCCGTTCGATAGGAAGTTCCCCTGCAGCCTGCACCTATTTTTTCATACCCCTGCTTCTCCTGTCGACCGGGCTGACCGAGGAGCAGACTGCCGCGGAAGGCGACCAAAGTTTGGCCGCGAAGGTGGCGGCGATGGACCTTTCCGACCCGGATGCACTGCGAAACCTGCTCGACGAGGCAGGCCGAAAGGCGGCGTCTCAGGATCGCGAGGTGGAAGAGGTGCCAGACGTGGCCGATTCCACCGAACTACCGGAAACGTTTCGCTATGCCCTCAAGCTGTCCCGGCTGGTCAATCGGGAGGACCTGGCCGCCCGTTATCGCCAGCAATTGACCGAGCGGCTCGTCTCCATGGGCAGAATGGCGGAGGCGGAACAGTTTTCCGAGGAGATCCCCGGCTATCGGCGTGCCATCACTCACGCCCGACTCTCCAAGTCACACGCGCGCCTAGGCAGGCTGGATGCGGCCGAGAATTTTCTCCAGAAATCGGATCACAACTGGTTCCTCTGGAGACCTCATGCCCGGGAGTTGATCAAGGCGGAGCAGGCCATCGCCCTGGCTGCGCTCGGCAGATTCGAAGAGGCGGATGATATCGCGGAGATTTTGACCCGGAAGGTGCCCCAGGCGATCGCGAGGTCGGGCATCGCCGTGGAAAAGGACCGGCAGGGAGAGGACTACACGGTGGAAGTGGACGTCGAGGAGGTCCTGCCGGGCAAGGCCTATCCGGAACGGCTCAAGGCCGCCCAGGGAAAGATGGAGATCGCCCTGGAAGAACTCGCCCAAGCCAGGGAGGAGGGCACCGACCTCGCCCGGGCGCAGGAAGACATTCAGGCCGCCGTGGACCTCGCCTTCCGGGCCAACATGGATATTTCGGCCTTCCTGGTGGACACGGCCGATGCCCTGCGGGAGGCGGACGAAGACGAGGCGGCAAACCGGCTGGTCAATTTCGTGGGTTGGCGAATCAACCGTCTCGGCGCCAGCGCGGAGTGGCGCAACGAAATCATGGCGCGACTGACGAGCCATTACCCGGAGGAAAAACGGGAAGCGGTGGGGAAATCTCTGGAGAAAGCGCTCGAGGGCCTGGCCCTCTATCAGCCCGGCGACAAGGCCAAGGCGATCGCGGTCATCGGGAAAGGCTGGGCGCAGATCGGAGAAACGGACAAGGCGCGCGAGATGTGGCTGAAGGCCCTGGAGGAGGTGCGCCAAAGCCAGGTGCCCCGCAACTGGGCCATGGTCGGCATCGACATCTGCCTGCACCTGCACGACTGTGGACTGGAATTGGAAGACGACCTGAAGGGACCGATCGAGGCCCTCCTGGTCGACGTGCCGGCCGCCATCCGGGGAGAGACGGAGCCGGCTGGAGCCGAGCAGACGGCAGCGCCGGAGGCGGAGACTGGCGCGGAGTAAGGACGCCCGAACCCCGCGCGCCGACCGGCAGATTGTCGGGTGCGGGGAATCGCGCGGCGGTATGGTAACAGGAAAGCCACGAAAACGATGCACGCGAGCACTTGAACCCCGGTGTGCTTTCTTCTAGGGTCCGGCTCCGAAGCGTTTCCTCATGCGTCTCCTCGCTCTTGTCTGCCTCCTCTCGATCGCGAGTGCGAGCGAAGCTCTCTCCCAACTGGGAGGGCTTCGCGGCACCGTCCGGGATGCGGATTTCGGGGTGCCGGTGAGCGATGCGGCGATCCGGCTCGAGGGACCGACCTCGCGGACGGCGACCTCGGATGCGGACGGAAACTTCGTCATCTCGGGCATCAACCCCGGCACCTATTCGGCGACGGTCACCCGCGAGGGTTTCGTTCGCGAAACGGTCAACGACATTCTCGTGCCGACGGGTTCTCTCCGGGACATCACCATCAATCTGACCGCCCAGGTCTACGTGCTCGACGAATTCGTCGTCACCGGCGACAACCTCATCGAGGAAGACACCGAGGTGGACCTGCTCGAACTCCAGTTGGAAACGGACAGCGTCCTCAGCGTCATCGATGCCGACTTCATCAGCCAGTCCGGGGCCAGCGATGCCGGAGAGGCTCTCGCCCGGCAGACCGGCACCTCGGTCGTCGACAGCCGCTACGTGGTGGTGCGAGGTCTGTCCGATCGGTACAACACTGTCGTCCTCAACGGTGCGCGGATTCCGAGTTCCGACCCGGACCGGCGTGCCGTGAACGTCGACATCTTTCCCGGGGGGCTCATCGGATCGCTGGTCACGTCCAAGACCTTCACCCCGGATGTCCCTGGGGAATCGACGGGGGGTTACATCAACATCATCACCAAAGACATCCCGGAGGAGGATTTCATCAAGTTTTCCGTCTCGGTGGGAAGCAACACCCAGGCGACGGGCAACGACGACTTCATCACCCGGAAAAATCCCGGCCTCAAGCTGCTTGGGACCAGTGATGACGAGCAGAGAGCCCTGTCCGATGTGCTGGCGCGGACCGACCTGAGCAATCCCGCCACCCGTGTTGCCAACCAGGCTCTCATCGACGCCGAATTGGCCAAGTATCCCGGTCCCGGGATCACTACGAAGAGCGCTCCCATTGACTTCAGTCTCGGGGGAGAGGCGGGCAAGGTCTTCAACATCAACGGGCAGCGCCTGGGTATCTTCGGCGCCTTCACCTACAGCCTGTCCTCCGGCTACGACCCCAACGTTTTTTTGGGTTCGGTGGAGAGTCCCGGCATCGGCAACCCCGGTTCGGTTACGGACGTGCTGAAACTCCAGGAGAGTTCGGAGGAGCTGCTCGCCGGTCTTCTCCTCGGGGCGGGTTATGAGATCACGGATACGGATACGATCAAGCTGGTCTATTTTGGCAACGTGGCGGCGGAGCAATCGGCCTTTTTCGGTTCCGGTCTCGTCGAGGGCAACGGTCCCGAAACCATCGATCCGGATGGAGACGAAGACATCACCGAACGCAACGAATTCTTCCTGCGCGAGGCTTCGATCTATACCGAGCGAGTGCTTTCCACCCTCCAGCTCAGCGGGGAGCACTTGCACGGAGGTGAGGGCGGGGCCGAGGTGAACTGGGTGGCGGCCTACAGCCAATCCTACCAGGACGAGCCCGACTTTTCCTTCGCCAACTACTCCATCACCCGCGGATTTTTCAACCGGGCGGGCATCGACCTGGGTAACCCGACACCGGGCAGCCCCTACGAGCGAGGCTGGCGCCGCCTCGACGACGACAACTACTACCTCGGCCTGACCACGGACATCCCCCTGTTCGAGGAGGGGGAAAAGGAGGCCCGCCTGAAAGTCGGGGGCAACTTCGACAGCTCCACCCGGGAGTACCGAGACAACATTTTCTCGTATCGGAGCTACAGCGTGACCTCCTTCCCCACCTACAACGGGCCCGTCTTCCAGTCCTTCGATCCCGACGATTCAGTCGCGACCACCCTTGGGGACTTTCTCCACATCCTCGCCGACACCGGGGTGCCCGCCTCGGTGCAGGGGACGGTGCCGCCGGGCCTGCTCTCGGGGGGCACCAGCGTCAATATCACCAGCCGGAGTTCCTACACCGCCAACCAGAACATCTTTTCGGGCTTTGCCAGCGTCTCGTCGAACCTGACCGAAAAGCTCACCCTGCGAGGCGGCTTCCGCGTCGAGGGAACCGACATCCAGATCTCCACGGCGCTGGAGGGACGGGATACCTCCCTGGACTCCCTCTTCCCCCTGGGGGTCGATCCCGGGGATCCGGTGAGCATCAACCAAGTGGATGTGCTGCCGGCCGTCGGGGTGACCTGGGACTACGCGGAGGACAAGAGGCTGCGCATGGCGGCATCGCGAACCATCGCGCGGCCTTCCTTCAAGGAGCTTGCCCCCATCGTGCTGCGGGAGCCGGGCACCGGCCGATTCTTCACCGGTAACCCGAATCTCGAGATGTCGAACATCGACAACGTGGATCTCTCCTGGGAATGGTTTCCCGAGCGACGGGGGGACCGCTACGCGGTCAACGTGTTTACCAAGTTCATCCAGAACCCCATCGAGTTCGCCCGGGGCAGTGCGGACTTTTTCAAGAACGAACCGGAGGCGATCGTCTACGGCGTGGAGGTGGAGGCCCAGACCGGGCTCGGCTTTCTCCACTCCAGCCTGGAGCCTTTCGATATCGGCATCAACTACGCGGTGATCCGTTCGCAGATCGGTCTCAGCCAGAGCGACCGGAATTCGCGGGTAGCCGCCGGGTTGACCGCCGATCGCCGACTCCAGGGCCAGCCCGACTACATCTTCAACTCCAATTTCACCTACGACAACGAGGACCTGGGGCTGTTCGCCGGACTGTTCCTCAACGTGACGGGACAGTTGCTCGATCAGGCGGGGGGACAGCGGGTTTCCGACGTGACTCCGGACGTCATCCAGTTGCCGGTCACCTCGCTGAACTTCACCGTCTCCAAGGAGGTGACCGACCGGCTCAAGCTGACCTTTCGCGGGGAGAACCTGACCGACGCCCAGATCCGCAAGGAATACTCGACGAATCCTGGAATTCCGGAAGAAGTGACGAGGAGCGGTGTCAAGTACTCCGTGGGGCTCAGCGGAGAGTGGTGACCTCGCCATCGAAGCGGTCTCGGCACTTGACTTGGTGCCTTTTGCAGGTAATCGGAAACGGAACTTTTTCAAAAAAACAGACCCTGTTCTTCCCATGGCCAAAACATTCATGAAAAGAATCGATTTTTCCCTGCTCCGGCCCGCCGCCGTCGGCAGCGAAGGGCGCAACCTGTCGGGTGTCCGTCTGGCTTTCAGCCTGACCCTGGCCCTGATCCTGTGCAGCTGCGGGGGCAAGAAGAAGGCCGAAGAGGATGCCTCGGGAGAAGGCCCGTCCTCGGTGGAAGTGACCACGCGCACCGATGCCGCGACCTGGCAATCCTCCATGGAGGGGGGAGAGGCGAAAACGCTCACCTCAGTCACCTCTCGGAGGCAGGCGCCGATGACCACGGACGAACTTCGCGCCGCGGTGGACGCCCTGCCGGTCAAGTCGGTGACGGAACGGATCGAGGCCGCCTCCGAGCTGCTCTCCCGGGCGGCAACGGTCTCTCCGGAGGAGGTCAAGATCGTTGCCTCGGGCCTGTTCAACAATGTCTATTGGGCCGAAGCCAAGGTCAACCCGGAGACCGGCGCCGAGGAGGTCCAGATCACGCAGGGAACCATCGACGCGATGGTCGAGGTGGCCGCCGCGGTCGGTGCGAGGGAACCCGAATTCGCCGAACAACTCATCGATTCGGCTCCCGGCGAATTGCGCAAGCCGATCCTCGAAGGGGTGTTGGACAAGAACCTGCAGGGAAATCCGGCCGCGCTCAACGAGCTGGTCACGGGATTCGATGATTACCGGGTCAGATCGAGGTTTCACCTGGCCAAGGTGGCTCTCCAGAATTCCAGCCCCGAGGATGCCGTGGTGGTCATGCAGGACGCCTTCGGCTGGACGCCCGAGCGCGCGCAAGTCTACGTGGATCGGGTGGTGGAGCACCTGGAGCAAAATCCATAACGCGACGGAGACTCCGCGCTGGCTAAGGGCGTCCTAAGGGGGAGTGCGGCAGGTCTACCCGCAACTGGGCTTGTGTCCTTGCCTACCGCGGGCGCCAAGGCGGCACCCTCGAAAATGGGGGGGCAGGACATGCCCCCGAGAGGCCTCCGAATCCGCGGTGATGTGGCCCTCGATCGCCTGATAGTCAGGAGGGCCGAAACGCCAAAAAAGGCTCAGAGGACTCCTTGAAAAATTTTTTTCCAACGCTTAGTAAGCGATTGAGACGCAATTGCAATAATGAGCGCACGACACACATCAGGATTTGGGCTGGGACAGGGGCCTCGCAGCATAAGGACGGGGATCTGCCTCGGGATCGGCTTGCTCGCCGTCGCCACGGGCTCTGCCCAGGAGACGGACCCCGGCGGCGGAGAGGCCGAGACCGGTTCCCTGACGGAAACCGTCGTGCAATCGACGCCGGCGCCGGCTCCGGCAGCCCCCGCGACCGCCTCGCGCCCCTCGGAGCCCCAAATCTACACCACGACGCAGCCGCAGGTGCTCGTCGATCCCTCTCCCGAGGTGGACATCAACGGCATGGTCGAGCCTGTCGCCGATGTCAGTCAGCTCCCGGGCTCGGGATATTTCGTCACCGCCAACGAGATTCGGGAACAGAATTACGTGAACGTGAATCGCGTCCTGGCGAGGGTCCCGGGGGTGTATTTCCGCGAGGAGGATGGGAGCGGCCTGTTCCCCAATATCTCCGTCCGCGGGGTCGACGGGACGAGGAGTGAGAAGGTCACCCTGATGGAGGACGGCATCCTGACCGCCCCGGCCACCTACGCGGCTCCCTCGGCCTACTATTCCCCGAACATCGCCCGCATGGCCGGGGTCGAGATCCTGAAGGGATCGAGCCAGGTCCGCTTCGGCCCCCACACCACCGGGGGCGTGGTGAACTATCTCTCCACCCCGATTCCGGACGAGCGGCAGTTCTACCTGCGCAACACCTACGGCACGGATTCCACCATGCAGCTGCACGCGCACTACGGAGACACCCTGGAGACCAAGGCGGGTAAGTTCGGCTATGTCGCGGAATTCTACTACCGGGATTCGGACGGGTTCAGGGACATCGATGGCGGGTTGACCGTCCCCGGGGGCGGGGATACCGGCTACCAGGTGATCGAACCGATGATCAAGCTCTCCTGGGAGCCCGAGACGGTGCTCGACCAGCGATTCGAGTTCAAATACGGCATGAGCGATATCGATGCCGATGAGACTTATCTCGGTCTGACCGAGGCCGACGCCCGGGCCAACCCCTACCGGCGGTATGCGGGCTCCTTTGCCGACAACATCCAGACCGAGCACCATCGCACCTACCTGAAGCACCAGATCGACTTCAACGACAGCCTCTCGTTCGAACACGCGGTGTACTACAACCATTTCGAGAGAGACTGGTTCAAGATCCGGGAGGTCGACGGTCTGCCCCTGCACAACGTCCTGGCCGATCCCGTGGGCAATGCCGGGGCGTTTGCCACCCTGACGGGCACAGCCGGCGGAGTGCTCGGATATCGGCACAACGCGCGTTCCTACGAGGCCTACGGATACCAGATGGAGACCGACTACCTGATTGAGGGATGCCGCTTCGATCAGACCCTGACGGGGGGATTTCGTTATCACTACGACAAGATCCGTCGGTTCCAGGAGGACACCGACATCACCACCTCTCTCGTGGCCGCACCGGTGTTCACCGACTTCGGACCCGGCAGCGGGGGCAACCGGCTTCAGGAGGTCGATGCCTATGCTTTCTGGCTGCAGAACGAGCTGGATTTCGGGGCGCTCTCCATCACGCCGGGCTTGCGCTTCGAGCACATCGATCTGCACAACACCGACTTCGCCAGCGATGCGACCAACACGGTGACGGCGGATCGGCGGGGGGACCGGGAGATCCTGATCCCGGGAGTGGGATTCCGTTACGAGTTCAACGACTGTCATTCTCTGTTCGGCGGCATCTTCAAGGGAGCTTCGACGCCGTCGCCGCGGGCATTTCTCCGCGACGGGGCGGTGTTTGAGGAGAGCATTGGATACGAGCTTGGCTTCCGCCACACCAGTGACAACTTCAACACGGAGGTGGTCGGGTTCTACACGGACTTCGAGAACATACTCGGGCAGACCGCGGGGTTGGGGCAGAATCAGGGCACCACGACCAACGCGGGCGAGGCGGAGGTCTGGGGCTTTGAGTTTCTCGCCAGCTACGATCCCTGGCAGGGACGGGCGCTGCGTCTTCCGCTGTTCGCCTCGGCGACCTACACCTCGGCGCAACTCACCGGGGAGCCCCTGGCGGCTGGCGGCGGTGAAGACATCTACGGCGACGGCGATGGGGGGGCGGGCATTCCCGGGGCGGAGCTTCCCTACATCCCGGAGTGGAAACTGGCTTTTGGGGCGGGATTGCAGACCGATTGCTGGGGAGTGGACCTGAACGCGACCTACCTGAGCGACACCTTCGGGACGGCGCTCAACTCGCCGGTCGTGGTGACGAGTTCCCGGCAGGGTCTGGTTGACGGGGGGTGGATCGTCGATCTCGGCGGTCATCTGGCGGTGACCGACCGCATCAACATGGTCGCCGGCGTCCACAACCTCTTCGACCGTGCCATGATCACGTCGCGGATCCCGGAGGGCCCGAGGAATGGTGCGCCGCGGCAGGGGTATGTGGGATTCGAGATAATCAGTGGTCGGTGATCAGTGATCAGTAATCAGTAATTGATTACTGAAAAATGCTCCTCAGCTCTCTCCTCTCGGCCCTCATCATGTGGGGCGCCATCTGGGTGATTACCCGGCGGGAAGGGCATGTCCGGCTGGGGAGCGTGCTGCTGGTCAGCGCCGTGACCTGCGCCGCCTCCTACCTCGCCTTCCGCTTTCTCGGAGGATGGGGATTGCCCGTCGTTCTCGTCGGCCTCGTCTTCCAGCTCGTGGATCGCTGCTTCCTCTCCCTGCCCGCCGCCATTCTCGTGGCCCTGCTCTGGCTGGCCGCCCAGATCGGCTTCGCCCTCGCCGTCGGCCCGGTCTTTTGAGTTTTCAAAACCCGTTTCCCAGCGATACTTCGCCCTGCATGAATCGCATCGACCAGTGTTTCGAGAAGTTGAAAAACGAAGGCAGGGCCGCATTCGTCGCCTACGTCTGCGCGGGTGATCCGAACCTGGAGGATTCCCTCGCCATCCTGAAAGCCCTGGAGCGGGCCGGAGCCGACATCATCGAACTCGGCGTCCCCTTCTCTGATCCCATGGCCGACGGCATCGTGAACCAGATGGCCGCCCACCGGGCCCTCGAGGCGGGCGCCAGCCTGGAAAAGGTGATCGATCTGATCCGCCGCTTCCGCCAGGACTCGCAGGTGCCGCTCGTTCTCTTCACCTACCTCAACCCCATCTACGTCTACGGCTTCGAGCGCTTCCACGACGATGCCGCAGCCGCCGGGGCCGACGGCGTGCTGCTCCTCGATCTCCCCCCGGATGAGGCGGTGCGCAACGGGGAATTCGCCGAGAGCGACAAGCTGCACCACATCCGGCTCATCGCCCCGACCACTCCCGAGGATCGCGTGCCCCGCCTCGCCCAGGTGAGCCAGGGATTCATCTACTACGTCTCGCGAGAGGGCGTGACCGGGGCGCAGACCACGCTCGCCGAGGGCATCGAGCAGAATGTGGCCCGGATCAAGCGCCACACGGAGGTGCCCGTGGTCGTCGGTTTCGGCATCTCCACCCCGGAGCAGGCCGCCACCGTGGCCGCCGCAGCAGACGGCGTCGTCGTGGGCAGCGCGATCGTCCGCGAGATCGAAGCGCATGCCGGAGAACCCGATCTCGCCGAGCGGATCGAGGCCTTCGTCAAACCGCTTGTCGAGGGAGCCAAGTCGGTTTAGTTTCGCCTCCACTCGCAAATTTTTTCGCCGACTCCTCCATGTTGAAATTCTGGAAAATGAACGGGGCGGGCAACGATTTCGTCGTGATCGATAACCGCGACCGTTCCCGGAACCTCTCTCCCGCCCAGATCGCGAAGTTGTGCCAGAGACAGCGGGGGATCGGGGCCGACGGCCTGCTCGCGGTGGAACCCGCCGAGGGGAGCGCCGACTACCGCATGCGCTACTACAACGCCGACGGGGGCGAAGCCGAGATGTGCGGCAACGGCGCCCGCTGCTTCGCCCGGTGTGTCCGGTTTCTCGAAGGGGGCGACCGGGACAGAATCACCTTTGAAACCATGGCCGGCGTCATCGGGGCGGAGTTTGTCGGGGACGAGGTCCGCGTCGCGCTGAGTCCCCCCCGCGACAAGCAGCTCGGGCTCGGCCTGGAGATCGGGGGGACGATCCGCGAGGTCAATGCCATCAATACCGGGGTGCCCCATGCGGTGGTTTTTGTCGAGGACCTCGCGACCGTCGAGATCCGCCCCGAGGGAGCGGCGCTTCGGCGTCACCCGCACTTCGCTCCCGCCGGGACCAACGCCAATTTCGTGACCGTCGAGGGCGACGGAGCCATCGCCATCCGCACCTACGAGAGGGGAGTGGAGGACGAGACCCTGGCCTGTGGCACGGGCATGGCCGCCTCTGCCCTGATCTACGCCGAGTTGCACCAACAAGACGGACCCGTCCGGGTGCGGGTCGCCGGGGGAGACGTGCTCGAGATCGGATTCGACCGAACTCCGGGAGGGGGATTCGAGAATGTCACCCTGCTCGGACCGGCCGATTTTACCTTTTCGGGCGAGTTGCTCGATCCCGAATTTACCTGAACCAGAACCACTGCAGCCGAGGAGCTTTCCAACTTTTTTTGTCATGTTTGCCGGAGCCCATACCGCCCTGGTCACGCCGTTTCTCGAAGACGGCACCATCGATGCCAATTCTTTCCGCGATCTCATCGACGCCAGTCTGGGCAGTGGGGTGAAGGGCGTGATCCCCGTGGGGACCACCGGGGAATCCCCGACCCTCTCCCACGAGGAGCACAGCCTGGTCATCGAACTGGCGGTAAAACACACCCGCGGACGCGGGCTCGTCATCGCGGGCACGGGGTCGAACTCGACCCGGGAGGCCATCGAGATGACCCAGGACGCCCAGGAGAACGGAGCCGATGCCTGCCTCCTGGTGGCTCCCTACTACAACAAACCTTCCCAGGAGGGTATCTTCGCCCACTACCAGGCGATCGCGGAGTCGACGGATCTGCCCCTCATCCTCTACTCCATACCCGGCCGTTGCGTCGTCGAGATCGCGGTGGACACGGTGGCCCGCCTCGCCGAGGCCTGTCCCAACATTCGCGCGATCAAGGAGGCCGGAGGGGAGACCCGCCGGGTCATCGACCTGAAGGCGGCCTTGCCCGACGATTTCCAGATCCTCTCCGGCGACGACGCGCTCACCGTCGATTTCATGAAGGCCGGCGGGGTCGGCGTGATCTCGGTGACCTCGAACCTCATCCCCGGGGTCATGGCGGAGATGGTCGGCGCCATGCTGGCGGGCGACGTGGAAAAGGCGTCCTCCATCCACCACCAATACGCTCCGCTCTTCGAGGCTCTGCTCCGACTGGAGACCAATCCGGTCCCGATCAAGGCGGCGCTGCAGCTTACCGGCTTCTGCTCGGATCGGGTTCGGCTGCCCCTGGTTCGGTTGCCCGAGGAGAAGAAGGCGGAGCTGAAGGGGATCCTGGAGCAACTGTCGATCGCCGCACCGTCCGCATGAGTCCGCTGCGTCTGCTTGTCACGGGATGCCGGGGCCGCATGGGCCGGATGGTGACGGACTGCGCCGAGGCGGATCCGGAGGTGGTGCCCGCGGTGGGCATCGATATGGGGGATTCGCTGGCGGACGCCATTGTTCAGTGCGAGGCGATCATCGATTTCACCCTGCCCGGGTTCACCGACGAACTGGTGGCCGCGGCGGTCGAGGAAGGGAAAGCGCTCGTCATGGGAACGACGGGCCACGACGACGATCAGTTGAGGCGGATCGCCGAGGCCGCGAAGACCATTCCCATCGTGCATGCGCCCAACTTTTCCGTCGGGGTAAATACCCTGTTCTGGTTGGCCGGGAAGACCTCGGAGATCCTGGGGACGGCCTTCGACCTGGAGGTGGTGGAGATGCACCATCGCCACAAAAAAGACGCCCCCAGCGGCACGGCGCGACGGCTTGCCGAGATCCTGGCCGAGTCCCGGGGGCTCTCCTACGATGGCGACTGCCGTCACGGGCGCTTCGGCGACGTGGGCGCGCGGACGGAGGGCGAGATCGGGGTTCACGCCCTGCGGGGGGGGGATGTGGTGGGCGATCACACCGTGGTCTACGCGACCGACGGGGAGCGGATCGAACTGACGCACCGAGCCTCGAGTCGGCAGACCTTCGCCACCGGGGCGATCCGGGCGGCGAAATGGTTGCGGCAGCGCGGGATCGCCGCGGGGTTGTATGACATGCAGGACGTTCTCGGTCTGAGGAATGATGGCGGAGCCGGTGGGTCTGGCCCTGGGGACGAATCTCGGTGACCGGATCGGGCATCTCCGCGAGGCGGTGCGGTGCATCGGGGAATGGTCGACCGAGGACCTCCTCCTCTCCTCGGTGTGGGAGACCGAGCCGGTGGGATGCCCCGAGGGCAGTGCGGCCTTTTTCAACGCCGTCGTCGAGGTTTGGCTCGATCTCGAACCCCGGGATTTGCTGAGCCGGACCCAGGCCCTGGAGCGAGAAAGGGGGCGGCTCGCGCGAGATAAGCGGGCGCCGAACGCGCCTCGCCCCCTCGATGTGGACATCCTCTATTTCGGGCGGAGGCGGATCGCGACGGAGGATCTGGTGATCCCGCATCCCCGGCTGACGAGCCGCCGCTTCGTGCTCGACCCCCTCTGCGAGATCCGGCCGGACCTGGTGCTTCCCGGTGAGGAGCGCACGGTGAGAGAGCTGCGCGATCGGCTGAGGAGCGGGGAAGCGGCTCCGGCGAGGATCGCCGAGACGCTCTCCGGGTAGAAGTCTGGCCCGAGCCGGGCGGGGCGCAGAGGGCTCAGATTCTCTCCGCCCAGAGGTACCAGGAATAGCCGGCGTAGCCGAGGAGGAGGATCATGCCCTCGAAGCGATCGATACGCCGGCGGGTCACGATCATGGGCACCAGGACGAGGGTGAAACCGAGCATGACGAACAGGTCGACCCGGGCGATGTCGGCGATGACGAGGGGTTTGATCGTGGCGGTGATCCCGATGACGCAGAGCAGGTTGAACAGGCAGGAACCGATGATGTTGCCGGTGATGAGGTCGCCCTCTTTCTTCAACGATGCGACGGCGGAGGTGGCCAGTTCGGGGACCGAGGTGCTGAAGGCGATGACGGTGAGGGAGATGATGGCACCGGGCACGCCCAGGGTCTCGGCGAGAGAGACGCCGCCGCGTTCCAGTCCTTCGGCGCCGAGGTAGAGGGCGACGAGCCCGATAAAGGCGAAGAGGCTCATTTTCCAGATGGGATCGGGGATGGCCTTGGCGTCGCAGTCCGCCACCCCGACTTCGGCGAGGACCTCCTCGTCCTTGCCCTCGCGGCGGGCGACGGCGAGGCGAATGATGGTGTAGGCGATGACGCCGGCGAAGAGGATGATGCCGTCGATCCGGGAGAACTGGTTGTCCCACAACATGCCGACGAAGACGAAACTGGCGACGATGAGAGACGTCATGTCCCGGACGAGGAGGGCGCGTTTCACGTGGAGGGCGCAGATGAAGGCGCTGATGCCGAGAACGAGACCGATGTTGCAGAGGTTCGAGCCGACCACGTTGCCCAGAGACATGTCCGGTTCTCCGTCGGCGTTGAACTGGAGGCTGACGAAAAGTTCCGGGGCGCTGGTGCCGAAGGCGACCACGGTGAGGCCGACGCAGAGCGGCGAGATGCCGAACTTCAGGGACATCCTGGTGGCGCTGTTGACGAGCCATTCGGCGCCGTAGTAGAGGGCGATGAGTCCGGCGACGATCCAGCCGATGTCGATGAGAATGGGCATCGGGCCACTCTTGGGGCGATGACCGATTTGGCCATTACAAAAACTCCTTTCTTTTTTTTCTTGCACTTGTTTTGTTACCCCACATATTCCCCTTCGCTTTACGACCCGTTCGTCTAGCGGTCTAGGACTCCGCCCTTTCACGGCGGCAACACGGGTTCGAGTCCCGTACGGGTCGCCACTTTGGTCAAAATACGAACTTTTCCGACTGTTCTCGCAACTCGTTTCCGGTCAGAAACTTGCGATTCCTGAAGGCCCGGAGCCACCCTTTGAGAGTTCGTAGACTCGCATACGGGTAATCCGATCACTCGAAAATTTGG
>CAZLUZ010000122.1:0-10364 GCA_964562825.1 uncultured Akkermansia sp.
CACGGCCATCATCGGAAAATGGCACCTCGATTTTCAGTACCTCGACCCGGAGACGAAGTCTCCCCTCCCCAAGAACAAAAAGAAAAAATCCCCTCCTCCGGTGGGCGCCCTCATTCCGGACGGCCCCGTTCATCGGGGATTCGATTTTTTCCACGGGTTCCACCACGCCCGCGACATGGAAACGATCATCGAGAACGACCGGGTCATCGCCCGGGACGACGTCATCAACATGCTCCCCCGCCTGACGCGACGGTCGGCCGACTACATCCGCTCGCGCCGGGGTGATGACGCGCCCTTCTTCCTCTACGTGCCTCTGGGTTCCCCCCACACCCCGATCGTCCCCACGCCCGAATGGGAGGGGAAAAGCGGGCTGGGCCAATACGGCGATTTCGTGATGCAGACTGATCACGCCCTGGGCGAGATCTGTCGCGCCCTGGAGGAGACGGGAATCGCCGAACAATCCATCGTCATTTTCTCGAGCGACAACGGCTGTTCCCCGGCCGCGGGCATCCCTGCACTCGCGGAGCAGGGGCACCTCGTCAGCGCCGATCTGCGCGGCCACAAGGCGGATCTCTGGGACGGCGGCCACCGCGTCCCCTTCATCGTGCGCTGGCCCGGCGAGGTCGTTCCGGGTTCGACTTCCGCCCAGCTCATCTGCCTGACCGACTTTTTCGCCACGGTGGTCGACCTGCTCGGCGCGGAGATTCCGCCCGGCAGCTGCGAGGACAGCGTCAGCTTCCTGCCCGCGCTCTACGGCAGACCCATCGCCTCCCCGCGCCGCGGCATCGTGCACCACTCTATCAGCGGTCATTTCGGCTATCGCCAGGGGGCGATGAAGCTGCTCCTGGCCCGGTCGTCCGGCGGCTGGAGCACCCCCCGCGAGGCGAAGGCACCCGCCGATCTGCCGGCCGTTCAGCTCTACGACATGAGCGCCGACCTCGGGGAAACCCGCAACCTGGCCGGGGAACGGCCCGAGACCGTCGCCCGAATGCTGGCGGACCTGGAGGCAGACATCCGCCGGGGCCGCAGCACCCCGGGCCCTCCCGCCCGCAACGATGTGGATCGCATCGTGCTGTGCAAGAGCGAGCGGGATCGCCCCGCGATCGACCTGGGGGATCCCGACGAGAACTGAGCAGGCGGAACTTTTTGCCTCTCTCGTTCCCCCGGCAAAGATGGCGGCATTTTTTCCCTTTTGCCATGGCGGATCGATCCCGTCTGGCCTAGGGTGGGGGTTCAACGAAAAACCATGCCACGGAGAGCGAGTTCAGGAGCCAACGTCGGTCAGATGGTCGGCATCGCCGTAGCCATACTGGGCTTTTTCGTCATCGCCTTTCTCCTCATCAAACTGATCGCGGGCGATTTTCTGGGATGGGGCGGCTCCTCGCGAGTGGGTAACAACATGGCCGAGTTGAGTCTCGTCACCTACCGCGACAATGCGCGCAGCCTCCGGGGCAATGTCTATCGAGTCGAGGGCAAGATGGAGGAAATGCTGCGGTGGAGCGAGTCGGGCCGGCTCATCAGCTTGGAGGCGTCCGACGGATCCCTGGCCATCCCGGTCCCCGTTCTCGTTCCCTCCGATTTCAGCAACGTGAACCTCGAACGCGGCGCCGATCTCAAAATGATGGTCCGCGTCGACCGGGAGGGTATCCTCGTCGCCGAAGCCATCGACCAGTGACCCCCAGCGTTTTCATGACCCATCCCTCCGAACCATTCTTCCCCATCCTGTGCCTCCTCGCGGGGACCCTCCTCCCCCTCTCGGCCCAGGTCTACACGCCCCCCGTCTCCAACAACAGCGGCGGAGGCGGCACCCCACCGACCAACCAGACCACCATCGTCAATCAGAACAACCAGCCCCGGAACGATCAGGTGCTGGGGAACGATCTCCCCTTTTTCGATCCGACGACGAACACCTTCTCCTTCGACGGGAAGACCTTCAACATCCAGGACAATCAGGTGTTTCGCGCCCGCTTCGAGAAATACCTCAACGCGCCCGAAGCGGGGACCGAGTCGGACATCGCCTACCAGAGGGCGATCCGGGAGATCCTGGACACCCTGTCCCCCCACAATCGCACGGTGCAGCACCGTCTCACCGCCGCGGTGGCCCGGCTCCAGCACGCGGCGGTCTTTCCCCAGGACGCCCGGATCTGCGAATCGCTGGCCAACGCGGTCTACCGGGTATTCCTCGCCCGCAACACCGCCACCTCCCTGCAGCGGCTCAATCGCGAACTCGACGATCAGCGTCGGCGGCTCGACTGGAACTTCGACCAGTGGAAGGAGGGCCGGCTCATCGACCGCAACCGGAACGGCAAGGGCGATGGCGAGGACGCTCCAGCGACCGATCCGGCCAACGCGGGACACGTCCAGCGCTACGTGCAGCGCATCGCCGAGACCGAGGCCTCCCGGGTGGCGAACAAGGCGAAAATCGAGCTGACCGAGGTGGAGGCCAAGCTGGAATTCCAGGCTCTCATCGTGCAGCTTTTTCTCCAGCGGCGCTTCGAACACGTCATCATCGGCGCCCGGCTCTACACCGAGTTTTTCCAGGACGGGGCCGGACGGCTCGACTTCGAGGAGGGGTCGGAGGTGGAGCAGACCTTCAGCGAAACCATCGGATTCAACCCCACCATCACCACGCTCGACGCCTTCGCCAACGAAGCGATCCGCGACGTGGAGCAATCCGTGGAATCCTTCACCTTCCTCCTGGAGAAGAACGAGATCGACGGCGCCTCCCGCCAACTCCAGCAGGCCTTCGTCATGGGCGAATACCTGCCCGCGGTGCAGGCGGTGCCCCGGGAGAACAAAAGAAAGATCCTCGCCTACACCCGCAACGTCTTCCAGCTGACCAACGCCCTCGAGGTTCGGGACTACGATCTGGCGGGCAACCTGATCGGAGAGATGAAGGACCAGGCCTCGGATTTCGATTTCTCCAAGCCCACCGCCGCGGTGGAGACCGCCAAGCTGACCAGCAACATGAAACTGCGCAGTGCGAAAAACGCCGCGCTGCGGGGTGACGACGAGGCCTATGAGAAATACATCACCGAGGCGACCATGATCTGGCCGACCAACCCGGCCATCCGGGAGCAGTTCGACATGATCGCCGACTCGAGTGACGTTCAGCAGGTGGCCAAAATAGAATTCGACCGCCTGCTCAGTACCCAGAGCTATCGGCAGATTTTTTCCGACAAGGCGCGATTCCTCGCCGCCACCGCGGACGACCCCGACCGGCAGGAATCCCTCAACCAGATCGTGACCAACATTCAGGAGATCGAGACCGTTCTGAAACAGGCCGACACGCTGAAGAAAGCGGGCAACGGTTTCGCCGCGTGGGAGATCGTGGAGAAGACGTTTCAGAAATTCCCCGACGATGTGCCCCTGAGTGCGAAGCGCTCGGATCTGTCCGCCGAGGTCGCCGATTTCGTGCGGGCTCTGAAGACGGCGGAGAACCTGGAAAAACGCGACCAGCGCGGATCGAGCCTGGCGTGGTTTCTCGCCGCCCGTCGTATTTATCCCCAGAGCGAATTTGCCGCGGAGGGCATCCGGCGTCTCGTCGACGAGATCCTTCCGGAGAACCCTTCGTCCATCGAAGTCTCCAGCGAGGATCGCACTCCCGATTTCTGACCTCGGCGATCCGCTCCGGGCGAAAGCCTGATGTCCCCCATGAACTCCTCTCCCCGCCTGAAACTCGGCGTGAACATCGATCACGTGGCCACCCTGCGACAGGCCCGCTATGCCCCCATGCTCGATTCCCCCAACGCGGAGCCCAGCCTGCTCGCGGCGGCCTCGGAGGCGGAGGCAAACGGGGCCGACTCCATCACCGTCCACCTCCGGCTCGACCGCAGGCATATCCAGGACCGCGATGTCTATGAGCTGCGCCGGAACATCCGCACCCGTTTGAATCTGGAGATGGGCAACACCACCGAGATTCTCGAGATCGCTCTCGACGTCCGCCCGGACTTCGTCTGCCTGGTCCCGGAAAACCGGCGCGAGGTCACCACCGAGGGAGGACTGAACGTGGCCAACGCCGACACCTCGCTGCAACGGACCATCGACCAGCTGAAGGACCGGGGTATCCTGGTGAGCCTGTTCGTCGATCCGGACCCGGAACAGGTCCGCGCCGCGGCGGGCCTTGGCGCCACCATGATCGAGCTGCACACGGGGGAATTTGCCAATGCCTCCCCGGATGGCGGCGAGGCAGAGCTGGACCGCATCATCGAGGGCGCCCGCATCGGGCACGAGGAAGGGCTCCAGATCAACGCGGGCCACGGCATCACCGTCTCGAACCTGCCCAAGCTCCTCCGCGTTCCCCACCTGGCGGAATTGAACATCGGGCACCACCTCGTGTCCCGCGCCGTTTTCGTGGGACTGGGCCGATCGATCGCGGAGATGCGGTCGCTGATGGATGCCTATCCCCTCCCCGGAACGGATGCCGGGGGGCGCATCTCGTGAAGACCTTCCTCGTTCACCTCTGGCTGAAGTGCCGCACCAGTTTCTGGTTCATCCCGGGCTTGTTGGTGCTCGCTTTTGCCGCCTCCGGCGTGCTCGCCCTGCGCGTCGACGAGCGGATGGGGGACGTGCTGCAGGATGCCATTCCCCGACTCGGCCGGGTATCACCGGAGTCGATCCGCTCTTTTTTCACCACTGCCGCTGCCAGCGTGCTCACCCTGGCTGGTGTGACCTTCTCGGCGACGCTGGTTGCCCTGACCCTGGCGGCGAACCAGTTCGGCAGCCGCCTGCTCACCTTCGTGATCCGTTCGCTCCCCGTCCAGTTCGCCCTCGGTATTCTCCTCGGCACCTTCGTTCTCTGCCTCATCATCCTGGGAAGCCTCGATCCCCTGAACTTGACCGGATTCGTGCCGCACACGGCATTCCTGGTTTCTTTTCTCGCGGTTCTCACCAGCCTGGCCGCCTTTATCTGGTTCATCCACCACCTGTCCATCTCGCTGCAGGCCGACCGCATCGTCTACCGGGTCTACGGGGAACTCCACGAGGCCATCGAGCACTATTGCCCCGACGAACTGCCCGACGACCGGGAGGAGGAGAATGCCGACTCCGAGCGGAAACAGTGGGACTTCATCGAAGACGAGGTGGCCCTGCCGTCGCCCGCGACCGGCTACATCCAGGCGATCAGTTTCGATCGCCTCCTGGAAACCGCGACGCGTCGTCGCATCCGTTGCCGGGTGATCCGGCGCCCGGGAGATTTCGTCACTGCGGGCGACGATCTGCTCGCCATCTCGGGAGAGACCGCGGAGAACTCCGGGGAGGATCTGGCGAGCGAATTGACCATATCGGTCATCATCGGAGGCATGCGAACCGATGAGCAGGACTTCAATTTCAGCCTCCGTCAACTCGTGGAAATCGCGCTCCGTGCGCTGTCTCCCGGGGTGAACGATCCTTTCACCGCGATGGGGTGCATCGACTACCTGGGAGCGGCCCTCGCTGCCGTCGCGGGCCGGCGTCTCCCCCGGCACGTCTTCCGCGACGATGAGGGGCACGAGCGTCTTCTCATCAAACCCACTACCTTCTCCGAACTGCTCGACACCGCCTTCGATCAGATCCGGCAGACCGCGGGGGAGCGCACCGACATCGCCCGGCGCCTCCTGCAATCGCTGCGCGGCATTTCCCACCACGCCACCCTGTCCAGCCAGAGGCAGGCGATCAAGAGACATGCCGACACCCTCGCCTCGATCGCCATTCCCGGCGCCTCTGCCGACTGCGATCGCGAGGAACTCGAGCGCCTCCACCGGGACCTCCGCGAAACCCTGGAGGAGTGAGCGCCGATTGACCGCGCCCGAACGACCTGGGCCATGCGACACTCTCCCCACCTCCCTTCATCGGCGTCCGCAAGCGTCGAGAAACCGGTCCAGTTCTGCGCACGGGAAAGCAAACTCGTCGGGAGTGAAGGGATGCTTCAAGACGATGCGATCTCGCAACATTCCGCTTGCGAGCACATGAAGATCGAGGCGATTCAAGAGGGGCTGGTTCACCTCGACAAAAGCGAGCAGCGTCTTCTGAACGGCTCCGTTGAGACCGGAGGCATCGCCCTCGACCACGAGGCGAGCCGGCCTGCGCTGGTAGTTCACCCTCCACCAACCGTGGGCCAGCATGCGAAGGCGCACCGGTTCCTCGGTGGTGTGTCCATCCAGGTCGATCCCCTCGTCCAGAGCGTGACGCAGCGCCCACTGGTAGTGCCAGAGACCTTTCAGAGGAAGCATCCGGCCGTCCGGAGCGATCCAGAACTTCACGGTCCTCCGCCGTGTCTCGGCGTTGCGCAGTTCCGGAATTTCCCTGTCTCCAGAGTCATGCTGCATCTTCGGCCCGCTCCTCCCTTCTCTCGCATCGTTCGCAGGACAGATCGAAGCCCCGCAATCGAATCGCGCGGTTTCGGTTCTTTGTCATCGGTGAAATCTACGGCACTCTCCGGCTCCTTCTTTCCCGACGCCTGTCATACCGCGGCGAAATCGTGTCAGCAAATCCACCATCCTCCCCGCGGGCGGACGGAACCCTCGCTCAATCCTTGGAAGTCTTCGGATCGAGCGCATCGCGCAGACCGTCCCCGAGGAAATTCAGGGCGAAAAGGGTGATACCGAAGACGATGGAGGGAAAGATGAGAAGCGAGGGATCGCTCACCATGCGGTCAGCACCCTCCTTGATCAAACTGCCCCAGCTGGCGTCCGGAGGCTGCACCCCCAGGCCCAGAAAGCTGAGGATGGCTTCGAGCCGCATCACCGCCGGCACCGTCAGCGTCGTGTAGACGATCACGGGCCCCATCGAATTCGGGATGAGATGGCGCAGGATGATCTTCCACCGCGGCAGGCCCAGACTTCGCGCCGCCTCGATGAACTCGCGCTGCATCAGCGACAACACCTGCCCCCGCACGATCCGGGCCATGGTGAGCCATTCGACCGCCCCGATGGCGACGAAGAGAAGCCAGAACCGGCCCGGAAAGTAGGTCGTCAAGATAATGACGATGATGATGAAAGGCAGGGCGTAGAGAATGTCGACGATCCGCATCATCACGGAATCCACCTTGCCTCCGAAATAGCCGGAGCCGGCCCCGTAGATCAATCCGATGGTCAGGGATACCGCCGTAGCGATCAGACCGACGGTCAGCGAAACCCTGCCCCCGTGGACGATGCGGGCGAAGATATCCTGCCCGAGGTGATCGCTGCCCAGCAGGTAGAACACCCGTGTCCCGTCGGCGGACTCGGCAGTGGTGAAGGGACCCTGGCTTTTCAATTCCAGCCAGGTCCGGTTCGGGTCGGGCAGGCCGGGGACCAGCGGAAGAAAAAAGCAGATCACGGTGATGCCGGCGATGAACCACAGGCTGGCCATGGCCAGGCGATTCTTTCGCAGCCGCAGCCACGCATCCCGGCCCAGGGAGGAGCCCTTCTCGATGGTCTCGGCGTGGCGGGGCAGCAGCGTCATGATCAGGTGTGGGAACGTCGTCTCGGGTCCAGCCAGACCTGGATCAGATCCACGAGGAAGTTGAAGAGGAGGATCATGGCGGAGTAGACAATCACCGTGCCGTTGATCAGCCAGTAGTCCCGGTTGGTGGCGGCCTTGACGAAATGCTGGCCCAGACCGGGCAGACCGAAGATCGTTTCCACGACGAAAGACCCGCCGATCAGGCTGGCCAGGGCCGGTCCCAGGTACGAGATCACCGGCGAGATCCCCCCGCGCAAGGCATGGCGAAAGAGCGTCGCCGAGGGCGACACTCCCTTGGCTCGGGCCGTGCGGATGAAATCCTGGTTCAGCACCTCGAGCATGCTGCCCCGGGTGAGCCGCGCGATGTAGGCCGAGTAATACAGACCCAGCGTCATGGACCCAAGCAGCCAGGCGCTGCTGTTCTCCCAGGTGGCCACGTCGAACCACCCGAGCCGGGTGCCCAGAGTCTCGGCCAGAAGCGGGGCGATGACGAAAGTGGGCAGGCAGATCCCGATCATGGCGAGGCCCATGGGCAGATAATCCCACAGCGTGTTGCGTTGCGAGGCCGCGATCATACCCACGGGGACCCCCAGGGCCAGTGCCATGAGCAAACCGGTGGCACCCAGCACCATCGATACAGGCCAGCTCTGCGCGATGATCTCGTTCACGGTGAACCCCTTGTTTCCGAAGGACGGTCCCAGATCCCCGCGGATCGCCTCCTTCAGATAGATGAGCCACTGCACCGGCAGCGGTTCGTTGAATCCGTATTTCTCCCGCATCACCTCGATGAGGTGCTCCGGCACCGCCTTCTCCTCGGTGAAGGGGCTGCCCGGGGCGAGCCGGCAGAGGAAGAACGTCACCGTGACAATGCAGAACAGGGCGAAAAGCGCCTGGAGAAACCGGGACAAAATATACTTGGCGCTCTGCATGCTATTGGGGCACCAGCCTGGCGTGCTTGTAGGGATAGGTGTCGAGCAACAGCGGGTGCCAGTTCTTCACCTCGGGACGGATGAGATATTTGGTGGTGTACCAGTAGATCGGTATGATAGGCAGTTCGTCGAGCAGGACCTCCTCCGCCGCGCGCAGCCTGGCGTACCGCTCCGCGGGGTCGCGGATCACGGCGGCCTCGGCGAGGAGACGGTCGTAGTCGGCATTCGACCAGCCGGTGTGATTGTTGCTATCGCCGGTGGTGAAGAGGGAGAGGAACGTGGTCGGATCGATGTAGTCGCCGATCCAGCCGGAGCGCGCCACGTCGTATTCCATATCCAGGATCGTTTTCTGGAACACCTTCCACTCCTGATTTCGGATAGAGACCTTGTTGGTATCGATGCCCAGGTGGTTGCGCCACATGTCCAGGATGGCCACCGCGATGGCCTTGTGCGACTCCGAGGTGTTGATGAAGAGATCGAACCCGGGAACATCTGCCCCGGAGGCGTATCCCGCCAGCGCGAGGTGCTCCCTAGCTTTTTCCGGATCGAATTCAATGCGCCGTGGCGGCTCGTAGCCGCCCTCGGTCGGCGGGGTGAAAGCATAGGCCGCCTCCTCTCCCGCCTGGGTGATGAACCGGACGATGCGTTCCCGGTCGATCGCGGCCGACAGGGCACGGCGCAGGTGCACGTTCGAAGTGACATCGCGGGTCACGTTGAATCGGTAGAAATAGGAGCCGATGTAGGGTTCCAGCCTCAGATTGGGATCGTTTCGCTCCCGATAGCGGGGAATCAGGTTCGGTGGGATGATGTAGGTCTTGTGCAGCAGGCCATTGCGGAAGGCGCGCTCCTCGGTGAACTGGTTGTCGAAGGGGAAAAAATCGACCCCGTTGATCCGCACGTTCTCGCGGTCCCAGTAGTGGGGATTCTTGCGCACCCGGACGAAACCGTTGATCCGCCAGCCGGTGAGTTGGAACGCCCCGTTGCTCACCGAGTTGCCCGGGGCCTGCCACTTGGTGAAGGGCTCGGTCATGCCCCCGAATTTTTCGATGGTCGGCCCGTGCACCGGCAGGTAGGTGGTGTGCTTGACCACGGCGGGGAAAAAGGGGGTGGGGTTCTCCATGGTGCAGACCAGGGTGTGATCGTCGATCGCTTTCACCCCGACGGCGTCGAACGAATTCACCTGCTCGGTGTTGTAGGCTCGGGCATTTTTGAGGAAGTAGAGCATTGAGGCGTAGGGAGCCCCCATCTCCGGATGGAGGATGCGGTGGAAAGAGTAGACGAAATCGCGGGCCGTGACCGCGTCGCCATTGGACCACCGGGCGTCCTGGCGCAGGTGGAAGGTCCACTCGGTGGCATCCTCGTTCGACTCCCACCGCTCGGCCACGCCGGGAGCGTCGATCGAGTCGTCGGAGGGATGGAAGGTGACCAGTCCCTCGAACATGGCGCGGAGGATGTTGCTATCCCCCACCGAGCTGACGAGGTGGGGGTCGAGCGCCCTTGGTTCTCCGCCGTTGCCCAAAAGCAGAATGCCCTCGCGCGTGGCTCTCTCCACCTTGGTTTCTCGTTTTCCGCAGGCGACGACGAGACAGATCAGGAGGAGGGCGATGCCCCGGAAAGCGGAAACCGGGGCGGCGAATCGGGCCGGCGAAGGAATCCGGCAGCTGGGGGGGCAGAATTTCACTTCTGGCGACGCTAGCAGCTTTCCTTCGCGAAAGCAACGGCCCCTGGGGTACGCTGGCAGGGCTCTGATCTGCCCGCGCTCCCGGCCACCTTCTGGCGAAGGCGGCTACATTGCACTCGCCCTGTAGCCGCACTCGCTCTGTAGCCGCGCTCGCCAAAGGGTGGAAAATCTCGCCAAGCCACCTTATCCCCCGGCCACCTTCTGGCGAAGGCGGCTACATTGCCCCGCCCTGTAGCCGCGCTCGCCAGAGGGTGGAAAATCTCGCCAAGCCACCTTATCCCCCGGCCACCTTCTTGCGAAGGCGGCTACATTGCACTCGCCCCGTAGCCGCG
>CAZLUZ010000122.1:10464-15673 GCA_964562825.1 uncultured Akkermansia sp.
CCCCGGCCACCTTCTTGCGAAGGCGGCTACATTGCACTCGCCCTGTAGCCGCGCTCGCCAGAGGGTGGAAAATCTCGCCAAGCCACCTTATCCCCCGGCCACCTTCTTGCGAAGGCGGATAAATTGCCTCACCCCCCGGGGGCTTCCTGCACCGCCCCGAAGGGCTCCAGGGGAAAAACCAAAACAGCGTAGGTCTCCAGCCGAAACCCGTGATCGCCCAGCTGAACCGTGTAACGCAGCACTTCCCCGAGGGGTATGCGGCTCAGCTTCAGACTGATGGGGACCTCCCCGGACGTGCCGCGGTCCCCCAGGTAAACGAAATTGATGCCCTGACCCGAATCCCCGAGTTCCTCCGACCGAACCGAAAGAAAATCGATCGCGTCGACCAAAGGGGTGTCCGAGAACTCAATACTGGGTGCCACGGTCTCCTGCAGCTTCCGCTGCAAAAGAGCCGTGTTCTCACGGCGCGGCCGGGAGGTCTGTCCCTTCGCCAGCTCCCGGATGGTCACGGCGTAAGGAGTGATGGCAAAATCCGCCCCCACGAGCATGGTCGTGTAGCGCAGCGCTTCACCCAGAGGCACCTCACGGAGCCGCAAGGTGACCGCCCGGGTTCGCAGCTCCGGCGTCATCACCACGAAATTGATCCCCGCTCCGGCGGGGTCCAGCTCGATCGACCTCCGCCGGAGAAAGGCGAGGGCATCACCAAAGGGGGTCTCGGCAAACTCGACGAGAGGCACGATCCTCCCGAGATTCTGCGTCGTCTGCCCCCGAGCCTCATCGCGCCATCCCCAGGCGACAAAGAGCAAACCACAGAAAACGAATCGCCCCATCCTCATGCCCCCAATGAAACCCCGGCTCCCTCCGTCCGGTCAAGGCGGAAAGGACGTCAGGAGCCCGGCTTCCACGGTGAACCCGGGCCCAAAGGCGAGGGCCATGATGCGGTCTCCGGGCTCGGCTCTTTCCAGGATGCCCTCGAGGACGAAAAAAACCGTGGCCCCGGCGAGGTTGCCATAACGGCGAAGCACCTCGCGCGCCACGGCCAAATCCTCCGATGCGAGGGACAGATCGGCCTCGACCTTGTCCAGGATGCCCTTCCCCCCTGGATGCACCGCCCAGTGCTCGATCTCCCCAGGGTCGACCACCCCCCGCACCATGGGACCGACCCGGTTCTCCAGGAGGCGCGGCACCTGGTTCGACAGCACGAGATCGAATCCCCGATCCCCGATGGTCCATGCCATGTCCGATTCCCCCTCGGGGATGATGTCGGTGCAAAAAGAATCGAGCCGGGCGGCGGGACGCCTCCCGCGGAGACCTGCCTCCCCCGTGATGATGGCGCCTCCGGCTCCGTCGCCGAAGAGACTGTTGGCCAACACCGCATCGTAACTCGCTTCCATCTTGAAATGCAGACTGCACAACTCCAGGGCGATGACGAGTACGACCGCGGAATCGTCGGCACCGCAGATATCTCGGCCCAAACGCAGGGTGGGAACCGTGGCATAGCACCCCATGAACCCGAGGAGGTAACGCTGCACGGTGGGACGCAGCCCCAGATCCGCGATGAGGTGGTAGTCGGGGCCGGGATTGGCAAAGCCGGTGCAGCTGGCGAAGACCACGTGCGTCACCTCCCCGGGCTCGAAGCCGCTGCCCGAGAGAATCTTTTCCCCGAGTTTGCGGGAGAGCCGCCTCGCTTCGCGGGCGAACACGGCATTGCGCTCCCCGGTCGTGGCCCGCCCCTCGGCGTCGAACGGTTCGCTCTCGAAAAAGCCCGCACAGACGCTGTGGCGCGTCTCGATTCCCGCGCCGGCTAGACTGCGCCGAAGCAGCAGCCGGGTGCGGCGGTCAGACACCCGCTCGAGAAACACGGTCTCCAGGTCCTCCTGCCGATGCACGTGGGCGGGAACCACCGTCTCAATCCGATGAAGAAAGGCTGGCATATCGGGGAATTACGCTGGCCTCGGGCGATGGAAGAGCCTTTCACGGCACGGGCTGTCCCCGCGCCGCCGACCAGAGGGCGTACCAGTCCTGACGGTCCAACCGGATCCCCGCGGCCTCGACCTGCGAGGCGATCCGCTCCGGCTTGTTGCTCCCGGTGATGCCCACAGGCCGACTGGGGTGATTCATCACCCAGGCGGTGGCGAGGGCGTCGATCCCGGCATCGCCGTATTTCCCGCTGAGAGAGCCGGCGCAATCGCGAATGCGCCGGGCGGCCTCGGAATCGGAAAAGAGTTCCCCTCCCCCGAGCACCGACCACGCCATAGGACGAATCCGATGCTGCTCGCACTGGGCCAAAGTGCCGTCATAGAGGGCGTCCATGGCCAGGAGATTCACCTCGACCTGATTGGTCACCAGCGGCCGGCTCATCAGAGAGGAGAGCAGATCGAACTGGGGCGGGGTGTAGTTGGAGACGCCGGCGAAGCGGATCTTGCCCTCGGCGAGAAGACGCTCCAGGCCCGCGGCCGTCTCCTCGGCCCGGGCGAACCAGTCGGGCCGATGGACGAGAAAGATGTCGAGCACGTCGACCCCCAGCAGGCGCAATGATTTCTCCGCGCAGGCCACGAGGTTCTCCTCCGTGGCATTGTAGTGGGGCAGCCGGGCATGCGGCTTCTCCGCCGAAGGCACGTCGATGCCCGCCTTGGTCACGATCTCGAACCGGCCGGCGAAATCCGCCGACGCAGCCAGACCTCGGCCAAGCGCCTCCTCCACTCGGTATTCCCCGTAAATCTCGGCAGTGTCGATCGTGGTGATCCCCATCCCGAGACACCTCTCGAGACGAAGAGCCACTTCCGTTGACGACATTTCCGGATCCTCGTCGAGCAACCTCCAGGTCCCCCAGGCCATTTCCGAAACTTCCGGGCCCTCCTCACTGAGGGAAACGCGTTTCACCGTCATGACGATTCCCTAACCCAGAATCGCCCTCTTTTCCGCCCCGGAGCACAAGATTTCCCGCTTTTCTTGCGCCAACGGCGGTCAGCTCCCCCCCGCGGTGATGGTGACCCCGGCACCGCCGGACGTTCCCAGGATGCCCAGCCCCTCCTGCACCGCGATGGCCTGCGCCGCGGTCGTCATCACCGACTCGGTGTAGCGCTTCAGGTTGGACCAGGGACTCTCCGGCAGCCAGATGATGTCCCCGCCTCGAAGCTTGAGGTCAGGATCTTCCCCCCGCAGGATCCGGCGCAGATTGACCACGCACACCTCGGGCTCGCAGGCGCTCCCGCGCAGGACCAGCGCCCGGGTCACGATGGCGTCGGCACGGGGACCACCCGCCGCAGCGACCGAGGTGAGAAAGGTGGCCCCGTTTCCATAGAATACCGGACCGGGATTGTTGGCCGCGCCGAGCACATAGATGGATCGAGCCGTTTTCGAGGGGAGATAGATGTAATCCTCGGGCCGGATGTAGACGTTTTGCGTCATGTCGCCCTCGCGAATCAGTGCTTCGAAATCAACCGGAATCAGTTGCCGGTCACGGATGAGAATGGATCGCTCCAGATCCACCGTGTCCTCGGCCTCGCCTCCATTATCGTTGCGGGCGCCCAGTCCGCTGGTCTGAGAGATGGCCGCGATCAGGGTGGTGGGTCGCTTCAGCGGAAAAGTGCCCGGCTCGCGGACGTCCCCCAGAATCCAGTAGCGCTGGCTGTCCGCGTTGGCCACGTTCACCGTCACCACCGGTTCGATATAGTCATCGGCGAGGCTCTCGCCGAGAATTTGAGATATTTCCCGGATGGTCTTGCCCTCGACGTGGATGCCCTCGGCGACGTCGAAGTAGAGCATACCGTCAGGCATGACGCGGGTCACCGCCCGAGTTTTGGCATCCTCCGCCACCTCGATATCCAGCTCATCCCCGGGTCCGACCCGGTAGGGGCCCGAAGGGGGCCGGAGCAGCGAGGGGCAGAGATCGCGATCGACTTCGACCCGTTGAAACTGCGGCTCCACCACCGGAGCCTTGGCAGAGGCCGCCGGCTTGGCGTAGGCGCTCACCTGATCTCCCGAAGATTCCCCCGACCTCCGGTTCACACACGAACAGACCGCGCATGCCAGGAGACACCACGCCCACCAGCGAGGAGAAACGACCAGAGAAAGAAATGCATTCATCCGAAATCGAAGGTAACCTGGGAACGGATTCGTTTCGCTTCCCCAGACGGTTAACTTTTCTAATTTATATGCTTTCCTATAAATTATAAAGGCGAAACGGTGAAATTTTAAAATTTTCATGACGGCAGCATCTCTTCGGTTTCCGCGGGTGGTCGCGACGGTGTCGCGGGCGTCGGACCTCCGCCTGTTGCGAGACTCGGGAGCGGGGTTCGAGGGGCTGCTGGAGTATCGGTTGGATCAGCTCGGTTGTTCTCCCGGTGAGGTGATCGCGGCGATCCAGGCCACCCCGAATCATCCCGCGCTGGTCACGGCGCGTCATCCCGACGAGGGCGGAGCCGCCGGTTGGGATTCGCGGGAGAGGGCGGAGCGTCTCCGCCAGATGCTGGACCGGGCCGCGGCCATCGATGTCGAGCTGCGATCCACCGGAGAGGACGCGATGGAAGAGGTGCTCGCCGAAGCCCGGGCCCGGGAAATCCTGCGGGTCTGTTCCTTCCACGATTTCTCCGGCTGTCCCCCGAGGGAGGAACTGGGCGATGTGGTCGAACGCATGGTTCAGGCCGGCGCCGAAGTGGCCAAGATCGCGGTGACGGTGGGAGACTTCTCCGATATCGTGATGCTGCGGGACCTGGTGCTGGAGTGCCGGGAGCGAAATCGGCCGATCGCGGCAATGGGTATGGGGGCGCTCGGAAAATTATCCCGGCTGATTCTCGCCGAGGCGGGTTCCTGCCTCAACTACGGCTACCTGACCACCCCGAATGCCCCGGGCCAGTGGCCCGCGGCCCAACTGGCCGAGTGCATCGGGGCGCTGGTGGAGTCCTGAAACGGGGAGCGACACGGGTTGGTTCCCTCCTCCGATCGATTGGTGGAGCCTTTGCAGGCGGGATAGGCGGGATCAGCCGACCTCTTCACCGGGGCAAAGCGACGTCTGGGGATTCGCCGGACGCTTGCGCAGAATCCAGCCGCACCCCGTCGAAAGACTGCCGGATCGTCGTGAGGATACGTTGCTGGGTGGCCGGCTTCTGGATGAAATTCTCGCCCTCATTCAGAACAAGTTCCCTGCCGGCCGCCTCGGGACTGTAGCCGCTCATGAACAGCACCTTCAGGTCCGGGTCCTCCTTTC
>CAZLUZ010000123.1:0-15565 GCA_964562825.1 uncultured Akkermansia sp.
GCTCGTCATCGGTTCCTCCCTCGTTGTTTGTCTGGGTGTTCCGTTGGCAGGCGGTTGCCACGAGATCGCCGACCGTCGGTCGGGGGAGCAGATCACCCGCCAGTTGCTTGATGGTGAATTGGTCAAAGGAGAGATCCTCGTTGAAGGCTCCGACGACCCAGTCACGATAGGCCCAGATGGTGCGCCGCTGGTCCTGCCCGAGGCCACCGGAATCAGCGTAGCGAACCAGGTCCAGCCACACGGAGGCCCAGCGCTCTCCGAAGCTGGCACGGGCGAGGATCTCGTCGACCTTCGCTTCGACAGCTGCGTCCGGGTTCCTGGCGTAGGCAGCCTGAAAGGCCCTGGACTCCTCGAGCGTAGGCGGCAGTCCGCTGAGAGCGATGCTCAACCTCCGCAGGAGACGGCCGGGTTCTTCGACCGGAGCAGGGGACAGGCCCTCCTGCTCCAAGCGCCGGAAGATGAAACGATCCACCGCTCCCCTGGCCCGATCGTCGAACGCGGACCTGGGAATCTCCGGTAGCCGGGGAGGCACGAAGGCCCAGTGCTCGCTCCACTCCGCGCCCTGTTCGATCCATTGCCTGATCAGGGCGATCTCCTCCGCGGTCAGGGGATCGTGATCCTTCGCGGGCGGCATGCGATCGACTTTGTCATCCGTGGTGATCCGGTAGAAGAGTTCCGATTCGTCGATGTGACCCGGTTTGACCACGGGGAAACCGGAGTCTCCCTCAAAATTGATGACCCGGTCTTCGTAGACGAAGGAGACCCCCCCGGCGGCTTTGACTCCTCCGTGGCACTCCGTGCATTTCGCGTTGAGAATGGGCCGGATATCCCGCGCAAAATCGACTTCTGCCCGTGCCGAAGCCGCCCAAGCCAGGGCCGCCACCCACCCAACTATTTGCCATCCCTTTTTCATCAGTTTCGTTACCATCGTTGGTTTACCTGGTTTGCCCATCTCAGATATCCACGGTCCGCAAGGATCGCGTAGGTGCTCGGCGACTCCCGGGGGGCTGATCGTCCGCGAGGTGGAAGAGCTGCTTGCCGTCAAGGCCCGCCCTACTCCTCCAGCGGAGTCAGCTCGATCTTGCGGAATTCGACCTCGGCACCCTCGGCCTGAAGAGCGATTTTGCCCGCAGTGGCGGTAGCCTTGGTGCCGTGATTGACGAGGTCGCCGTTGACGTGGACGATGATCTCGTCGCCTCTGCAGACGATGGTCATGGTGTTCCACTCGCCGAGAGGGTTTTCGGAGTCGTCGGTGAGGTTGCGGATGTGGCGAGCATCATTGAGGCCGCCGCCAAAATTCTGTCCCTTTTTGCGCGGTCGGCGCTTTTCCATGTCGGGAACCTCGATGTTTTCTTCGATGCACCAGAAATCGCCGGCGTTGCCGTGCATCAACTGAACCTCCAGCGACTGGGGGAACATGTTGCGGCGAGCCCGCGGCTTCGAGGCATGGACGAGCACGCCGCAGTTGCCGGGCTTTCCCGGGAAGCGGTACTCGACCACGAGCGTGTAATCGGAGAATTCTCCGGTGGTGATGAGATGTCCCTGAGGTTTGCCCAGGGAAACGAGTTTTCCGTCGCGGACGATGAAACTGGGTGGGGCGTCCTCCTTACCGTCCGCGGAGGGGACATCCGCCACCCAGCCGTCCAGCGACTCGCCATCGAAGAGAGCGATGGGTTCGGCCGCATCCAGGGTGGCACAGAGGAACAGGGAAAAGGAGAGGGGAAGGAAAGTGAGAAACTTCATCAACCATCTGCCTACTTCGGAAGGTGACGGGTGACAACCCGCCTCTTCAGGGATGCTGCGTCTCAGGCGTCGGTCTTGTGCGCCTCTGTCGGCTCCCCGAATCGGCCCGAGCCTGGGAGAACCTTCCGGCAATCCGGCGGATTCGCGGAATCGAGACCGATCAGGCACGCGTTTTCCCGAAACCGGGTGAGCCCAAAGGCTGAATTCCTCTAGAGTTCCTCGAGTTCCTGGATCCCCACACCATCGAGTCGGGGATCGTCCGAGTGCCGCCTCATCTCCGGCTCCTCGGGAAACTCGAGGCGCGGATCGACCTGGTAGATGCCACCCGTCTCCTCGACCGGAAGCGTCGGCCGGCGATCGGCATCGCAACAGAACCACGCATTCCCTTCAAACACAAAGGTCTCCGGCAGGGTGTCCGGCCCCACGTTCACGAAGGTCCGCACCCGCTCGTTGAAGACCACCAGGTTGCGCTCGAAGCGCCCCCCCTGGCAGGGCAGGAAACGGTCAACGGGTTGCTCCTGGAGGATGCGGACAACCCATTTCCGCGGATTCACGATGGTGTTTCTCCGGACCACGCAATCGACCGAGGTGGCAAAGGCAATAGGCGACATGCTGCCCACGAAGTGATTGCCCTCCACGGTGATCCGTCTCGCCTCGAAATTCCGAACCTCCGGACGAAAAAAATCGAGCCCCGTGCTCCCTCCGAGATTGATGGTGCGGTGACCCGCCTCGCGGAAAAAATTCCGCCGGATGACGACATCCTCGGTGCCCCCCTTTGCCTGAATCCCTGAGGCCTGGGAGAAGCCCGACCTCCCCTCGAGAAAACAGCCCTCGATCCGACCTCTCCGGCAACCAACCATGTCGATCGCCGATCCGCCCCAACCGGCAATCCGGCAATCGCGCACTGCGAAATCGACCAGGCCCGAGAGTTTCATGCCGTCGTGATTTCCGTTGGGGCCGATCTCCTCGACGACGATATTCTCGAACACCATCCCGGTGGATGGCGAATCGTAGGTTCCCCCGTCGTCGGCATTGATTCCGTTCCACCGGCACCCGATCACGCGGACATGCCGCAGGGTGACGTGGTGGCACTCGACAAAATGGATCGCCTGATTTCCGCCGCGGAACACCGGCGGGTCGAACTCGTCGAGCGCCGTGATGACGATGGGACGATCCTCTGTCCCCACCCGTTTCTCGATGCGCAGCCCGTTGCCGTAGTCGCCACCCGCCAAGCGGATGATGGTGCCCGCCAAGGCGCCCGCCAGGGCCTCCTCCAATGCCGCACGAGTCGCTACCTTGACCTCTGCCGCAGCCGCGATCGGAGCAATAAGGAAAAGCACGACGCTTCTGATGACGGCACCTGGTCTCATTTCGGTCTCCTGCCTGGGGTCCAGAAATCCCTGTCGCACACGACGAAGCGGCTCACCCGGGCGCCGTCTGCAAGGGCGACCCGGGGCGGTATCTCTAGGGGCATATACTCGCGCATGATTGGGTGCTGTCCTTTTCTTTTTCCTCCGGAAAACCGCGATTTTGCCGACCGCAGAAAGGCCGCCGAACTCAGGAAACCACGTTGTCGAAATGGACCGCCTGCAATTCGACGGCGCCGAGGAGCGAACTGCCCGGCTCGGACTCCACAATCTCCCAGCCGAAGGACGAATAGCGGTTGCCGTATTCGCTGCGGCAAATGAGCGAACCCCACTTATCCCGCCGCCAGAGCGCCGCGTCGTTCCCCGGACTCAACTTGGCGTTTTCCCAGACCTCGTCGACGATTTCGCGGGGAAAACTCTCGTGTGGCTCGGCGACTTCGACGGTGTCATCGGACAACGAAAAAAAATCAGGGTGCGGCTCAGGCATGACGAAAAGTGCGGTGGCGGTTGAGGAATCACTCAACAGGAATGATGCCGGGGATTCAATCGAAACTTCTAACAACTCCATATCTTCAAACTGTTTTCCCGAACAGTCTACGCAACATTTGAACATGCGCAAGTTTGCAGCGTTCGGCCGGGCGTTTTCCCGCCCACACCGGAGGGTGCCAAGGACCGAACATGAGCCACCGTTCCGCTTTCTCTCGCGTCGACGCGACTCGGCGTGCCAGCAGCAAAACAAGCTAGACCAATTCGTTCCAGACGTGGCCGTGGACGTCGGTCAGCCTCACATCCCGACCCGCGTAGCGATAGGTAAGGTCCTCGTGAGCGATGCCCAACTGGTGTAGCACCGTGGCCCAGAGATCGTAGAACGTCGTCGGCCGGTCCACCACGTGATAACCAAACTCGTCGGTTTCGCCAAAGACCTGCCCGCCCCGAACGCCCCCTCCGGCCATCCACAGACTGAAACCGTGAGGGTTGTGGTCCCGCCCGTCGCTGCCCTGCGAGAATGGCGTGCGACCGAACTCGCCGGTAAACACGACCAGGGTCTCATCGAGGAGGCCGCGCTGCTTCAGATCGCCGAGCAGGGCCGCGATGGGCCGGTCCACCTGGTGGGCCATGGCACGGTGGCCCTCCTCCAGCTTTCCGTGCTGGTCCCAGGGATTGGCCGCACCTCCGGCTCCAATTCCCTTGGTCAGGCAGGACAACTCGATGAAGCGGACTCCCTTCTCCACCAGCCGCCTCGCGAGGAGAGCCTGCCGCCCGTAATCCGCCATCTCGGGGTCTGCAGTCTGGGTGACGCCGTAGCGCTCCAGGGTCGCGCGGCTCTCCCCCGAGATATCGCAGATCTCGGGGACGGCCGACTGCATCCGGTAGGCGGTCTCATAGTTTTGGATCGCCGCCTCGATCTTGTCCACTCCGCCGAGCCGGGCGGAAAACCTGCGGTCGATCTCCGCGACGAAGTCGAGCCCGGTGCGCTGGACCCTCTCGGGTTGGGCCGGCTCGATGTGCGGCACCGGGGCCGGCGCATCCGCCTGCAGGATCGATGCCTGGTGCTGGGCGGGCAGAAATCCGCTGCTGAAGAGTCCGATGCCACCGTGCGGAGCCACCGCCTTGCCACTCTGCAGCACGACATAGGTGGGGAGATTCTCGTTGGCCATGCCCAGTCCGTAGCTGACCCATGCGCCGGCCGACGGATGGCCGAGGAAGGGAAACCCGGTGTGGGCCATGAAGTTGCCCTGGGCGTGTTCGTTCACCGCGGTGGTCATCGACCGGACCACGGCGATGTCGTCGGCGAAGGCCGCCGTCTCGGCAAACAGCTCGCTGATGTCCAGGCCGCTCTCCCCATACTTCCGGAAAGAGAAGGGTGACCCGAAGATCTGCCCGTTGTTGTTGAACTGGGTCCGCTCCACCTTGACCGGCATCGGTTTGCCGTGGTCGCGCCGGAGACGCGGCTTGGGATCGAAAGAATCGACGTGCGAGACGCCCCCCGACATGTAGAGAAAAATCACGGATCGCGCCTTCGGCCGGTGCGTGATCTGCCCGCAGGCATCGCGATGCAGCAGTCCGGAAAGCGCCACCGATCCAAAGCCGGAGGAGAGCGAGGCGATGGCACGACGGCGGGACAGGGGGGTATCAATAGACATGGATGAACTCTTTCAGGTTGAACAGGGCATGCGCAAAATTCGCCCAGACGGCTTCCGGAGCGGCCTGATCCATCAGATCCTTCCCCTCCGCCATGCGGGCGCGCGTCCTTGCCAGGTCTTCCTCGATCTGGCGGAACCGGTCCCGCTCGGGTATCGTCATCGCTTCGAGGAGGGTCTCGGAAGCGAACTGCTGACGGCCGGAGGAGGCGAGCGCCGCGATTTCCCCGGGGGCGAGGGCGCGGTCGTAGACGGCGGCCAGATGGATCGCACCGGTTAAATTGCGATTGCCCCCGCTCTTCCTGCCGTGGCGGAGACCGAGAACGACCTGGGCTTCATCCCTCCGATATTGCTCGGGACCGCGAGAGACGTAGCCCTCGCCGTAGGGCAGACCGTTGCGGTATCCGCGGATGGTGCCGTCCTGGTCGTAAGCGATGACGAAGTGAACCGGCGACGCCATTCCCTCCGCGGTCTCGGGAGGTCCCCCGAAATCGCTGGTCCGGGCAAAGCGGTTGCTCCCCGGCATCCACTCCCCCGGCCGGCGCTCGGCGAAGACAATGGAATCGAAGCGGTCCCCCTGCAGGTCCTGCACGGTGATGGCTCCCCCACCCCGCTGGTCTAGGCGATCAAGGGTCACGATCACCTCCAGGGTTTTCGCGCCGAGGTCGCGGGAGATCGGATCGGAGAAAAACGCGGATTGCCCGTCGAGCCTGAGGACGCCGTCCTCGATCCGGGCGTTGCCCTCGAGACGGCCGGCGATTCCGGCCACCACATCCTCGGCACCCTGCGCGAAATCCCAGTGCGCCACGGCACCCAGCGACGCGCGATCGGGGGCCGGTTCCGCGTCACCGGGAGAGCCGAGGCGATCGCGCACCCGCGAGAGCAGACGCTCTCGTTCCCACTTGAGACGATCCGCCGTGCGGGAGAGTCCGTGGAACTCGTCGGCAATCCGGTCCGACTCCAGCTCCAGGGCGCCGATAAACTCGAGGCTGCGCTCCCACTCCTCGGCAGAGGGTTTCCGACCGAGGGCTCTCTCCCACATCGCGGCGATCCGATCCCGACTCTCCATCCCCGCATACCGGGCGGCGAAGACCTCTGCGTGAGCCGCGACCTCGGGATCGTTGAGCAGCGTCAGAGACTGGGCCGGCACGTTGGTGGCCTGCCGCTGGCCGGTCGTCGAAAAGGGTATGGGGGCATCGAACACCGCGAGAAAGGGGTGCAGCCGATTGCGGATCACGCTGGCGTAGACCGAGCGCCGGTTGCCTCCGCCGAGGATGGCCGGGCCGAACAGGGACAGGTCCAGCTTGCCCGACACGGAGAGCAGTTTGTCGCGGATCAGCTCTGCTTCCAGCCGACGCACGGAGAAATGAGAGAGCAAGCGGTTCTCCGGGTCGATCTCCCGCGCCCTCGGCGAGGCCGTGCTCGACTGTTGCCAGGTCTCGGAGAGAACGATCTCGCGGATGAGGGCCTTGAGCGACCAGGAGAGTTCGTCGCCGAATCGAGCGGCCAGGTAGTCCAGCAGTTCGGGATGGGAGGGTTCCTCCCCGAGGCGCCCGAAATTGTCCACCGATCCGGTGATGCCGTTGCCGAAGAGATGGGTCCAGACCCGGTTTACCGCGACCCGCCGGGTGAAGGGGTTGTCCTCGCGGATGAGATCCTGGGCGAGTTCGAGCCGCCCGCTACCAAGGCTCCGGTAGGGTTCGTCGTCCACCGCCTCGAGAAAGCGACGGCTCACCGGCTCGAGCGGCTTCTTGTGGTTGCCCCGGTCGAAGAGAGGCTGATCCCTCCCCGTCCACTCGTCGAGTCCGGGGACGCGGGTGGGAACGATCACCTCCGATTCGAGTTCGCGATACCGCTCGATCAGGGGGCGCACCGAGGGCAGGCTTCGCACCGTGTTGGGAAGGAGATCGCAGTGGATCAACTCGTCGAGCAGCAGCGCCTGGGCGTCGGAGATCTCGCCCCTCTGCCAGGCGAGAAGACTCTCCCGGATCGCCGCGCGATAGATGCCGACCAGATCGTCGACCGATGCGGGTTCGAGGTGGTCGGCCTCCCGGGCGATCGCGCCGAGGTATTCGAGCGAGGGGTCGACCGGTGCCGGTTTTCCTGGCCCGATCAACTTGGCCCCCCGAATGCCGAACCAGGAACGATCCTCCGGTTCGACGAGCACGGCAGTATCCCGAGCGGTGGCCATCTCGATGTGGATGGAATCCCCGGTCCAGTAGGCGAGATCGAAGGCCCGCCAACTCCATGACCCCCGCCCTTTCCCGCCCGCCCCGAAACGGTGCGAGCGGAACACCGTGCCTTTCCTGGGGTAATTCTGCACCACATATCGGGCCAGTGCTTTGCCCCCGCCATCGACGAGAAGAAAGAGCCTGTTTTCCTCGTCGAGATCGAAGTCGGGGGAGGTGAACCGGCCGGCGTGTTTGGTCGAGAGCAGACCGCTGTAGATGCCCGAGGGGAGAATGCGCTCCACGACGCGGCCACCGGCGGTCGAGAGCAGGAGCGCTCCTGCGGGCTCGGGTCTTTCGGACACACCGTTGCCATAGCGGAACCACTCCAGGTGGTCATCCCCGGAATCCAGCCGGAAGGACAAGGTCTCGCCCTCGACCGGGTCCAGGGCGGGTCCCACCGGACCCAGGACGCGGCGCAGGGCAGCCGCCGGAGTGAGTCCCTCCTCTCCCTCAAGCAGGTGAAAAACGTGAAAAATCGACGAGCGATCCGCGGCTTCCTTCCGGTCCGCGGATTCTCGCAGGCGCTTCTCCATCTCGTCGAGCGAAGCGAGCCACTCCCGCGCCAGGGCCTGGCGGATTTCGGGTTTGATCGCCTCCAGTTCGGATCGGTGGCGATCCAGCGCCGCCGGCGTCTCGATCAGCTTGCGGCCCGGCCGGGTCGAACCGAGAATGCCGAACATGGCGTAATAGTCGGCCTGGCTGATGGCATCGAACTTGTGGTTGTGGCAACGGGCGCAGGAGACGGTCAGCCCCTGGAAGGCCTTGGTGAAGGTGTTGATCTGGTCGTCGGTGAACCGCACCTTCTCTTCCAGGGCATCGGTGGGAGCGAATCCGTGAAAGACCATGCGCCAGTGAATCGCGCCCAGGATCGATTCGTTGAATCCCTCTTCCGGGTGCAGTCGCGGTTCGGGAAGCAAGTCTCCGGCGACGTGCTCCCGAAGCATCTGATCGTAGGGCACATCCGAGTTGAGCGCCCGGATGAGGTAGTCGCGGTAGTGATGGGCGTTATCGATCCGGGGATCGCCCTCGGAGCCATGAGATTCAGCGTAGCGCACCCAATCCATCCAGTGGCGGGCCCATTTTTCTCCAAAATGCGGACTGGCGAGCAGTTCCTCCACGAGAGAGCGAACGGCGCTTTCCCGATCGCCGGCCGCCTCGTCGACGAATTGACGGAGCCGGTCTGGAGACGGCGGCAAGCCGACGAGGGCGAAATGCAGCCGCCGTGCCAACACGCGGGGATCGGCCGGCGAGGAGGGAGACAGCTCGTTCGCCGACAACTTTTCCCGGATAAACCGGTCGATCGGGGTGGCGGCTCCCCCGGGCACGGGAGGACGTTCGATCGGCTGAAAACTCCACCAGTTCAGCCGGGTCTCGAACACCGTCTCCCATCCCTCATCCCCCGATAACTCCTCCTCCGTGGGAGGATCGTCTCTGGGATCGGGTGCCCCCATGTCGATCCAACGGCGGATCGCGGCGATTACCGGGGGATCGAGCCTGACGCCGGCCTTGGGCATGGCGAGATCTCCACGGTGTTCAATGGCTTCGACCAGAAGCGAGGCGGAGGCATCGCCCGGCACGATGGCGGGACCGCTGTCACCTCCGCGGAGCAGGGCGTCCCGGTGGTCGAGGATCAGGCCGGACTTGGCCTTCCCCCGCGAGTTGTGGCATTCGTAGCACTCCTGGGCGAGCACGGGCCGGATCTCCGACTCGAAAAATTCGATTTCAGCGGGGGTCAGCCCGGCCCGGGCCAGCCCCGGTGCAAACAGGACGAGAAGAAAGAAGATGGGTGGAACGAAGTTCATTCTAGGACAGCAGGCGGTTCCGGATCTCATTGGCTGCCTCGACACAGAGCCGGCCAATTTCGGGGAAGTCCGTTTCGGCGAGCCGGAAGACCGGTGCCATCACGGTAACGGCGGCAAGGGGATACTCCCTGGCTCCGAAAACCGGGGCGGCGACGCACCGGATCCCCTCGAGGCCCTCGGAGCGGTCCACGGCATAGCCTGTGCGGCGCGCTTCGGCAAGCCCGGCGCGAAGCGCCCGGCGGGTGTGGAGGGTGTGGGGGGTGAATCTCTTGAGCTTGACTTGGTCGAGCCACTCCCGGTACTCGGTTTCGGGAAGCCAGGCGAGGATGGCTTTTCCCGGGGCGCAGGAGTAGAGCGGCACCTGGAGTCCGACCTCTCCCATGACCTTGACGGGATGCCTGCCCGAAACCTGATCGAGAACGACACCCTTGCGGCCCGAACGAACCATGAGCTGAGAGGTCTCGCCGGTGATATCCGAAAGTGCCAAAAGAGACTCGTAGGCACAGACCGAGAGGCTTTTTTCATTAAAGCGGGGGCGGCTCAACTCAAACAGCTTGTTCGAGAGCAGGTATTTTTTGTCCGACTCCCGCCGGTGCAGGTAACCGCGGTCGCGAAGGGTGCTGGTGATGCGGTAAATCGAGTTCTGGGAGATCTTCAATTCCCGGTGGAGATCGGCGAGGCTGGCGCCCTCGGGATTGTCGGCGAGCACTTCGAGAATCGCCAGGGTGCGGTCCGTGCTCGGACTGAGGGCCTCGGGGTTGAGTGATACGGCGGCGGGTCGAGTCATCCAGATTTAGTCGAACGACCAAATATAGAAGGGATGAAACCAACGAAATCCAGCGCGCGATCGCGGGTCGGGGTTGCGCCGGGTCGGGTGGGCCCGCTCCTCAGACCTTGTTCAGCTGCCGCTTCAGGCTGGCGTAGAGCAGCCCGAACGCGATCGCGACGAAGCCGATCATCGCCACCGAGTTGATCCTGAGGGTGCGGGCGGAAAACTTGACGATGGGCTTCTCGCTGTGCGGGGGAAACCGGTAGTATTTCTCCTCACCGAAAAAGACGTTGGGCGGGTCGTCCTCCTGGCGGATGTCGAGTCGCTCCACCTCGGCGGCGGTGAACAGGTTGTAGATGTCGCGATTGCGGTAGAGCATCTGGGGGGTGTATTTCTTTTCGCCTTCGGGCACCCTCTCCAGGTATCTGGTCCGGTCGAATTCGGCCTTTTTCAGGGACTCGTGAATCTCGTCGAGCTTTCGTTTCACCTCCGAGGGCCGGCTCGCCTCCAGCGTCCAAACGGGCAGTTTGGCGTCTTTCAGCTGGGTGAAATGGTTCTGCTGCTCTTCCGTGAATTTCTGATCTAGAGGGATGCGGGTGTACTTGGCGACCTCTTCCTCGATGTACCGTGTGATCCGCGCCGGCGGACTGTTCACGTGATGGGCGATGATAAGCCCCTCGTAGCTCCAGCGCAGCGGCATGAAATGACAGATCCCGGGCACCTTCAGGCTGCTCGGTTCGGTCGCCTGATCCCCCCGAACGAACCAGTTCTGAAAGCTGTCCACGATGCGGAGATCGCGGTTCATCTCCTCGTATTTGATCAGCGCGCCCCCGAGGATGATGTTGGGGATCATGATCATGGGAATGAGGTTGGAGGCGGTCTTCGCGTTGTTGACCACACTGGAGACGAAGAGGCCTGTCGAGATTCCCACCATCGAGGTGCCGAACATCCAGAAAAGGTTCTGAAAAAACATGCCGCGGATTTCCAGGATGGGATCGGCGATGAGGAGAAAGATCACGTTCTGCACCAGGGCGAAGAATCCGAGAGAAAGGTATTTGCTGACGATGTAGCCGCTGACCCGGAAGCCGTAGTGCCGCTCCCGGATGAGCAGATTCTTTTCCCTGATGATCTCCTCGGCAGAGTTGGTCAGACCGAGGAAGAGCGAGATGACCAGGGTGAGGAAGAGATAGGTCGGAATATGCTCTGCGTTTTGGAAATGGTATTCGCCCTCCGGGGTGAAACGGAGCACGATAGAGACGAGGAAGGCCAGGGCCGGCGAATCCAGGAGGGTGGCGGCGAGGTTGGTGTGGTTCCGCTATTTGCTGAGAAAGGCGCGCTTGAACTGGTTGATGAATCGAACCCAATCCTGTTTCAGGCTGGCCCTGGGGCGTTGCGGTGTTTTCTGGAGCGAGACCGTCTGGGAGGTTTCCGCATCGATCTCGCGCAGGTTCACCTCCTCGAGCAGTCGATAGGTCTGGAAGCGGTCGTTCCAGAACGAAGGGCTGAAGCGCCGGGCCGGAATCAGGTTACCCCGCTCGTCGTTCTCGTAGATGATGTCTCCGCCGAGGTCGCGCAGGGGGGTTTCCAGGATATCGAAGATGAAATCGGGCGGAAGCTTCGAGGCCTCCTCCTGGGAGACGGCGGAGTAGGCCGTATTGGTCACGCCCTCGGAGATGCGTGCCTCGTTGAAGTACTCCAGCATCTGTCCCGGCGTGCCGAAGAAGGCGAGGCGTCCACCCTTGTCGAGGAGGATCGCCTTGTCGAAGAGGTTGAAGAGACGGCTGCTCGGCTGGTGGATCGAGACCAGGGTGATCTTGTTGTGCGTCAGGCCCCTGATCAATTCGAGGACGTGCTCCGAGTCCTTGGAGGAGAGCCCCGACGTCGGCTCGTCGAAGAGAAACACATCGGCGATCCCGATCATGTCCATGCCCGCATTGAGCCGGCGCCGCTGGCCACCGCTCAGGCTCTTGGTCTGGGCATCCCCGGCCAGGCGATGTCGGATCTCGTGCAGCCCCAGTTCCACCATGCGGGAATCGGCCCGGCGCCGACGTTCCCCGGGGTGAAAGTGCGGCGCCCGGATCGCGGCGGCGGTGTCGAGATTCTCTTCGACCGTGAGGAGCGGGTCGAAGGTCTCCTCCTGGGGAATGAAGGCGATGTAGGAGCTGAGGTTGTCCAGTTCGTCATACAGCTCCGACCCGTTGTATTCGATCCGCCCGGTGAGAGGGCGGAGCTGTCCCGCCAGGGTGCGCAGCAGGGTGCTCTTGCCGCAGCCGCTGGGCCCGAGGATGCAGACCATCTCGCCGCGTTGGACGGAGAAGCTGACGGCCTCGAGCGCCCGGATACGCCGGTCGAAGTAGTGGCCTACTTCGCGCACGCGGAGGGTGTTGATGACGTTGCGCTCTTCCTCGAGAATGCCTTCGGAAAAATGGCAGCGCAGGTACTGACCATTCCCCAGGTAGACGACATCGCCATCCTGGATCGGCGCCTCGTTCCGGACCGGGGAGCCCTCCACGGCGATGGGCCGCTCCGACCGGATCACCTCGACGTGGCCCGTCTTCGAGCCCGAATCGCAGCGGATTCGCAGGAGCACCTCGCTCGCCTCGCTGTCCGTCAGGAGGATATCTCCCCGGGAGAGATTCTCCGGTTTGTTGGAGACGAGGTATTCGGTGCGGTTGGGCGGGAGGACGAAACGCCCGCCCATGTCGCTGGCCTTCTGCCGCAGCTCGCCGAACGAGATCGCCGTGTGATCCTCGAAGACGATTCTCTCGTGGGACGGGACGGCGAATCGGTCGCCTCTGACGAGACGGCGTCCCCCGATGGTGGCATCGGCTCGGTTGAGAACCTCCAGGTGGATCTTGAGCCCGAAAGTGACGCGAAGGTAACTCTGTTTGGACCGGTTTTTCTCGATGAACTGCACTCCGTTGCCGTCCCGGGCGAGATAGAGCTGGACCGAGGAGACATGTTTCTTCGCATTGAAGTAGAAGATCAGGTCGTTGAACATCAGCACCTCCTCCCCCATGAGGATGCGTTGGCCCTCGTAGATGCGGCAGAATTCGTTGGCGCTGATCTGTCGGCCCCGGGCGATGATGGGCCCCGGCCCCAGATTCTTGAGCAGAATGAGGTTCTGAAAGCGGAATGCCGCCACGTTCACCTCGCGATCACCGGCGGTAGCGATGCGCACATCTCCGCGCTCGGCACTGGAAAAGACCACGCTCTCGAGACGGTGCTCGTCGTCTCCCGGAGTCTCGGGAGCTTCCTCCGGTTGGTCGATGCTCTCGAGATCGCTGGTATTGAGCTGGTACACGATGTTCACGGCCTCCGAGGCGACACCCATCGAGGTCATGAATTGGTAGAACTTGATCAGGCTGTCCTTGGCGATTCCGGCCCGGCTGATGAGCACGTACAGCTGCATGCCGAGCAAAATTTTCTCCTCGACCGGCATGGTGCGGCCCAGGTCTGTCGCGATGGCATCGAGATTCTGCTTCTGACGCAGCGCCTCGGCGAACAGCCCGCGCAGTTCGGTGTAAACCGTCTCCGGATAGTCGTAACGGAGGAAGCCGAGGATGGAATCGATCTCCCCCGAATCAACCCGGCCGTCCAGTTTGGTGAATCCGGCGAAGACCTGGATGAGCATGGGCAGCATGCTCTGCTCGGTGCGGTTCGAGACGGACTGGCTCCGATTTCGCCATCGCCTCCACCGCTGCAACAGGGGAAACCGGGAACGCCGACTCCTTTCCACCCGGCGATGCTTCAGCCGCCCCTGCCGACTGTTGCGGGCGGTGGAAACGGGTTCCCTGGTTTCGTGGATCGACATTTCGGTTGGGGAACTGCGTTCCGCTTCCATACGTATCGGTCAATGAAAGGCGTTTCAACAGACTTCGTCCGTACCCCCAGGAATTCGAGCAGACCAACGCCTCTTGAGATCCGTGACAGACTGCTGTGGTCTCCGCGCATTGCGGGCCCCAGCGGGTTGTGGTAGGATGCCCGTCGGGTCAGGCGCTTCCCCCCTGCCGACGCCAAACACAAACTTCACATGCAAAACGACGACCAAAACCGCAACCGGCAGGAACCTCCCGAAGGTGGCGGCTTCAACTGGAAGGGCCTGGTGCTGCTCTTCATCGCCCTCAGTCTTTTTTCCCTCGCCATCATCACGCGCGACGGTTTCGAAAGAAAGGAAAAGATCACCTACTCCCAATTTGAAAAGCTGGCCCGGGAAGGTCGCATCGTCATCGATGAAGACCGCGAGGAAAAGCCCTACCGACTGGAGATCAAGCAGAGTGAGAGTCGGGGTGGTCAGCTCATCGAGGGCTGGTACCAACCCTCGGGCGAGTCGACCAGCGGGGTCACCCCTGACCCGGTCCCCTTCTCCGCGCCGGTCATTCTCGGTTTTTACGGCGAAGAATTGAAGCAACTTCTGGCCGAGAACGACCTGAAGGTTTCCAATCTGCCGACCGACCGGGAGAGCATGGCTACCGTTCTGCTGACCTTCTATCTCCCCCTCATCATCCTCGTGATCCTGCTTTTTGTTTTCTTCCGCCACCAGATCAAGATGGCCGGACGCGGGGCGATGAGCTTCGGCAAGAGCAAGGCCAAGCTGATGACCATGGACAAAAACAAGGTCACTTTCAAGAACGTGGCCGGGGTGGAAGAGGCCAAGGAAGAGGTCTGGGAAATCGTGGAGTACCTGCGGGATCCGAAGCGCTTCCAGCGGCTCGGCGGCAAGATTCCCAAGGGTGTTCTCATGGTGGGTCCTCCGGGAACGGGAAAGACTCTTCTGGCGCGGGCGATCGCAGGAGAAGCCGACGTGCCTTTCTTCTCCATCAGCGGCAGCGATTTTGTCGAGATGTTCGTCGGCGTGGGAGCATCGCGCGTCCGCGACATGTTCGAGCAGGGCAAGAAAAATGCCCCCTGTCTCATCTTTATCGACGAGATCGATGCGGTGGGTCGCCACCGCGGTCACGGTCTCGGCGGCGGACACGACGAGCGGGAGCAGACCCTCAACGCCCTGCTCGTGGAGATGGACGGTTTTGATACCCAGGAGGGGGTCATCATCATCGCGGCAACGAACCGTCCCGACGTGCTGGACCCGGCGCTGCTGCGTCCCGGCCGTTTCGACCGCCAGATCACGGTCAACCTGCCCGACGTCAACGGGCGGGAGGAGATCCTGAAGGTTCATTCGAAGAAGATCAAGCTGGCGGAGGATGTCGACATGGCGGTGGTGGCCCGCGGGACGCCGGGCTACTCGGGGGCGGAGTTGGCCAACGTCATCAACGAGGCCGCCCTCCTCGCGGCCCGCAAGGGTCTCAAGGCGGTCACGCTGGCCGAACTCGAGGAAGCCCGGGACAAGGTTCGCTGGGGCAAGGAACGCCGCAGTCTCGCCCTCAGCGAGGAGGAAAAGGAATTGACCGCCTATCACGAGGCGGGCCACGCACTGCTCGGAATGCTGGTGGAGAATGCCGACCCGGTGCACAAGGTTACCATCATTCCCCGGGGCCCCGCTCTCGGGGTCACC
>CAZLUZ010000124.1:0-15526 GCA_964562825.1 uncultured Akkermansia sp.
GAGCGACCTCCGTCCAGCCTTCCGACTCGTCCCCGGCCTTCCGTCCCCCCGAATCCCGGACCGCCCCGGCGGGGCTCCGGAGATCGCCCTGCACGATTCCCGGGAGATCCGGGGCTACGATGGGACTCCCCAGGTGGGCGACTTCACCCCGGAGGAGGTGCGTCATCTGCGGCGGGGATACTATGCCTCCGTCAGCTTTCTCGACGCCCAGGTCGGAAAGATCCTCGACGGTCTGGAGGACGGCGGGCACGCGGCCGATACCGTGGTGGTGTTCACCTCTGATCATGGTTTTCACATCGGCGAACACGATCTCTGGGGAAAGACGACCAACTTTGAACTCGACGCGCGGGTGCCGTTGATCGTGGCCGACCCGTCCCGGCCGGCAGGACATGGCCGCTCGACCGGTGCCCTGGCCGAACTGGTCGATCTCTATCCCACCCTCGCTGGGCTGGCCGGCATCGAGGGCGGCCTGCCGCCCGGGCTCGAGGGGCTCAGCCAGGTCGCCGTGCTGGACGATCCCGGCTCATCGGTCAAGGACGCGGCATTCACCCGGCACCAGCAACCTTTCTACGGTCCGGCCAAGAATTGGAGGGCCTGGGGTTATTCGATCCGCACTGCGGATTGGCGCTTCACCGAGTGGCGGGAAATCGGGAACGGTGGCGTGATTGCCCGGGAACTGTATGACCACCGCAATGATTCCGCAGAGACCAAGAATGTGGTGGCACGGTTTCCCGCGATTAGCGAAACGCTCGCGGCTCGCCTCGCCCGGCAATTTCCCCGCGCGAACTGAAGATTTCTCCCCGCTATCCCTGCTTGGGTTCCTCGGTCGCCCCGTTTGCTTTTTCCTTTTCCTTCTCCCGGGAGCGTTGCTTGGACCGGGAGGCGCTCCCCCCGAGGAGATGAGCGGCCACCGGCAGGGTGAGAAAAGCGAGAAAGAGGGCGACGGCGGCCTTGATAACGATCTCCCAAGCCGGCATCCGCAGCACGGTGGCAGCGAGAATGAGGGCGAAAGCAGCGCCCGAAGCCTTGGTGGCGGCATGCATGCGGCTGAGCAGGTCGGGGAAACGCAGAAGGCCCATCCCTGCCACCAGGGCAAAGAATCCTCCGGCCAGGAGGAGGAGCGCGCTCAGGATATCAGGAATCATCTCGGCTGGTCAGGTGTTCGGGATCCAGGAAAACGGAGACGGCCGTGGTGCCCACGAAGAGGACGAGCCCGGCGGTCATGGCGACATCCAACCAGAGCGCCTCCTGGCGGTACCAACCGTGCCCGACGGCGAGACCGACGCTGCACAGAGCGATGACGTCCGCGGCGTTGAGGCGGTCGGCCACGGTCGGTCCGCGCCACAGGCGGACGAGAGCGCAGCCGATGGCGGCGAACAGGCAGGTGCTGAAGAGGTAGAAGGCGATGTCGATCATGGTTCGGACTCCGTCGAGGATTTTGGGCCGTCGGGCGCTTTCGTTCCGCGGGTGAGGTAAAGAATCGGTTGCTCCAACCGGACGGGAATGGATTTCCTGGCCTCGTCCGCCCCGTCGAGGACATGCACGATGACCCGTTTGCCCGGATCGACGTCGAGCACCAGGGTGCCCGGCGTGAAGGTGATGAGATTGGCGAGGGAGAGAATCTCAGAGGGTTTTTCCACCTTTGAATCGATCTCGATCGCCTCCGGTTCGATGTCGAGTTTCGGGGAGAGGACCTGTTTGGCGATCGTCACGTTCGCCGACCAGAAATCCACGGTATACCTTCCCAACAGGAGGCAGAGAGCGATGAACTTGCGGATCCACTTCATGATTCGGGCGGGGTCGAGACGGTTTCGAGAAGCACGGGGGTGGACTGGAGCAACTGTTCCGCGGCCCGCTCGGAGAGGCGGAAGAGCGGATCGGCGAACACCCCGATCAGCAGCGTCAGGCTGGCCAGCATGGCCATGGGAATGAGCTGCACGCGCCGGAAACGTTCGACGCCCTTGGGACGCGGGCTGTCTCTCCAGAAAGCCTCGCCCCAAATCTTGACCATGGAAAAGAGGGTCACGACGCCGACGAGCAGAGCCACCGCGGTGCAGATCCAGGCTTCTTCCCGCAGCGCCTCACGGAGGAGGAGAAACTTGGCGAAGAACCCGGAGAGCGGGGGAATGCCGCCGAGCGAGAGGGCCGGGATGAGGAAGAGCAGCGAGACCAGGGGTGCGCTCTTGAGCAGGCCACCGAGTCGTTCGAGGCGTTCGCTCCTGCCGGTGGAGGCGATCACTCCGGCGGCGAGGAAGAGATTCGTCTTCACCAGGATGTGGTGAACGATGTAGAAGATCGCCGCGGCGAGAGCCCCCTTGGTGAAAAAGCCCAGGCCGAGAACGATGTAGCCGATCTGGCTGACGATGTGGAAGGACAGGATGCGTCTCGTGTGGAACTGGCTCGCCGCTCCCAGCACGCCCGTAATCATGGTGAGAACGCCGATGGTGAGAAAGAGGGGTCCGGTGAGCTCGGAGAGGAAGCCGAAGGCTCCGCCAAAGACGCGAAAGAGCGCATAGACGCCGACCTTGGTGAGAAGGCCCCCGAAAACCGCAGCCGTGGCAAACCCGGTGTTCGGGTAGGCGGGCGGCAACCAGAAGTAGAGGGGAAACACGCCCGCCTTGATGCCGAAGGCGACGAGGAGAAGGGCCGCCGAGCTGAAGATGATGGGGTCCGAACCGCTGGCGGCGAGACGCTCCGCCACCTCCTCGAGATTGAGTTGCCCCGTTTTTCCGTAGAGCACGCCCAGTCCGCTGAGGAAAAAGAACGAGGAAACCATGTTGATGACGACATACTTCGTCGCCCCCTCGAAGACGAAACGCCTCCGCCCCAGCACGAGCATGGCGAAGGAGGCCATCAACATGACCTCGAACCAGACGAAAAGATTGAAGAGATCGTTGGTGAGAAAAGCTCCCGTGATACCGGCGATGAGGAGGAAGAAAAAGCAGGCGTAGCCCTTCCGCCAGATGAGGCGGCCGATTTCGCCCACCGCGTACAGGCCGCCGGCGAAGCCGATGATGGCGGCGACGACCACCATGATGGCGGCGAAGAGGTCTACCTGGAAAGAGATGCCGAGCGGCTTTTCCCAGTTTCCAAAATCGACACGCACCGGGCCGGGGGACTCGTGGATGAAGTGGAAGAGGGCCAGTGCGGCGGCCAGCTGAAAGGCGAGCCCCAAGGGCAGAAACGTCCGCGACAGGCCGGGGTGGCGGCGCAGGCACCAGGCTGCCAGGGAAAGCAGCAGGGGCAGGAAGACGGGCAGGGATACGAGGAGCGCTTGCATGGAGAGATCAGGATTCCGTTCGGGCGAGCGCGTCGACGTCGGCAGCGGCGGTGCGCCGGTGGGTTCGCTTGAAGAGCACGAGGCAGAAGGCGAGCACTCCGAAGCTGATCACGATGGCGGTGAGGACGAGGGCCTGGGCGAGCGGATCGGGATGCCCTTCGGGAAGTGCCTCGGCCCCCTTGGGGATGACCGGCGTGTCTCCGCGCCCCAGTCCGGCAGCCGTGAATACCAGCAGGTTGGCCGCCTGGGGCAGCAGGGCCAGGCCGATGAGCACCCGAAACAGACTTCGCTGCAGCAGCAGGCGCGCCCCGCATGCGGCGAGACATCCGATCATGATGGCGATGATGAGTTCCATAGTGCTGACTTTCTCCCGGATCAGTGCTTCAATCCCCTTGTCGAACGCGTTCCCTTCGCGCGCCAGCTGGATTGCCAGTCCTCAATCACCCGGTAGAGGGTGAGGACGACGCCGGCGACGACCAGGTAGACTCCGATGTCGAAGAGGAGCGGGGTGCCCAACTTCACCTTGCCCACGGTGGGGACGGCGACCGATCCACCCCACAGGGCGGTGAGGTAGGGTTCCCCGCCGAACAGGGCGGGAACACCGGAGAGCACGGCGCAGGCCAGTCCCAGGACCATGAGCGGGCCGGGCGAGAGGAAAAGCAAGCGCAGGTTCCGGGCCGGGTGGGCGAGGTGGACCAGGATGGCGGCCATGGCGGCGACGAGGCCTCCGATGAATCCGCCCCCGGGTTCGTTGTGGCCGCGGAGGAGCAGATAGATGGAAAAGACGATCATGATCGGCGCGGTGTAACGCGCCGAAGCGGCCAGCACGGGGGACCTCTCGGCGAGGGGAGCCTCGGGCCCTTTCTTGCCACCCAGCATGGCGAAGACGCCGAGAGCCGCGATGACGAGGACGGTGATTTCACCCATGGTATCGAGCGCGCGGAAATCGACCAGGATGACGTTGACCACGTTCCTCCCGTAGGCCTCCGGCACGCTCAGGCTCGCCAGATCTTTGCCCACGGCATCGGCCAGTTGGATGTCGAAGGCATTCAGGCTGAGCAGGGTGAATCCGGTGCCCACCGCCACCGCCACCAGGTTGGCGCCCCAGCCTCCGTGTTCGCGGCGTCCGGTCACGTCGCGCATGCCGGGCAATCCGTAGATGGCGAGCGCGAAGAGGACCAGGGTCAATGTTTCCACGAGGATTTGGGTGATGGCGAGGTCAGGGGCGCCGTAGAGCGCGAATAGGGCTGCCACGGCGAAGCCGATGCACCCCAGCAGGAAGATTGAGGTCATCCGGCGGGTGGCTCGAACCGTGAGCACCGCCAGGGTAATCAGCAGGAGGCAGAGGAGAAGGACCTCCAGTCGGAAATCCTTGATCTCGGGGATGCCCGGGAAGTAACCGCTGAACCACCAGGCTCCGCCGATCGCGCTCATGGCGGCCAGGAAAATGACGACGAGGTAGGCGATAAAGTCGCCGGACTGGATGGTGCGGGTGATGCCGTGGGCGATCCTGAGAAAAGCGGAGAGCCCGGCGCGAAAGACCGCGACCCCGCTCCAGCCCAATCGATCACGCAGGAAGGATCCCAGCGCCCAGGCTTTCTCCCGGAAACAGAAGACGATGACACCGAGGGCCAGAGTGATCCCGCTGAGCAGCAGCACGAGGTTGAAGCCGTGCCAGAGTTTCAGCTTGATGTCGTAGTCGACCGCGGCGACCTGGCTCACCATCGACTCGACGGGTTGACCCAGGATCGCGGAGGGAAAGAGGCCGAATGCCAGGCTGCCCACTCCGAGCAGGAGCGGTCCGATCCAGAATCCGATGCCATTGGGTTTCTGGTTTTTGGCCAGACCGACCTCAGCCGCGCCGAGGAATGGCTGCACGCCGACATTCAGCGCGACAACGACGTTGGCGGCATTCGCCACGAGGCCACAGACCAGGAGGATCAGACCGATGGGGGGCGTCTCCAGTTTCACCTCGTAGAGCAGTTCCTTGGCGATAAAGCCGACGAAAGGCGGAATACCCGACATGGACAGGGCGGCCGCCACCGCTCCGATGCCCAGGAGGGGGAAGCTCCTCATCAGTCCCCGGAGCTGGGAGACATCCCGGGTGCCGGTGCCTTTTTCGAGGGCTCCCGCCACCATGAAGAGGGCACCCTTGTAGAGGGCGTGCACGATGAGGAAGACCATGGCCGCCTTCACCGCCAGAGTGCTCTCCAAGCCCAGCAGCATCATCAGCGTTCCCAGCGCGCTGACGGTGGAGAAGGCGAGCACCCGTTTCAGGTCCGTCTGAACCACGGCGACCAGGGCGGCCCAGGTCATGGTGACGGTGCCGAACCCGATCAGGGAGTAGTGCCAGAGGGGGGTCGAGCCCAGCAGGGGGTGCAGCAGCGCGATGAGAAAGACGCCTGCCTTGACCATGGTCGCGGAGTGGAGATAGGCGCTCACCGGCGCCGGGGCCGCCATCGCTCCGGGCAGCCAGAAGTGGAAGGGAAACTGCGCCGATTTCGTGACCGCTCCGAGGAGGACGCAGAGGAAGACGGCAGGGTAAAGAGGATGCGCCACGATCATCTCCCGGGCCTCGATGAGGGCGCCGAGCCGGTAGCTGCCACCCATCTCGCCGAGCAACAGGATCGCGGCGAGCAGGGCCACGCCACCACCCGCGGTGATGAGCAGAGCGTCCAGAGCGGATTTTCTCGATTCGGTCTTTTCGTGGAAATGCCCGATGAGCAGGTAGCTGGAAATCGAGGTCAGTTCCCAGAAGACGAAAAGGGCCAGGAGATTCTCCGTCAGCGCGATGCCCATCATGGCACCGCCGAAGAGAAAGAGAAAGGCGAGGAATCGGCCGATCCGGTCGCTGCCCTTGAGATAGGCGGCCGCATACAGGACGATGAGCGTGCCGATCCCGGACACGAGCAGGCCGAGAAGCAGGCCCACCGGCGACACCCAGACATCCCAGTCGAGCCCGATCATGGGTGCCCAGGGGATGGTCGCCCGCCAGACCTCTTCTCCGGACCAGATGGGACCGGCGCCGGCGAGGAGCAGGCAGAAGCCCGCGGCGGGGACGACGGCCCAGAACACCGGGGGCAGTTTGGCTTTTCCGCTGAGGAAGGGAGAGAGCAGTGCCGCGACGAAAAAGGCTATCGGAATCCACCACGGCTGGATACTGTCATAAATCGTCATGTTGCAACAGCCCCCCGGGGCCGAGAAAAGGGGAGAGGACCCATTGCGCAGTTATGCCCGGTTGTAAAGCACCGTCGTGGTGACGCGAACATTCCGGGGAATCGGCGATCGCAGTGCCACCCCGGATTTGTTTCATTTTTTTGCGTCCTCTCTTTTCCATCCCCCAGTTTCTTCTACCTTTCAGCCGATGAGTATCGACGACCTGCACCTGCTTCAGAGCCAGCCGAATGTTGCCGCGTGGCGCCTTCGCCTCGCGGAACGGCTGGAGTCGATGGCGGTCCAGCGGTTCATTCTCGGAGCGATTCTCATCAATGCGGTGGCCCTCGGCTTGTACATCGACCCGACCTTGTTTCCGGGCCTCGATCCGCTCTGGCACGCCCTCGACATCGCCTGCCTGCTGGTCTTCACCATCGAGATCCTCCTGAAACTGGCCGCCTACCGTTGGCACTTCTTTCGCAGTGGGTGGAATATCTTCGACTTCCTTGTCGTCGGTATCGCCCTCGTCCCCGGCAATGGTGCGCTGTCGGTGCTGCGCACCCTGCGGGTCCTGCGAGTCCTTCGGGTTCTCACCGTGGTCCCGAGCCTTCGCAGAGTCGTTGCGGCTTTCATCCACGCGATTCCCGGGCTGGGATCGGTGGTGGCGGTCATGGCCATCTTTTTCTATGCCGCCGGGGTCATGGCGGTGGGATTCTTCGGGGAGACCCACCCCGACTGGTTCGGGAGCGTGGGCAAGAGCCTGTATACGCTGTTCCAGATTATGACGCTGGAGAGTTGGTCCATGGGGATCGTCCGACCGGTGATGGAGACGCACCCCTATGCCTGGGCTTTTTTCGTCCCGTTCATCATCCTGGCCACCTTCACCATTCTGAACCTCTTCATCGGCATCATCGTCTCCACGATGCAGGAGTTGTCCGTGCTGCCCGATCCCGGAGAGGAAAATCCGAAAACCCTCGAGCTGCTCACCCGCATCGAAAACGATCTCGCCGAATTGAAGCGGCAGATCGCGGACTCCGGGCAGCAGCCGTGAAAGCGGGGGCGACAAGCCTCCGTTCTGCGAGGTGCGAGGCCCTTCGGCTCACTGGTGGGGTGCTGTTCGCCGGGATCTTTCTGCGGCCCGGTGCCAGACTTCAGAGATCACTCCTTCGAGATCGGCGCCCGCTGCCTCGATCATGCGCGAGATCATGCTGATATCGCTGAACGACCAGAAGAGACCGGCCTCCAGCAGGTAGGGTTCCCCGGAATCCGCGTCGATGCGGAAATCGAAGAGGGAGAAATCCCGGCAGCCGAGCCCGACGTGAGCTTCTCTGGTGGCTTCCGCGAGCTTCTCCCTCAGACCCTCGTCGATCTGTGCCGGGCAGCTTGCTGGAATATCACTTGTCCGCGTCTGGCCTTCCGGGGTGCCGCTCTCCCCGATGGCGAGTTTGTCGTCCACGGTCCGGATGGGGCGGAGTTCCGTCACCTCGTATTCGATCATCTCGGGAATCCAGAGCCCGCCCTCCCGTTCGATGGCGCAGGTGCGGATTTCTCTTCCCGGGATGAATTCCTCGACCAGAACCTCGCGATCGTGCTGCAGCGCGGTGGTCACGGCGTTCGGCCATTCCGCCGCGGAGCGTACCAGGGAGACGCCCACCGAATTGTCTTCGCGATTTGGTTTCACGATGACAGGCAGGGGCACGGGGCTGCGGCCGGAGTTTTCGGTTACCACGATTCCCTCCGGAACACGCAGGCCGCATCGGAGGAGGGCTTCCTTGCTCAGAGCTTTGTTCGCCGAAACTCCGGCGATGCCCGCTGACGGCCCGACCACCGCCAGGCCGAGCACCTCCTCGAACAATCCCCGGATCGTGGTCATCCCCTCGACACAGAATAGATGGCTCACCACTACGTGGATGGGAGGCAGGTTTTCCACCAGGGAAGCGAAAGAATCGGGTGGCCCCAGGTCGCTGAGGGAAGGCCCCTGCCTCCAGGTCGCCCCGGGTTCGATCGCGGCAAAGTGGGGAAGGGTCCCCGAGGGCCGCACCACGTGACTCGCGTAGACGAGCGAGAGATCGTGGTAGAAAGCCGAAGTCGGCGATCCCACGATATGCAGCACGCCCAGAGGGCCGGCGTGTCGGTCATCAATCGCCACCATGCTCGACCAGCTTTCCGATGTTGAAATCGATGCGAACCCAGTCCCGGAAATTCGCCAGACTGCCCAGGAGGAGCAGGGGAACCTGCCAGTGATGCACCATGAGGAAGGGGAGGGGGTCCTCTGCGCGGTAGATGGCATCGGTGCCACGGCGCATTTGACGCCACCAGTCGGCGAGTTGGGCGAAGCTCCGCACGCGGGTCAGCCGCCACAATTCGTGATAGAGCCAGTAGGTGGGGGGACTGCCGACCAATGGGGTTGCCTCCTCCCTGCGCACCTCCAGGTAGGACGACGCCAAGTCCGGGTGATCGTGGAACATGGTGATGGCCGTGTGGGTCCTGGGGTTGCACTCGATGGGGTAGACCTCGCCGTCTTCCGTTTCGATGAAGTCGAAAGAGATCTGTCCACTGAGGTGCATCGCGCCGACGAAGCTTTCCACCCAGCGGTGAATTTTTTCGTGTGCGACGTGCTCGTAGTTGATTTGAAAGGCGGAGGATCGGGAACAACCGAACAGCTGGATCCTGCCATCGCGAACCGTCGAGTGGGTGCAGTATTCCTGGCCCCGAATGAACTCCTGCATCACCCAGGGGCGGGACGGCGAGATGGGGAGTCCCCGCACGAAGTCCTCGAGATCGTCGCAGGGCAACCGTTTCAGATTCAGGCGGTGGACGGAGTCGTAGCGGATGCTCTTCAACACATACTCCCGGCCATCGGATGCGAAATCGAAGCCGATCACCTGCTCCGGATCGGTGATGCGGTGCACTCGGGGAGCTGGAAGCCCCAATGCCGCGGCTTTTTCGCAAAAGGCGAATTTGTCGTCGAGAATCCGGGTGGTTTTGAGGTCGAAGTGAAAGACCTCGCAATACGGCGCGAGGGCGGGTTTGGCCCGGGAGTCGTGGAGGGCGGAGGCCGGGCTCGCCACGGGGATCATGATGTCGACCCGCTCCTTCCGCACGATGTCGAGCAGTCCGTCGCGGTAGGCGGCAAAATCCGATTCCGGGCAGGGCACGGTGCAGAAACGATCCACCGCGTTGGAAAACCGGTGACCGGTAAGCCAGTATTTCTCTGTTTCGATGAGCACGACCCGGTGCCCGTCATTTTTGAAGGCTCTGGCCAACTGGAGGGCTTTGGACATCTTCCCTCCCGTGAGGAGCACGCACCTGCCCGGGGAGAGCGGTCTGCGGCGAGGTTTGGCCAAGCGGGAGACCAGCCATCCCCCAGCGGTGACGAGGAGATTGAGAGGGAGAAGGAGGCCAAGCAGGAGAAGCGTTCCAACCGTGCGGCTGGTAGAAAGGATCGTTTTCATCCCTTGCACCGGATCAGGGTGACTCCGTCGCGGAGGGGAACGAGCACCTGCTCCACCCGGTCGTCATCGGCGACCCGCTTGTTGAATTCCGCGATGGCCCTTCCATTGGCGGACATATCCTCCCGCCGCAGGTATGGCTCGCCCTGAAGCAGGGTGTTGTCCACGCAGATCATCCCATTCTCCGCAAGCACTCCACGCGCGAGAAGCTCTTCGTAGTAGGCGAGATAACCGGTTTTGTCCGCGTCGATGAAAACCAGGTCGAACGAGGCGCCGGCATCCGCCAGTCGGCTCAGGGATTCCCTCGCGTCACCGACCACCACCTCGATCCGTCTTCCCGCCGGGCTGCCCTGAAAGCACTGCCCGGCAAGGCGGGCCGCTCTGGGATCGATTTCGAGGGCGACGAGCCGACCTTCCGGAGGCAGCCCTTCCGCCATGGCAAGGGCCGAATAACCGGTGAAGAGGCCGATCTCCAGAATCGACTTCGCCCCGGAAATCTGCACGAGCATCTTCAAAAACTGGCCCTCGACGTGGCCGGACAGCATCTCGCTTTCCAGGGCGGATTGGGTCTCGCCCTGTTCGAATTCGGCGGTCCAGTCGACTGCCAAGGTTTCCCGGGCAAGGAAATCCAGTTCGGGCGATGCCGGGCTCGTACAGTCTTCGACGTAGCCTTCCAGACCTTCGGCGAGGTGACGGCACAGTGATACCGCAGAACGTTGCCCCCCATCCAGAGCGGTCGACGAAATCGATTCATCGAGCCGGCGGAGGTGTTCGGCCAGGATGGCGTTAGGAGTGACCGGTTTTAATCGGATCATCGCATTGGGCTTCGAGGTGTTGCAAGGCATCGGTGGCGTCCTCGATGATCGTCGTTTCCGGGGCCGTGGGCGCGCCATAGGCGCCCGGGAAGTAGAGAGCGCGGATGCCGGCGTCCAGAGAGGCCCTCGTGCTGCTGACGGAATCCTCGAGCGCGACGACCTCTCCCCGGCGGGTCCGGGTCGATCGGAGGGCGAGCCGGTAGATATCCGGAGCAGGCTTGGTCCGCCGGACCATGGAGTTGTCGCCGACGAAACAAAAGTCCGCCTCCTCGAGAAGTCGGCTCGCTTGGAAGATGGCATCGAGATTCGACCGCTCCGTGGTAGTGACAAGGGCCAGCACGACTCCCCGAGAACGAGCTGTTTGCACGAGGTCCGCAATGCCGGGGCGCAACGTCAAACCGTCTCGCAGAATCATGCTTTGGAAAATTTCGGATTTCCGTCGATGCAACTCCGCCGCGTCGATCCCGCCGACGCCGAGGCGCTCCGCGTAGTCGGCGATGCGCCGCTGACCTCCAGGGCGCATCAGCAGTTCGCGGTATTCCGACGGCTCCCACGCCCAAGAAAGCCCCGCCTCGAGGAAAGCTCGATTGAAGGCGTGACGCTGGAGTTCCGAAGTTTCGGCGAGCACGCCGATGCTTCCCAGAAAGATGGCTTTTTTCATGGCAAACTGCTTGGCGACCCGCGGTCAGGCGATGGAGGAATCGCCCACCGTGGAGGGGTCCTCGAGACCGACATCCGTGCAGAGCGGCTCGATGCCGACTCCGCCACGCGGGTAACCTCGACAGAGCTGTCGGTAGTCTTTCAGCGCTTCGGCCAAGTGCTTTTTCGAGAGGTCTTCCAGATAACCGACGGCGCCGATCCGGCCCTGCGGCACCGGGGCGGCGAGATGGCCACCGCGCTTCTCCGTCATCTTGCACTGGGCATTCCAGACAAGATCCTCGTCGAGCAGGATATCGTGCCACAGGCTGAGGTCGAAGGAGTTGATCAAGGCCAACACCCTCCCCAGGGTGGTCTCGTCGATCCAGCCAGCCCTGGTACTGAGGAAGGCGCCAAACCCCATCCCGATGGACACGGCGTGGCCGTGGAGAAGACCCGCCGGGATCTCGAAACCGGGTGACCAGCTATGCCCGTAGGCATGAGGTCGGGCTTGGTGGGTCTCGTAGAGGTTATCGTATTCCGACTCGACGTAACTCTGGATGGCCCGACCCAGAATCCTCTGGGAGAGGTCGCTGAATTCGGCATCGCAGCCATTGACCGTGCCGAATCGGGTGCGAATCAAATCGGACCCGGCTGTTTCGAGGTCCTCGAAAAGAGCCGCGTCCTTCACCGCACCCATCTTGATGATCTCGGCAACGCCGTGGCGGAGCCATCCCGGGGTCAGGCTGCCGAAAAAAGACCGATCGGTAATGGACAAGACGGGAGCGTGGTAGGCGCCGAAGAGGTTTTTGTAGCCAAATCCATCGCAGCAGGTGCGGGGTGAGGGACCGGCATCGATTCCCGCCACGATCGAGGTCGAAAGCATGACGTAGGGTGTGTTGCGGTGGTAGAGGGCGCAGGCGAGACCACCCGTGTCGGCGAGGACGCCTCCGCCCACGATCAGAACCGGCTCGTTGCGGGAGACTCCCAGCCTTTTGAAATCGCCCAACATTCGCTCCACGGTTCTGATCCCCTTGTCCACCTCCATGGCCCGGTAGACCAGCTTGTCGAGAGTGATGCCGTGATGGCTGAAATAGGCGGCAAGCGCTTCGCCGTAGTGGGTTTCGACGTTGCGGTCGACCAGACACACACATCGACCCAGAGGGCGATAAAAATCCCGGAGCAGAGGTTGTTCCAGGGAGAGAACATCCTCCACGATCTTGACGGTGGTAAACGACCTCGACTCCATGACCGCATCCACCTGGTCGAACGATTCGCTGGCCACGACATGACCCGTGCCCGAGCGGAAAGATGAGGTGGGGTAGATGGCGTGCGGATCGGCGTCAAGCAGGCTGCCCTTCAATTGCCGAAAATGATCCCGGTGCGCACCGGTTTCGAGCCAGGAAAGGACGCGCTGGCGTGCCCAAGGGGTTCCGGCGACGCGGTTGGCAAGTCCGCGCCAGCGATTGCCGATTCCTGCGTCAAAAGCAGCCGAAAGCTCAGCAATGAGGTCAAATGCCTCGATCAGGGGAAGCGCCAACACCGTCTTGAGGCGGCGGAAAGCCGCCAAACCGGCCAGGGCACCGCCCGTTTCAAAGGAGCGGGAGATCGCCGGATCATAGGGATCCGCAATGGCGAAGTGGGTGGCGAGGTCGCAGAAGCGCTCACAGTCAGCGATGATGCCAAGTTCTTCGTCGAGAGTTCGGGTAGGGCGAGAATCCAACACCGGTGGGGCGATGAGGGCTCGGACAGCACGTACCGGATCTCCGGCAGCGGTATCGTTCAGCAGAGACTGGGTCATGGGAGGCTGGTGGTGGGGTGATGTCGCGTGGGCCGGGCCGGTTGCCGCAGGTCGGGCGCCGGCGCGAAGAATCCGACGCCGCTGGAAGGGGAGACGATTTATTTTCTCACCGAAGCGATGGCAGGAACTTCGCCCATGGGCGAGCCGAGAGAGAGGACGAGGTCTTCCTCAGAGACCTCCAGGATAGCGGCGAGCAGCCGGAGGTGACCCGGGGAAAGCTGCCCCATTCGACGGCTGATGGTGGTTTCGCCTCGCTTTCTTCCGCGGCGGTTTCTCGTGGTGTCGCATGTTCTGTTCGTCATCACTGCAGGTAACGTTGAACAAAAGCTGAACAGGTTCACCGAAAACGCATTTTGTTGACATTTTGTTCAGTTTTTGCCGAACTTGTCTCCTGCGACGCGGGAAACGGCGATGGGACCCCGGTTTCGCGTTCTGGACCAGCCTCCCGCCTCCCGCCTCCCAACAGCCTCCAGCCTCCAGAAGCAATCGTTTCTGGACAACCACTCCGTTCTCGTTTTAACCTTTATTTATCGGCCAAGTTCGCTTCGAGCCCCAGCCTCTTGCAGGGATCACCCCGTCAGGTGACCACGGGCGGCAGCGTGCGAGCCAGATTCAGCGCCTGAGCGCCTTCACGATATTGGATGGTCGAGAGCCCCCCTTTTTTTTCGTCAAGCAACGTGTGTTCAAAGATATTATGAGCTTATTTGAACAGTTTTTTCTTGAAAGATGATGCGGTGAATGAAAACTGTTCTCATGAACGGTTTTGACCGCAGTTTCGAGGATGCCTATTTCCGGCTCCTTGCCGATCCTTCTCAACGAGTGTCTGAAAAAGCGCGACCTTATTATTTTCGCAGGGTGGAGCAGTGGAAAGAGTTTTGTGAGAAGGCGGAGAATCCGTCGAGCGCCGCTGCGACGCGGGCTTTCTTCGATCGACTCGGGACTGACCCCGGGTTGGAAGACTGGCAGCTGCGACAGGCGATACGCGCCGTCGAGTTGTGGACGAGGGAGATTGAACATTGGGCATGGGCCGAGGGATTTGATTGGAGCGGCACCATGGATCAGTTCCGTTCACTCGAAGTCGATCATCCGACGGTGTCGCGCGACCATATCAGTTCTCAATTGCGATCCTATCCACCGACACCGGCGGACCGGGTTCCAGCCGCTGGAGAGACCGAGCTAAGTGCTGAATTGATATCGGAGTTCCGGCATGTCGCGCAAACTGAGAAAAAGGCGGTCAAAACCGAAAAAACCTATGGGGACCATCTCAAGCGTTTCATCCGGTTTTGTCTGCGACGTTTGCAGCGGTCACCACTGGAGGAACCCCTGGAAAATATTGAGCTTTATCTGGAATATGTGGCCCTGGAGAGGCGGGTATCTGCCAATACTCAAAAACTGGTCTTGAATGCCCTGGTTTTCTTCGCTCGCCACCAGCTGAAAATCGATCAGATCGAATTGAACTTTGTCCACACGGAAAACGGGTATCGGAGACCGCCTGTGGTGTTGACCGTCGAAGAGATCGAGCAAGTCTTCTCCCATCTTCGGGAACCCTGGTATCGGATCTGCCGGATTCTTTATGGAACCGGGTTGCGGCAATCGGAAGGATTGCGATTGCGGATCAAGGATCTCGATTTTGGTCAGGGGACGATTACCGTCCACGATGGGAAGGGGAACAAGCACCGGGTCGTTCCCTTGCCCCGGGCCATGGAGACGGATCTGCGAGATCACATTGACCGCTTGAGGGAACAGCACGAAGCCTGGCTGAAGCTTGGCCAGGGGGCCGTTCATATCCCCACGGCCCTGGCGCGGAAGTATTCCAATGCCAGGACCGAGTTTGCCTGGCAGTATCTTTTTCCGGCGGCCCGTCTTTGTGCTCATCCGCGGACTGGGGACGTGGCGCGGCATCACCTGCATGAAAAGTCGCTGCAAAGCCAATTCAGAAAGGCTTTTCTCCAGACGAACATTTACAAGAAGGCTTCCTGCCACACGCTGAGACATTCGTTCGCCACCCATCTCCTCGAGGCCGGTTATGATATCCGGACGGTTCAGGAATTGATGGGACACGCGGATGTCTCGACCACCATGATCTATCTGCATGTGATGAAGAAGCCGGGCGGGGTGGGTGCCCCCAGCCCCCTGGACTTGCCAAAGAGTTGAAGCTGGGGAGAGAAGCTCAGTGACACTCACTGGCCAGATAGCCGACCAAGCCAACATCTCTGATCGCCTGAAAATGTGACATTTTTGGCGAATCGAAGAGATCTGTTCGACCGTGCCCACATTTTGAGCAAAGGTAAAACTAGTTTGGGAGGGGGTCCCAAAACAATGTTATGGAGGGGGCTCCAGAATAAAACTGTTATGACAAGAAATATTCTATGAATCCGATAATTGCCAT
>CAZLUZ010000125.1:0-15290 GCA_964562825.1 uncultured Akkermansia sp.
AGGACGTTACGTTGACAATCCAGACCGTCAGCCCGTCGGGATCGTTGCCCCCGTCGACCAGTGCAATCTGTGCGGAGAGTTCGCTTCCGGAGAGGCCTCCCCCCAGGGAGTTCCAGGTGGAGTTTTCGTCCCAATAGACCTGAGCCCGGTAGACCCTCATGTCCTCGTCGCCGATGTCGACATCGTCGACCACATTGTAGGTCAGGGTGGCCGATTGAATGGTAGCGTTGGTAGGGATGCGGGTCGGGGCCGGGTCTCCCTCCTCTACCGGGCCCTGAAAGATGGATTCGAAACGGATCAGAGCCTGGGTCGGTTCGTCGCCGAAGGGAGAGTTGTCGAAGTCATTGTCCACCACCAGGATGGGGCTGTTGCCGAAAGAGGTGTTGTCGAAGGGGCCGTCGGTCTCCCCGAAACCTCCGGTGTCGCTGTTCACGTAGGTGTCGACCGTGCCGCTGTAACCACCGACTCCGTTCTGGAAGGTGATCTGGGTGGAACCGTCGCTGAACGTATAGTCATCGAGATCGATGTTGATGGTGAACTGGCTCTCGTTGGTGGTGCGGAATTCGTCGCGGAAAGGAGAATAGGACCGCACGAAGATCTGATCCTGATCCGGTCGGAAGGTGATCAGTCGCATCCAGCCGTCCCCGCCATTGGGGTCGTCCTGGTAGTCGGCAAGGATTTCGTAAACGGGAAGTCCGGCATTGTTCAGACTGGTCTGGCGGAACTCGGCGTGGAAGTGACCGCAATGGATCATGAAGATGTTCTTGTTGTTGGCCACGAAGGAGTTGAAGAACACCTCGGAACGGATCCCATCCGGACGGTATTGTCCCTCGACGATATACCAGATCTCGGGGTAACGACCCGAGGGCACCGGTGGCACCTGGAAGGGTAGGCCGCCGGTATAGGCCTCGGCGTCCTGAAGGTAACGGTGGGTCGAAACGTGAACCGGCAGGTCGCGATGCTGATTGAGAATTCCCTGAGCCCATGACAATTCGCTGGCTGGGGTTTCGAGGTTGAGGTGAAGGAAAAGAATCTCCGTGCCACCGCCGAAATCGATGATCTGGTAGTTGCTCAGCTGGCTTGGCGAGGCTCCCCGATACCAGCTCTTGCCGACGAATCGTTGGGGGCCGAATCTGGCCAGATACCGGCTGCCGGTGAAATCGTCCGGACCATCCCCGTAGAGGAAATCGTGGTTCCCCGGAATCCCTCCCCACGGGATGTTCGCGTTGTCCAGAACGACCATGGCATTCTCCGCGTTGTCCCACTGGTAGTCCAGGTCGTGATTCTGCACGAAGTCGCCGAGGTGGGTGACGAACTTGATCCTTTCGGCGGCCGCATTCGCTGCAATCCACTGGGTCTGCGAGAGATAGACCTGGGGGAAGTTTTCGCTGTAGTTCTGGGTGTCGGGCAGGGCGGCGACAACGAATTCCGTGGACGAATCGATCACCGTTATGGTGAGAACCTCCTCGTGGGAGTTGCCTGCCGTATCGACCACCCTCACCCGGATGGACAGCGTCGGGGTGGTGTCGTGATTGAGCGTGGCCGCCGTCCTCAGCTGGTCACCAACGATGGTGAAGCTCGCGTTATCGGTGGCCCCGGCTCCCGAGACCAGGGAATAGTTGAAAATTTCTCCCGCGTCGGGATCGGTGGCCGTCAGCGTGCCCACGGTCGAACCGGAGGGCTGACTGTCGGCGACGGAATTCGGAGCCACCTCGATCGCTGTGGGGGCGGTGTTCGTCACGGTGGGTTCCGGATCGGTACCGTCGAGGAGACCGTCGTTGTCGCTGTCGGAATCGAGGTCGCTGGTCCCCTGGGCTTCTTCCTCGGCCTCGGTGAGGCCGTCTCCATCGAAGTCCTCACTGGTGTCATCGAGGATCGTGATGGTGAAACGATCGGCGAAAGTGTTTCCGTCGGAATCGGTTGTCTGCACCCGGATCGAACGGGTCGGGGTGACCTCCTGGTCGAACACCGCGTTGGTGCGCAGCTCCCCTCCCACGATGCTGAACTGACCGTTGTGGGTGTCGCCGCTTCCCGAGACCAAGGCATAGGTGAAAGTTTCCCCGGCATCGGCGTCGGTCGAACTGAGCGTTCCCACCGGAGTGCCTGCGATGAGGTTCTCCGCAACCGAATTCGCCGATAGAGCGATCGCGGTGGGCGCGCTTCCGGGAACCGTCGGCTGAGGATCGATATCGTCATTGATTCCGTCGCCATCCGTGTCGGCCAACAGATCACTGGTTCCCTGGGCGTCCTCTTCCGCCTCGGTGAGACCATCGCCATCGAAGTCCTCGCTCGCCACGTCCAGGATCGTGACATTGAGGATCTCTTCGGCGGTCAGGTTCGAAGAATCCGTAACCCGGATGCGGATGGACTGGAGCGCGCTCTCCTCGTGATCGAAGGAGACCGCCGACCGCAATTGATCGTCGGTGATGGTGAAGTTGGCATTGCCCGTGTCGCCCGCCCCGCTGACCAGCGAAAACGTGAAAGTCTCGCCGGGGTTGGGATCGACGGCCGAAAGGGTGCCGACCAGGGTGTCGGGGGAGAGATTTTCCTGAATCGATGAAGGAGCGAGGGTCACGCTCTCGGGATTGAGGTCGGGGAGAAGATAAACTGTCGCACCGTCGGCGAACGAATCGGTGAAGAGGGACTGCGTCTCGGCGCCTCCGTCGATCTCGAGCGAAAGAGTGCCCGCTTCCTCCGGGATGAGAAAGACGAAGGCATCCCCGAGGGCCAGGGTCGGGATGTTCTGATCGCCGGGCCCTCCGAAAGCGGTGTCATTCCCGAAACCTCCCTGACGGATGGTGGCGAGGTCTGACCCTGAGTCGCCGCCAACCCCGATCTTGGCGGAGTTGAGGGGTCCGGTGACGCCGAATAGGACCACCAGGTCAAATCCCGGGTAGTCGCGATTCAGAGAATCTAGCCCGAGAACTGCCCCGGTGTCGAAACGCCTGACCACAGCAAGCGTTTCGGCGGGGCGGGCAGGATCGGCCGTGAGATGAAGATCGAGTGCCTCGGCCAGACCGAAGGCCTCGGCTCCCCCCGCAAGGCCGGGTAGGGTCGGGGTAGCCTGTCCGGAAAAACCGTCCTGGAGGAAGGGGTTGACCGCGGTGGGACCGCCCGTCGCGATCTGCGTGCCGCCCAGCCGGGAGATCGACCCGGCGAGGGTGAGATGGCTGCCGAAAATGATTCTTCCATTTCCTCCGTTGACGGCGCCGTTTCCGCCGGAGGTGTCGATGGTTCCGTCTCCGCCAAGTGCGGAAGCGATGAGCGAAATGGTTCCACCGGCTCCGCCGCCGCCGGAGCCACCGTCGCCTCCATTTCCCCCGGAACCGCCGGCACCGCCGCGTCCACCGGTGCCGCCCTTGCCGCCGCCGCCGCCGCCGCCGCCGCCAGCGGTGGGTCCATCCGAAGTTGAAGTGGTGTCCGTGCCACCACCGCCAGATGCGCCGTTGGCGCCGACGGAAACGCCACCGCTGCCTCCGGACCCTCCAAAGCCGCGTCCACTGCCTCCACCGTCGGTTCCGTCCTGACCCGAACCTCCGATGGAGCCGTTTGCTCCGAAGAGGCCGGACAGACCCGATTCTCCAGAGGAACCGGGCGAACCGGAAGTGCCGGATGCGCCATCACCACCGGTGGCGCGGATTTGGCCATCGACGATCAGGTCACCCCAGACGAGGATCTCCGCGGCGCCACCGCCGGCGCCACCGTTACCACCGGAGCCACCCGAGCCGCCGGGACCGCCGTCGCCGCCGGCACCACCGGTTCCCCCCGAGCCTCCGTTGCCTCCGCTGCCTCCGTTGCCTCCGCGATAGTTGGTCTGGCTGAAAAAGCCCAGGTCGAAGTTGCCCTCGCCGCCGGCGCCGCCGCCGCCCTTGCCGCCGCCTTTGCCGCCGCCACCGCCCTGGCCGCCGCCTCCTTGTCCACCGGCGCCACCGCCACTGCCCCCGGCACCGCCGCCGCCACCGACCAGTTGGGCGTCGAGCGGACCCGTATTCGCGCCGCCGCCGCCGGCTGCCCCGGAGTTCCCGGGAGCCGCGTCCGAACCATTCGCTCCGATGCCGCCATTTCCGCCGGCAGCGCCACCCTGGCCGCCGCCGCCGCCATTGGCTTGGGTGTCACGATCGTCGAACACGCCTCCGGCGCCGCCTCCTCCGCCTCCAGACCCGCCATTGGTCGACGAGGAGGCGAGGCCACCACCGCCTCCGATGCCCCCGGGCGCGGCCGCTGCACCGCCGGCTCCGTTTACTCCATCTCCCCCGGCCCCACTGGACGAGCCATCAGAACCAGCCGAACCCTCGCCACCGATTGCGCCACTGCTGCCGTTTCCGCCGGAGGCTCCTCCCGTTCCGTTGGCGCCATCGGCGAGTTCAAATCCACTGCCGCCGTTGCCGCCGGCCCCGCCATTGCCACCTCCGCTGCCGCCGTTTCCTCCGGTGCCGCCGGTGCCGCCGTTGCTCACCAAGGAGGCCGTGCCGCCGGTACCGGCCGGTCCTCCGGCGCCCCCGCCGGCGCGGGCCACCATTCCGGCGCCGCTGAAATCAATGGTGGCGCCACTATCGATGTCGGCATCGTCGCCAACGATGAAACGCACCCCTCTGGTACTCCCGTCGGTCGCGGTGACGGTGTTCGACGCGTTGACCTTGAAGTCACCGTGGACCCGGTAGACCCGGATGTTTCCCTGCAATTCACCAGCGGTGATGGTGGTTCCGTTGAAGGTCTGCGAACCGGCGAAAGGAGAACCGTCGACACGGAGCGTTCCAGCATCGGGATTCACCGTCAATTCCGAGGAAAGAGCAGTGCCGAAAAGTAGGGCGATCAGGCAGATGGCCGGAAGGGTTTTATTCATTGAAAGGAGGAACCTCATTCATTGGGAGGAGGATCACTAAGAGTAGCCATCGACCTCAACTTACAAGCTTCGGTTTGTGAACATTTTGCCTTGTGTTCGCGGAACGGAGCGCGGGATGGTCTGAAGACATCTTTTGGGCTTTTTTCGGGCTTTATGAGGCAAGGGCACCGACACCGAAAGCGACGCCATTTTGCTCTTGTGCTGTTGCTGCTTCTGGGGAAGGTGGGCAGAAACCGGTTCATGAGTGAAGAAAAGAAAAAAAGTCCGGCAATCTCATCAAATCGTCTTTCTGCCCAGCTTGTCGAAGCGAGGAAGGTAGGTGGATCTCCGGATCCGAGGCGATCGCCGGGTGCGGACCCATCCGCCGACGGGGCGAATACCGGTTCAGATTCATCGCCGGAGCGCACCACCCCATCGTGACGCCCTATGGCATCCGGGCCTTTTATAGGGCATGTTTTCGGGGTGACGCCAGGTGGGGGGAGGCTTCTGCCGGGATTGGGCGACGTAAACAAAGCCGATGAGCAGTTTTTATAAATATCTCATTCTCGGTGCCGGGCCGGGCGGCTTGCAGATGGCTTATTACCTGCGGAATCGCTCCGATTATCTCATTCTCGAACGGGACCGTGAAGCAGGGTCGTTTTTTCGGCGGTTCCCCGTCCATCGGAGGCTTATTTCGATCAACAAAAAGCACAATTTCTTTGCCGAAGACGAATTCAACTGGCGCCACGATTGGAATTCGCTGCTCTCCGACGACGACGGCTTGAGGTTTGGCGAACACTCCGAGGATCTCTACCCGAGGGCGGACGTGCTCCACCATTACCTCAAGGATTTTGCGGAGAAAGCTCAGCTCAACATCGCCTACGGCGTCACCGTTACCCGGATCGTTCGGGCCGACCATGGGGGATTTCGGGTGGAAACCTCGTCGGGAACGAACTACGACTGCCGGATCCTGCTCTGCGGACTCGGGGCCGCGGGAATCAGGATGCCGCGGGACATTCCGGGGATTGAACTCACCACACCCTACCCCGAGCAATCTCTGGATCGTGAGACCTACCGAAACAAGCGGGTCGGAATCCTGGGACAGGGCAATTCCGCTTTCGAGACCGCCGAAGCCCTCTCCGGGGTCGCCGCCTTTGTCCACGTTCTGACCCACGGCCCGATTCGCTTTGCCTGGGAGACTCACTTTGTCGGCGATCTGCGTGCGGTGAACAACAACATTTTCGACATGTATCAGCTGAAATCGCTTCATGCGGTGCTCAGCCCCCGGATCAAAGAGATCCGCCGCACCGATCGAGGAACCCTGGAGACCAGCCATGAGTACGACTATCCCCGGGGAAATCCGCCGGGAACGTTGCAACTGACTCGGGAGTACGACCATATCATCGCCGCCACGGGTTGGAACTGGGTGCACCAGGACCTTTTCGACGCCGATGTCGATCCGGCCACGAAGCGGGACGGTCAGTATCCGCTACTCAACCACCGCTGGGAATCAGCCAACGTTCCCGGGCTCTATTTTATCGGAGCTGCCATGCAGGCGAACGATCGCCAGTCCGCATCGGGCTTCATCCACGGTTTCCGTTACAACATCCGCACGCTCTACCATCTTCTTATGGAGAGTGAAGAGGGTATCCCCTACCCGACACGCGAATTCTCTCCCCTCGATTGGGAGGCGGTGTTGGAATGGATGTATGCCCGATTCAGTCTCTCGGCCGCCCTGTTCCAACTCTACGGAACGCTCTGTGATGTGCTGGTTTTCTCGGAGGATCTCCACGAAGCCACGCTTTTCGAGGAATTGCCTCTGGCTCTCGTCCGGGAACGCGATCTGGGAGATCGACACGCGCTGGTCTTTACCCTGGAGTTCGGATTTCACCGCTTCGGGGAATCCAGTCTTTCCTTCATGGGGCCGTCCGATCCCACCGATACCCATTGCGCCGCTTTCCTCCATCCGGTGATCCGACATTGGCGGCAGGGGGAGGAATCGGAATTTCACTTCGGAGACTCCCTGCTCGGGCGTTGGGATCGGCCCCACGGGACCGGCGGTGCGGTGATGAGTTATCACCACGAATTCCTCGCATGGCTCGAAGAGAGGCTGGGAATCGATCTGAAACTCGCCGACCCTGTCGATGGCGGGGCTTACCGGAAGTGGACGGAGGAGGAGATCGCGACGTGGGAACGGAACCAGACCAGTGTTCCTCCCGCCGACTGTGTGCGTCCGGCATGAGTCATGAAACTGCCACCGTGATGCTGTCCGGATCCGGACTGACGATCGAACCGGTCGCCGCGGTGAGGCACCGGGAATCTTTCATCCGAATCTCGGGGGAAGCCGACGTCCGCACGCGGGTCGAGGCCGCATTGACGCTTGTCGTCGAACCTGCCTTCAACCGGGGCCTTCCCGCCTGCTTCCGGATGCTCGGTCACTATGAGGCGCGGATCAGTCTCTCTGAGCCGACGCGGAGGTGCGGACATGCCAGAGGATGCCGCCTGGAACGATTTCCATCATGAATATTGCCGATAACCTGGATCGGGCCGCGAAGGCCGCCCCCGGAAAGATCGCTCTTATCTTCGAGGGACGGAGCTGGACTTACCGGGAGTTGCATGATCGCTGTGCCGTCCTGGCGGGCGCCATCCGGAAGTTCGGGGTTGAGCCGGGCGATCGAGTGGCGCTTTTCCTGCCCAATTCGCCCTCTTTTATCATCGTGTACTTCGCGGTCCAAAAGGTCGGGGCGATCGCCGTTTCCCTGAACGCCAATCTCAAGGCCCCGGAGGTGCGGAACCTGTGGGAAAACTGCTCGCCTCGATACCTGTTCGCTGCCCCGGAACAATGCACCCAGGTTCCGGCCGAGTTTCTCGATCGAACCATCGTGTGTGAAGGATCGAGTGAAGCGGCGGCGTGGAGCTTTGAGGATTTTGTCGCCGATTCCAACCCTTTGCCGACCACCGATCGCCAGGCCCAGGATCCCGCGGCAATTCTCTACACATCGGGAACCGGGGGAGCACCGCGAGGTGTCACACTCTCGCAACGCAATCTTGCCACCAATACCGCCGACTTCGCCCTTCGTGCCGGCTATCGGGCCGACGACCGCTACCTGCTCTTTGTTCCCCTGCATCACTGCTACGGGCAGAATGTCGTCCTCAACGGAGCGATCCATGCGATGGGCACCCTGGTGCTTGAGCCTTCTTTTCAACCCGAGCGCATCGTCCGAACCATTCGTGAACAGGGGGTGACCATGTTCTTCGGCGTTCCCCCCGTTTTCCACGCACTTCTCGGCGCGGCGGAGCCATCGGAGCTATCGACCCTCCGCTTCTGCCTCTCTGGAGCCGCGAGGCTTACGCCCGACACCATTCAACGCTGGTGGAAGCGTTTTGGCATCGCCATCCACAACGGGTACGGTGCCACGGAAACTTCGCCATTCGCCTGCTCGAACGCCGACACGGTCCAACATCCGGATTCCATCGGAAAACCTCCCGAGTCGGTGGAGTTGCGCGTGGTAGACCCGGAGGGGGCGCCTCTTCCGGTCGGCGAAACCGGCGAAATTGCGGTGCGGGGTCCCAACGTGATGCTGGGCTACTGGAACCAACCGGAAAGCACTGGAGAGGTGCTTCGCGACGGTTGGTTTCACACCGGCGACCTCGGTTTCGTCGACGACGCAGGGAGGTATTTCGTGCTGGATCGCGTGCGAGATATGATCAACGTCGGTGGCGTGAAGGTTTACCCGGGTGAAATCGAAGCGTCGCTCGAGGAGCACCCGGCTGTGGCTAGATCAGCGGTCTATGGGTTACCCGATCCCGTGATGGGCGAAAGAGTCTGTGCGGACATCATTCTCGCCGATGAATCAGACCCGATCGATGTTGAAGCCATTCGAATATTCCTGGGTGAGAGGATTTCGGATGACAAGATTCCCCAAGTGGTGCGCTTCGTGCAGGACATTCCTACGGGGCCCACGGGAAAGATTCTCAAGCGAAAACTGCGCGAGCGCGAGAGCGAAAGCGAGCAGCGGGAGGCGTCGGTAAGGCGGAGGAGCAGGGAGGAGATTCGGGCTTGGTTGTGCCGCCAATTGGCGGTTGAACTCGGGTGTGATGACGTTTCCACCGATCGTCCGTTCGCCGAACTCGGTCTGCCTTCCCTGAGGGCCGTGGCTCTGGCTGAGCGGGTTCAGCGCTGGTTGGGACGGCCGGTTGATTCGGTTGCGTTGTGGAATTTTGCCACAGTCGATGCCCTGGTCGAACACCTCGCACGCGTGGAGGGGGCGGCATCCGAGGAAGACCTCGGTCTGGCCCATCTTTCGGACGAGGAATTGAGAAGCGTTCTGGAGGAGGAGATTGGGAAACCCGCCCGGTTTCCGGGCTAGCGTTCCGAATTCTCGGGTCCGGAGGCGGGTCGCTCCCTCGTGGGGGAGGCACCGCCGAAAAAAAAGTTGGGAGGGACACAACTTTTTCGAGAAATCTCCACCAACTCATCCATCTTGGCGATTGGCGCTGCAGGTACAAACTCTGCCGGGAAAACTCCTGAGGGAACTTGCGCGCGACAATGAACAGGCTCAAGTCCTCCCAAATTCGACGTGGATTCGTCCCGGTCCTGACCAGCTGCGATCTCGCCCGGCGGCGGTTGCCCCGCATTGAGGCCGTCGCGGCTCGGACCGGCCCGGAGGTCTGGTTGACGGCATGCGCCCATGGAGATGAGGTCGGCGGCGTTGTCGTGGTACATGAGGTGTTTCGGCGCCTGTCCAGACAACCGCTGCTTCGCGGCAAATTGCAGGCTTTTCCGTTGATGAATCCGATCGGGTTCGATGTTTGTTCTCGTCATGTCACCCTGAGTGAGGAGGATTTGAAACGGTCGTTTCCCGGAGATGCCCACGGCACTCTCGCCGAACGCATCGCGGGGGCCATTTTCGATGTGGTGGCGAACTCCGCACCCGTGCTGGTGTTGGATTTGCACAATGACTGGACCCGGACCATTCCCTACATCGTTCTCGACGCGTTACCGGACTCGTGTGGTGCCGCCGCGGAAGCGGCCCGGCAGGCGGCGAGTAACATCGCCGCACGAACTGCTTTTCCCATCGTGCAAGAATCGAATCCCTTGAGACGCACTCTGTCCTACAGCCTGATTCAGCGCGGGATACCCGCGTTGACCATCGAACTCGGCGAATCCCGCGTGGTGAACGAGAGGAACGTGGCTCTTGGATTTGAGGCCGTGTGGATGATTCTCACCGACCTGGGCATGGTCGAGCGCGGCCCGGCACCGTGCGCTCCCTCGCCCCATCCTCCGCTGCGATATTCCAACCGTCCACTCTGCTCGACGAGCGGGATTCTGCGTTTCCGCTGTGAACCCGGGCAAAGGGTTCGCGGCGGCAAGATCATCGCGCGCGTCCAGGACGCTTTCGGCCGCTTGGTCGAAACTCTGCGAACGGAGGCCGACGCCCTCGTACTGGGGGTAGCCGATTCCTCTGTCGCTTATCCCGGGGCGCCGGCTTTCGCCCTGGGATTTTTCCCTCCAAACTCCAACAAAATACCCTGAGAACCTGCATTCATGCCCCGTTCTACCACCACCCCTAGTCCCGCTCAACGCAGCGCGAAACAGCAAAAAAAGACCGCCAATCAGGCGGTGCCCCGCAACAAGAAAAAACTTACTGAAGTCCTCGGCCCGGTCGAAGATCTGCAGAGCTACGTGAAGGCCGACTGGTGGCGGCATATCTTCAACAACAACTACCTGCGCACCGACGGAGACGTGGTCGAGGATGCGCGGCTGACGGAGAGCGAAGTCGACCTGGTGACAGGGATTTTCCAACCGGCTCCCGATGCACGGATCCTGGATCTCTGCTGCGGTCAGGGACGACACAGTCTGGGTCTGGCCCGGCGCGGCTTCGTCAATGTGACGGGGCTGGATCGTTCGCATTATCTGGTGACCAGGGCGCGCAGCCTCGCCAGAAAGGAGGCTCTGGAAATCAGTTTTCGGGAAGGTGACGCACGCAAGTTGCCCTTCGATACCGACCGGTTCGATATCGTTTTGGTGATGGGCAATAGCTTCGGTTACTTCGAGAGCCTCAGCGATGACAGCCTGGTGCTTCGGGAAATCCGGCGCGTCCTCGTGCCGGGCGGCCGGTTGATGCTGGATCTGACCGATGGCGAGCACATGCGGGAGCACTTCGAGCCGCGCAGCTGGGAGTGGATCGACAAAAACTACTTCGTCTGCCGCGAGCGGGGGTTGTCCGACGATGGGTCCAGGCTGATTTCTCGCGAGGTCATTACCCATGTGCGCAAAGGAGTCATCTCGGACCAATTCTACGCGGAACGGCTCTACTCCGAGGGGCAGATGCGGCAGCTCCTGCACGAATGCGAATTCGGGGAGGTTGAGTTGCGGCACCAGATCGCCACCGAGAGCCGACGGAACCAGGATCTCGGGATGATGGGGAGGCGGATGATCTACGTCGCCAAACCCAAAAAGACCTGGTCCACTCACGCGAGGAAACAGCCGGTGAAACAAAAGGTGGCGGTGGTGATGGGCGATCCCCGCAAAACCGACGCGGTAAAGCCTGACGGCACCTTCGACGAGGACGACTTTCGCACGATCGACCGGCTCAAGACCGCCCTGGCGGAGCTTCCCGGTTACGAGTTTGCCTATTTCGACAACCACGAAACGATCCTGGCTGATGCCCGCCGTATTCGTGCCGATTACGATCTCGTGTTCAACCTCTGTGACGAGGGCTTTGGCAATATGGCTACGCAGGAACTGCACTTGCCCGCCCTGTTCGAGATGTTGGGAATCCGCTATACCGGCGGCAACCCACAGTGCCTGGCCTATTGCTACGATAAGTCCCTGGTCCGGGGCGTGGCCATCGAGATGGATGTTCCCACGCCGGAGGCCTTCCTGATTCGCCCGGACGATACCTCTTTTTTCGAGTTGCCTCTGCCTTTCACCCTGATCGTCAAACCCAACTTCGGCGATTCCAGCGTAGGCATCACCCGCAAGAGCGTTTGCTCCAACATCAACGAGCTGGAGCAGGCGATCCTGGAAGTGCGCCAGACCTTCGGATACGAGCGCCCGGTGCTGATCGAACAGTTTCTCACGGGCAAAGACATCACCGTTGGCATCATCGGAAATCCGCCCGGGTCGAGCATGGCCCTGCCGGTGGTGGAGGAGGACTACTCTTTGCTTCCTCCCGGCCTGCCTCACATCTGCGGTTATGAGGCGAAGTGGGATCCGGAATCCCCCTACTGGGACTGCCTCCGGTCCATCCCGGCCGAGCTCCCGGAGAAGACCGAGGGTTTCCTCGTAGCCTGTTGCCAGCGCCTCTTCGAGCGACTTGGCTGCAGGGATTACGCCCGCTTCGACTGGCGGCTCGATGCCAACGGCACACCGCGCTTGCTGGAGGTGAACCCGAATCCCGGCTGGTGCTGGGACGGTCACCTGGCCAAGATGGCCAAAATGGCGGGTTACAGCTACGCGGAGATGCTGGGGCTCATTCTGAAAGCCGCAGATGAGCGGCTGCGACGACAGAACGGTGGTTGAGTCAGATGCGGGGCGAAAAGGGGTGGAAAGGTCCGTTGGCTTTTCTGGCTCAGCCGGTAGGATTTCCCCGGCTCTTTCCGGTTCAGGGAAGAGCCGGGGTGGTGGGACTCACGTCGATCCAGCGAACCGGCTCGCCATTCGCCAGGAGGCACCACTTGGGGGAGGGCAGGGTGCCGAGAACGGTTTCATCCCGGAAATTGACGAACACCACGTCAAAAGTCTCGTCGTCGATTTCTTCCGGTCCGAGCCAGAGCCATTTGTCGGCTCGATCAGGGGTCTCTGATTCGAGTTTCCCTGCCTCGAGGTAGTCGCGGATGGGTGCAAACCTGGGATCCGCTGTTCCGTCGGTGAATCCGTCGGGCAGGGGCACCGCTCCAAACTTGGCATGGGCGCGGGCGAGGGCATCTTTCGCCGCCGTTCGGGCCCGGAACACACGCTGACGCGCTTCCTCCAGCAAGGCTTCGTAGGCTGCCTCCACACGTGGCTGGAAATCGGTCTGATGGATCGGTAGGGCGGTGCGGCCCGTTTTGTTGGAGAGATGGAGCCAGCCGGGCTGAAAGCGGAGAATTTCGGCCTGATGTCCGGCCGGGGACTCGGAAACTCCCGTGGGCTGGTCGTCGACGAAGATGCCGTATTCGACGGGTATTTTCACGGTGACGGATTCGACCCGGTTCATCACCGCGTCCGGGATGCGCGTCCATTTGCCCGTCAGTTCTTCGAGCGAGGGAAAGGCGGGCAGAGGAAACTGCCGTGCCACGATCTGGTCTGCGCCGGGCAGCGGCGGAACATCCCGGGCAAAAGGGCTCGACTCTCGTCGGGGCGCGGAGTTCACAGACGGCTTCACCTCCGCCTCAATCGATGCCGATTCGGAAGCGGGAGTGGGGGGATCGTCGGCTTCGATCGAGGTCTCCGGGCTGCAATTGGTGAGCAGGAAAAGGAGGGGGAAGCCAAATAAGGAGAGCGGGAGCATCGGGATCTTCATGCGGCTATGGTGAAGAAGAATCCGTCGGTCGCAATCCCGAATGCCTGTTTTCGCCCGACTCTCAAAGGTCGGCCCGGGAACAGGGCGTCTCGCTTTCCATCTCGCGGACGCGTTGGGGAAGCTCCCTATCGATGAAATTGCGATCCTGTTCGTAGTCGATCGGGACATCCAGAAGATGGACTCCGGAAGCCCCGAGGAGGGAGGGCAAAAGTTCCGCGAGGTGATCCAGCGACTCGACCCGGTGACCCTTGGCACCGTAGGAGTGGGCCAACTGGACGAAGTCTGGGTTGCCGAAATCGAGCCCGTAGGCTTGGAACCCCATCGCATCCTGTTTCCAGCGGATCATGCCATAGCTGTCGTCGCGGAGGACCAGGATCACCAGATTCAGGCCCAGTCTCACAGCGGTCTCCAACTCCTGAGCATTCATGAGGAAGCCGCCATCCCCGCAGATGGCCACCACGGCACGCTCCGGGTAGGCGATTTTCGTCGCCATGGCCGAAGGCAGGCCGGCTCCCATGGTAGCCAGGGCGTTGTCCAGAAGAACGGTGTTGGGAAGATAGGCCGGATAATCGCGGGCGAAGAAGATCTTGTAGAGGCCGTTGTCGAGACAAAGCACCGCGTCGGTGGGCAGGAGGGTGCGAAGGTGATTCGCGATCTGGCGGGAAGACATGGTTTTCTCGGTGGGGCGAGCTGCCATCTCGGGCCGGAGGGCAGCGTTTCGGATTTCGAGAAAGGCCTCGGTATTCCAGGTTCTGGGTGCATCGAGCCGTCGGTTCAGCCGATCGAGGGCGTCGGCGATGTCACCCGTGACCTCGACATGAGAGAAGTAGACCGGTTCGACCTGAGCGGGTCCGTAGTTCAGGTGAATCATTCTCATGCCACCTTCTGCCTGCATGAGAAACGGCGGTTTTTCCACGGTTTCGTGACCCACGTTCAGGATGACGTCGGCACAGCGGGCGGCGAGGTGCACGAAGTCACCCGATGACAAAGCAGCATTGCCGATGTACCAGTCGCTCCTCTCATCGACGACCCCTTTGCCCATCTGTGTGGTGATGAAGGGGATCTCTCGTTCCTCGATCAATCGAGAGAGCGCCGCAGACACCTGTTTTCGGTTGGCCGCGGCGCCGATCAGGATGAGAGGACGTTCGGCCTGAAGAAGGAGATCACCGGCCGCCTCGATCGACGTTTCGTTTGCCGTGGGGGTCTTTCTGCAGGTAGGCATCGGACTTCACTTCTGGCTCAACCTGATCCTGACCCTGCTGGGATACATTCCCGGCATCACGCGGTCTACATCATTCTTTCCCGCGGCCCGCGAACCGTCGTTTGATCGAAGGCGCATCATCTACCACAGTTATGTCTCCCCGAAAAAAAGGAGCCGACATCATGGTCGAGGCCCTGCAAGCGGAAAAGGTCGAGATCGTTTTCACCGTCCCCGGCGAGGAGAATATCGATCTGCTGGAATCGCTGAGGAGTTCGCCGATCGAATTGGTCACCTGCCGACACGAACAGGCGGCTGGTTTCATGGCCGCGACCTACGGGCGTCTCACCGGTCGAACCGGGGTGTGCGTCGCCACCCTCGGTCCCGGAGCGACCAATCTCATCACCGCGGCGGCCTTCGCCGAACTGGGCGGTATGCCTCTGGTCATGATCACCGGGCAGAAGCCGATAAAGAAAAGCAAACAGGGGAGGTTCCAGATTCTCGACGTGGTCGACGTGATGCAACCGGTCACCCAATACACCCGGCAGATCCAGAGTGCCGAGCGCATCCCGGCCAATGTTCGCGAGGCTTTTCGCATCGCCACCGACGAACGCCCCGGGGCCACCCACTTGGAGATGCCCGAAGATATCGCGCAGGAGGAAGCGGAAGGCGTCATCCCCATCCCCTACGAACCGCCCTCTCAACCGATTGAACTCATCCGCTCGGTCTCGGAACGAGACGCCGATGCACCGTCTCGAAG
>CAZLUZ010000126.1:0-8582 GCA_964562825.1 uncultured Akkermansia sp.
ATTTGAGAAAAGTGATATCTCCGCCGACCTCGCGAAACCATCGGGCGAAGGCCTCGGCGTGCTCCCCGAACCCGTCGAAAACGAGATCACGATTTCCCTCCGGCCGAAGAATGCGGGGTCGTTCCGCCTCCATCCGACCTTCGCGGATGCGAACCTTATCAACCGAGTCCATCAATTCGCTGAGAAGATAGAATTCGAAGTTCGTGGAGCCGAAGGTGTCGATTCTCCGATCGGGCTCGTGGAGGATCGTGGTATTCTCCATGGCCCAGGAAATTTCGTCGAGCGAAAGCATGAATCGAGGAAGACAGAGGCGGGAAGCACAAGGGGTGCCACGTGGATTACGCCCGAAGACCGACCGTAGCACAGCGGAACGGGACCAGAAACAAAAAAACGTCCCCTGAAAAGAGGGGACGCAGCAAATGTGGGGTGGCAACTCGTGCCCGCCCGATTGGTCGGGGATTCGGGGCCCGAATGGCCACGACTTCAGGAATTCTTTTTCTGATCGATGTAGGCAAATACCTCGCCGACGCTCGTGAGCTTCTCGGCCTCTTCGTCCGGCACGCTGATCTGGAACTCGTCTTCGAAGGCCATGACCAACTCTACCGTGTCCAACGAATCAGCTCCGAGATCCTCGATGAATTTGGCCTCAGGAGTCACCTGATCCTCGGTAACGCCGAGCTGGTCAACGATAATGCCTCTCACTTTTTCTTCGATAGATGCGTCAGCCATTGTGGATGGAGTCGATTGAAATGATTTGGAGTTATTAACGGGTCTTGCCTTGTTGCGCAACGCTTTTATTTCATTTTGTTGGGAGCCGCGTATCGTCTTTTCCATGTCGTTTCGCAACACCCTTGACCAGCTCGATCCGGCGGGGAAACTCCCCCCTCGTCTGCGGAGATTTCGCTCCCTGCTGGAACCTGCCGAACCCGCCCGGTTGGAACGGATGGCGGCCGACGCCGCAGCCCTCACCCGCCGCCATTTTGGACGGACGATGCGTCTCTTCGCCCCGATCTACCTCTCGAACGAGTGCGTCAACAACTGCGCCTATTGCGGCTTCTCCCGGGACAACCCGATCCTGCGCACGACCCTGCGGGTGGACGAGGTCGTCGCCGAGGCCCGCCACCTCGCCTCCCAGGGGTTTCGCCACATCCTGCTCGTCGCCGGGGAGCACCCGAAATTCGTTTCCGACGGTTACCTGGAAGATTGCATCACCGCGATCCGTGCTTTCGTGCCTTCCATATCGATCGAAGTCGGCCCCATGGAGACACCGGAATATCGGCGGATGACCGACGCCGGGGGTGAGGGACTGGTCGTCTACCAGGAGACCTACCACCGGGAAATCTACCGCGAACTTCACACCGCTGGCCCCAAAAAAGACTTCGACTGGAGGCTGGACTGCCCCGAACGCGGCTATCGCGGAGGATTCCGCCGCATCGGGATCGGCATCCTGCTGGGGCTGAGTCCCTGGCGCGAGGACGCGATCCGTCTGGCGGCTCACCTCGATTACCTCCACCGGACCGCCTGGAAGGCGAATTTCACCGTCAGTCTGCCCCGGTTGCGCCCCGCCCCGGGTTTTCACGCGCCGCGCTATCCCGTCGGCGATCGAGATTTTGTGCAGTTGCTGCTCGCCTTCCGGCTCTGCTTTCCCGGTACCGGGCTGGTCTTGAGCACCCGGGAACCGGCGGCGCTGCGCGATCGGCTCTTCCCCCTGGGGGCGACCCTGATCAGCGCGGGCAGCCACACCGAACCCGGCGGCTACACCGGCACGGGAAGTGACGACGTCCATCTGACGATCCGCGGACGCAGGGTTGAAGTCTGCGAGAGATCGGGGAATGTCATCTGTGGTAGCGGCGACCGGACCGACGCCGCCGGACAGTTCGAGATCGCGGACGAGCGATCGCCCCGCGAGGTGGCGGACACGCTCGTCTCTCTCGGTCTGGAACCGGTGTGGAAAGACTGGGAGCCGTCCATTCTCGACCCCAACCCCCTTCTCGTATGACCATCATCCTGAACGGAAAGCCGAAGGAACTTTCCTGCGAATCCGGCATCACCGTGGACCGGCTCGTCGAGTTTCTCGAGCTGGGTCCCGTGCCCGTGCTCGTGGAGCTGAATGGCTCGGCCTTGTTCCCCCGCGAGATGGAGACGGCGAAGGTGGAGGACGGAGACCGCGTCGAGATCGTGCAAATGGTGGCGGGAGGCTGAGCGATGAGTCGGTGGCTGCTTTTATCACTTGTGCCCATCGGCCTTTTTTTCCTGGCCGCCCTCTACTTTGGGCAGAGTCGCCTCATCTATTTTCCTCGGAGTTACCCACCTGATTCGGGTCATTTCTCCACGGTGGAGAAGGTGACCTACCGTTCCGGAAAAAGCGAGCAGGTGGCCTTCCTCTATCCCCGGGAGGGGGCGGCTCCCCCGGAGCGCCTCTGGTGGCTGTTCGGAGGGAACGGTTCCACCGCACTGGACTGGGTACCCCTTCTGGAGGGCGAGCGCTTCCCCGAAGGAACTCGCTTTGTCCTGGTTGACTACCCGGGCTACGGCCTGTGCCAGGGAAAGACGTCGCCCGAAGCAATTGCCACCTCGATAAAAAACCTTTATCTGAGGCTCTGCCACGACTGGTCGATGGAACCCGAGGAACTGGCCCGCCGATCCGGTGCCCTGGGGCATTCCCTGGGCGCTTCCATCGCCCTGAAAACCGCTGCCGAATACGAGATGCCGGAAGTGGTGGCGATCGCCCCGTTCACCTCGATGGAAGACATGGCCAAGCGGCAGATCGGCTTTCTCCACCCCCTGCTCCGTCACCACTACGACAACAGGGAGTCGGTGCGGCGCCTCATCGAGCGCGAGGAGCCGGCCCGCATTCACCTCTTCCACGGTGACCGCGACGAACTGATCCCCCACGCCATGAGCGAGGAACTGCTGGAGATCGCCGGAAAAGAACGCGCCAACCTCCGCACCGCCCAGGGCTACGATCATTCCGGGGTGGTGGCGGGGGTGCGACGGGAGTGGAGCCGCATTCTCCAGGCCCGGTGAGCCGAGCACCCGCGAATCCGCTTTCAGAAGAGACCCTCGACCGCTCCGCCGTCGCCCAGCCGGATTCGTTCCGCGGCCGGCCTCCGGGGCAGCCCGGGCATGGTCATCATGTCGCCGCAAAGCACGACGACGAATCCGGCTCCGTTGGATAAACGGACCTCCCGCACCGGGACGACGTGATCCTCCGGAGCCCCGATCAGAGTCGGGTCGGCGGAGAAGCTGTAGGGCGTCTTGGCCATGCAGACCGGGTAATGCCCGAAACCGTCTCCCTGAAGCCGCTCGATCTGTCGAAGCACCTCGCGGCTCGCGGAAATGCCGCTGGCACCGTAGATCTCGCGCGCCACGGTCTCGATCTTCTCCCGGAGAGGCATCTCATCCGGGTAGAGGAAGTGAAAGCCCGTCTCTCCTCCATCGGCCACGGCCGCGACGGTCTCCGCCAACTCGCGCGCGCCATCTCCGCCCCGGGCCCAGTGCTCGCAGGGGATTGCGGGAACGTCCAACCGCTCGCAGAATCTCCGGACCTCTTCGACCTCGGCCGTTGTGTCGCCGTCGAAGCGATTGATCGCGACAACGGGGCGCAGGCCGAATTTCATGATGTTGGTAAGGTGACGCCTCAGGTGTTTTTCCCCGGCGCGAAGGGCATCGATATTTTCTGAGCCGAGCGACTTGAGCGAGCATCCGCCATGGTATTTCAGGGCCCGGATGGTGGCGACGACGACGACCGCAGCCGGGCACAGATCGGCTTTGCGGCATTTGATGTGAATAAATTTTTCCGCCCCGAGATCCGCCCCGAAGCCTGCCTCCGTGACCACGAACTCGCCGAGTCCCAGCGCCGTCTTGGTTGCCACCACGCTGTTGCATCCGTGGGCGATATTGGCGAAGGGACCACCGTGGACCAGGGCCGGGTTGTTTTCCATGGTCTGCACCAGGTTGGGAAGAAACGCCTCCCGCAGGAGAACCGCCATCGCCCCGACACCTTCGAGATCGCGGGCAAAGATCTGCTTGTGGTCGCGATTCACGCCGATCGTGATCCGGCCCAGCCGCTCCTCCAACTCCTCGAGAGTCTCCGCGAGGCAGAAGATGGCCATGACCTCCGATGCCACCGTAATGTCGAATCCCGTCTCGCGGACGAACCCGTTGCCCGGGCCGCCAAGCCCCACCGTGATCTGACGGAGAGCCCGGTCGTTCATGTCCATAACCCGACGCCACGAAACGCGCCGCGGATCGAGATCGAGGCGGTTGCCCCAGTGCAGGTGGTTGTCGATGAGTGCGGAGAGCAGATTGTGCGCCGCGGAAATAGCGTGGAAATCCCCGGTGAAATGAAGATTGATTTCCTCCATGGGAATCAGCTGGGATCTCCCTCCGCCGGTGGCACCGCCCTTCATGCCAAAACACGGTCCCAGGGAGGGCTCCCGCAAAGCGGTGACGGTTCTTCTCCCGATGGCATTGAGCGCGTCGCCTAGACCGATCGAGGTCGTCGTCTTGCCCTCCCCCGGAGGCGTCGGGTTGATTGCGGTGACAAGAATCAATTTGCCCCGTGGCGATTCCGCGGGAACGCCCAGGTCGAGTTTCGCCTTGTATTTCCCGTAGGGCAGCAGCGCTTCCCCGGAAATCCCCAGCCGCGAGGCAACAGTCTCGATGGGAAGCAGTCGGGCGGATCGGGCGATTTCGGCGTCACTGGGCATCGGGAAGCCCCATAATGCAGGAAGAACGCCAGTTCAATGAAGAATCCCGGAGGTCAACCACGTCGCCGCGCGGAGGGCCTACCGATAGGCGTAGATCAGGGCCCAATCCTCCCCGCTCGCGGTCTCCTCGTCCAGGGCGATCCTGAGGTAATAGATGCCGGTGTAGCGCGGGGTGACGATCATCCCGACGACGTGCTTGCCCTCCGCGTAGCGAACTGTCTGCGTCTCCAGGAGACGCCCTTCGCCGTCGTAGATGTTCAGGTAAACGAGGGCTTTGGGATTCGGAACCGCCAGCCAGTAGTGGTAGGTGTTGTTCTTGAAGAGTTGTTGCTGGATCAGCTTGGCTTCCCCGGGTTCGATGCGACCGTTCCACCAGGATTCGCGCAGAATGAAAGGGTCTTCCCCCTGCAGGGCGTCGAGCGCGGCCTGCTGGGCGAGGAATTTCGAGTGACTTATCTCCGGTTCGTCCCCGCGGACGCCACGAGAGACGGTGAGCAGGCCTGCGAGGAGAACCAACGCCGGCAGCAGCCTGTCCGCGCACGTGGTGGTTCCCCTTTGGCTATCCCTCATAAATGGCTTCCACGAGCGTCTGTGCCTCGCGGTAAATCTGCACCACTTTGTCGTGAGTCACAACACCGTTGTTCCCCACGCACATGAGCTGTTCCAGCCGGCGGAGGCCCTCATCAATCCTGACAAAGATCGCTTCCTCCCGGAGAGAGGCAGGCAGACGCTCGAAATCCTCCCGCAACTGCTCGAGCAGCCCCACCTGATTGAGCAGATCGGAACTTTCCGGATCGTAGGTGCGCATCAGCATGGAGGAAACGGCTTCCGTACCACCGAGCCATCCACCCAGAGAAACGAGACGAGCCAGATCCTCATCGCGCATCATTTTCATCGTCTCGAGCACGGTATGACGCGTGCGATCGAGTTCCCGACGGACGCCTTCCCAGTTTTCGGCATTGAGTTCGTCGATGATGACCTTCAGTCGCTCCTCCACGGCCCGACCAACCCCCAGAGGACCGGCCAGGTTCTGCACCGCCCGTCCCACTCGGCGCACCTCCACCGGATTCTGCGCCTGGACCGCCATGAAACCCTGCGAAATTGCCAGGCCAAAAAGAAGCGCGGACCGGGACCGATCCGGACCTGGCTGAAAATCACGGCACTCCAACCAGTGATTCCAGTCGCGCTTCCCCAGCTTGTCCAGGGCAGCAAACACCTCCAGGGGAATCGGAATCACGTGCGCGGTGAGATGAGTAACACTGGCTGACCTGAGGTCGATTCGCTCCGGTGGTTCGGCGGCCTGGGAGAAACTTATGCCACACAAACCCACAAACACCAGAAACCTCATTATCATCATGTAAACTATTCGGATTTTTTAACAAATTAAACCCCTTTTCTCAAAAATTAGGAAACGTTTTTCCATCATAAGAGTCAAGGATTGCGTCACGCGTCACTGCTCCGAGAACTGTCCGGTGTTTCAAGTTTCGTGCTCGCATCCGCCGGTTGGGTCTCTCGAGGCATGCCGGAGCGCACCTCGGGTGGGACGGTTCAACCGATCCGAATTGCCTCTTCTCCTTTTTTCGAACCGTTGATCGCGGAGCGATCGGGAAGCGAAAAAGGAAACGAGACTAAATCCCCGTATAGCGTGACAGGCCTCCCGTCAACGAAATTCGACGGAATCACCTCGTTTGTTCGTCACCCAGTCTCTGAGGCGGGGAGACGTTTCCCCTGCGCCGGAGTCAAGGGGTTTCGATCGTCTTCTCTGTCGCGGCAGGCGGTGCCGGTTCGCCATAGATCATCCAGAGGTTGCGCACATAGACGATCCAGCCCGTCGCCTGACCACAGACCCCGACGATCTCTTTTCGCCAGATAAAATAGATGATGAGCATGGAGGAACCGAGGAGGCTCATCCACCAGAAGATGGTAGGGACGACCGAGGCTTTCATCTTCTCGCTCACGTACCATTGGACGATCATTCTCCCGGCGAACACGGCCTGCCCCGCGAAGCCGAAAACCACCCATGCCAGGCTGATCACCGAGGTGACGTCGAGAACCCGAAAGACCCAGGGAAGATCGACCTGTCGGCGATGCACCTCCGCGAGGAATTCCTCTCCGCTGAGCGGAACCCGCTCCTCATCCCAACCGCTGAAACGCGCCCGGAACTCTCCCGGCTCCTGTTCCTCGACCCGGATCGTCGCGATGCGGTCAGACATGTTGAAGGGCGGCTTGACCGGTTCCCCGGGCGGAGCGACCAGGCCGAGAGCGAGGAGGAACAACCACCCGATCAGGGGAAGGATCACCAGGGCGGCAACTGTGGCGAGGAGCTTGCGTCGATTTCCGGACATCGGTGGAGACTAGCCGGAAAGCACACGGAATCAATCCCGCCCGACCAGACCACTCTGGCCACCCCGAGCCGGTGGTACCTTCCGGGGCCGCCCCTACCCTGTCGGGCGAGTGACCTCACCCTGTTGCTCTGCTGTTCCTGCCCTCGTCGGCGGGACCAAAAATCGCCTCAGCCCACGATGGCGTCTCCGGCCGCCTCGATCTCGCCGAGTATCTCGATAAAGGCGTCCTCCAGTTTGCGCTCCTCCTTGTGAAACTCGGTCACAGCGAGGCCTTCGTTTACCATCCTCCGCAACACCAGGGCGACCACCTCGGGATCGGTGGAATCGATCTCGATGCGCGCGCCGTTTTTCGTCGATTCCTTGAAGGTCACGTTGGGCGAAAGCGTGGCCCAATCATGCAACCGGTCCGGGTCGGTGGCAACCTCGACACGCACCAGGGTCGAGTGCTGCGAGCCTTTCTTCAGGCTGTCCGCCGTGCCGTGATGAATGATTTTGCCCCGATTGATGAACAGAAGCCGGTCGCACATCTCGCCGAGCTCGGACAGAATGTGTGAACTGATAAACACCGTCTTGCCTTCCTCCGAAAGGATGCGGATGAGATGCTTCAACTCGACGCGTGCCTTGGGATCGAGCCCCGCCGCGGGTTCATCCAGGATCAAAACCTCGGGATCGTGAATCAGCGCGCGTCCCAGGCAGAGTCGCTGGCCCATGCCTTTGCTCAGTTTGTTGATGAGCCGCTCCGCCAGCTGATCCAGATCGGTGAAGGACATCACCTCCTCGACCCGTCTCCGGCGATCCTTGCCCCGATAACCGAGAGCTCGGGCGAAGAAATCCAGGTACTCCAGCACCGTCATGTTGTTGTAGGTGCCGTAGTCGTCCGGCATCCAGCCGATCTTCCGGCGAACTTCGGCGGGGAACCGTACGACGTCGATTCCGGCGACTTCGGCAGAGCCTCCGGTCGGGTAATCGAGGGTGGCGAGAATGCGCATCGTGGTGGTCTTGCCCGCGCCATTGGCTCCGACGAACCCGATGACCTGGCCGGGAGCGATGGCGAAGGAAATGCCTCTGACCGCCTGGACCCCATAGAAGGAGCGATACAGGTTGCGCACCTCGATCGCGGGCGAGACTCCGGGAGGGACTTCGGGTTCGCCGGGAATTTCGGGCGGCGTGGGGGGAGGCAGGGGCCGGTCGGGGCCGTCGGGCGACAGGGTGTCCGGGTTGGGCGAGTCACTCATAGCGGCAAGAAAATCTCAGGGAGTCACCGTCTTGCCGGTTACGATGGCGGCGTCGTGCTTCCAGCGGATCGCCTCGTGGGTGTCGACCATCAGGTCCCCGGGCCGGTCGGCCAGGGCAAAATAGCGCCCCCACTGCCCCGTCATGAGCCGCACCCGGTCACGGTCCGTCTTGGCCAGGGTCTCGCTCTGCTCCTCCAGCCATTCGGTCAGCTCGGTCAGGTTGGATTTCGCCAGCTCGATTTTCTCTCCCGGCCCGATCAGCCGCCCCCCGGCGCCCTGCCACACGAGCC
>CAZLUZ010000126.1:8592-15240 GCA_964562825.1 uncultured Akkermansia sp.
CCCGCGAACGAGTCCGACTCGCTGGCCGCGATATTCGCCCCTGAAGCGGAGCCCGCGACCGATGATCCCAACGCGATATCCGCCGCGTGGCGTGCGCTGACCGACACCCTGCCCCCACCGCCATCGGAGCCCGCGGAGTAAAATCCGCCCCCCCCCGGCGCCCTTCCACACGATCCCGTTGCGGTCCAGATAAAAAAAGTCGGTCACTCCGAACTCGAGACTGGAAAACAACTCGGGAACCGCGCCTTTTTGCTCGGGGGACTGCAACTCGACCCGCGAACGCGTCGGCCGCGCCGTCCTCAGGTGAAAACCCTGCTCGCTGCGACTCCGGAAGAAATCTCCGCCGAACCGCTCCGCGGTGAACTGGTAATCCGAACTTCGATTGCCGTTACCACTCAGCGGATTCCACCGCGAGGGAGGCAGATTCACGGGACTGATCACCAGCGGTTCGTCGCTGTCGAAACCGGATTGAAACATCACTCCCGTCCGGCTGATCTGATGCTGGGTGAGCTGGAGTTGGCGTTGCTCCGGGGTGGAAAGCACCTCCGCCAGAGCGATTCGGCGCCCCGCTCCGCCGATCCCGTCCTGGATCAGAATGATGAGGATGATCACCAGCGAAGCCACCAGGGAGATGACCGGGGTGGTGACGAAAAGCCTCTGACGCTGACCCGCTCGCGCAAAGTAAAAGAGATTCACCGGGCCGACCAGGACCGCGAAGATGATCAGAAGGACGAAGACGAGAAAGGGGTTGAAGGCTTTTTGGCCGAATTCGGCGATCAGGCCCCACCCCTGGTCGAACTCGCTGTCGATCATCTCTTCGAACCGATCCGCCTTTCGGTATTCGTCGACCAGGCTGTCCGGGATTTCCCGCCCGTCCCAGGTCCGCAACTTGATGAATCCCAGCGAATAATCCGCCTCATTGTCCGTCGGGGAAAACCGATCCGCCTCCTCGAGCCCGTGGGATTTCGGCGTGCCTGGGACCTCCCCTCCACTCTCGACGAAAAAGTCAACCCGCCCACCGAAGCGCACCCAGGTCATCACCGCGGCACGCTGCTGCCGGGAGAGCTGTTTCCACGTGGCATCATCGATCATGAGCAGATCGAGCGCCGTCAACCCTCGCCAGTCTGAGGGCAGATCGGTAAAGACACTGGCGAAATGATCGTTACTTGAGCGGCCCGATTTCTTCTTCGCCTCGAGGCGGGTCAGGTTTCGCTGGGCGAGGCGCTGGCTCATGCCGATCGATGGCCAGCTGAAATCCACGGCCTCGGAATCATGGCGGTTCACCGGGCGCAACCCCGGCACCGTCGCGGTGACGTGCACCGATCGGTAGCTGGCGTATCGCTGATTCATGACCGGGGGCGAGTGCACCAGGACTTCCTGGACGCCCTCGCTGCCATCTTCTACCCGGATCCGGTGATTCGTGACGTACCGAAAATCGTTGCTGCCCGTGTTGTTCAGATCGAAGCGCAGATTCCAGGTGAGGTCGCGACCGCTGCCGTTCCGAATGGTCACCCGATAGGGACGCATGCCGGACCGCAGAGACTCGGAGAAGAGGGCTTCGACCCGGATGGAGGAGGCGGCACCGCTGTAGCGGTAGTCCAGAACCACCTCCTGGCCGTGCCCGGGCAGGCAATAACCCAGCCCGCCGACGAGGAGGAAAAGGAGGAGGATTCGCTTCCCTGCTGGGTTCATGGAGTCACCGCTAGGAGGCCTTGATCGTGTTCGGCAATTTCAGGTCCTGATGGGGAATCTCCTCGAGAAGGGACTCCACCACGCTCGCGTTCGTCCTGCCATCGATGCGGGAATGATACTCCAGGATGATGCGATGTCCCAAGACGGGACCCGCCACCGCGGCGACATCCTCGAAGCTGGCATTGATGCGTCCGTGCATCAGCGCTCGCGCCTTGGCCGCCGAAGCCATGCTGAGGGCCGCCCGGGGACTTGCTCCGAACTTGATGTGCTCGGCCTCGTCGGATTGCCCCCGATGCGTCCCGTCGACAAGACGAGCGATGTAGTTTGCCACGACATCCGGCAGATAGATCTCGCGCACGGCCCGGGTAATCGCTCCCAGGGACTCCGCGTCGAGCACCACCTCGGCGCTGGGCTCCACCCCGATCTCGCGGTTGCTCACGATCCGTTGCAGGGTGGCGACGTCGTTCCGGGTGACGTTCAGCTTGAAGAGAAATCGATCCAACTGTGCCTCCGGCAGCGGATAGGTGCCCTCCAGCTCGATCGGGTTCTGCGTGGCCAGCACGAAAAAGGGTTCGGGAAGCTCGTGGGTCTCGCCCAACACCGTGACCCGTCGCTCCTGCATCGCTTCCAGAAGGGCCGATTGCGTCTTGGGCGACGCCCGGTTGATCTCGTCTGCGAGGACCAGGTTGGCGAAGAGAGGACCTTCCTGGAACACGAAGCGCCTGCCCTCTGCCGTCTCCTGGAGCACCGGGTTACCCGTGATGTCTCCGGGGAGAAGGTCTGGCGTGAACTGAATCCGCTTGTTTTGCAGCTGCAGCGTCTTGGCCAACCCCTTGACCAACTCCGTCTTTCCGAGGCCGGGGAGCCCCTCGAGCAGGATGTGTCCCCTCGCGAGAAGCCCGGTAACCACCAGGTCCACAAGCTTCTCCTGGCCGAAAAGGATGCCGTTTAGGCTGTCCGTCAACCGGCGAACCGCTTTCGCGTGAGTCGCAATCTGCTCTTCATCCAAAGCCATGAGCCGCCATTCAACATCGTCCGGTTGGGCTTGCAAAGGGAAAACCGGAGAACTTTCCGACACCTCCGACAACTTTCCATTTGATTTCCAGGGAATCGCGTTTTTACTCTCCGCTCCTCAAATTCCGAGGTCAGCCACCCGCTGTTTCCCATGGTAAAGATCAGACTGCGCAGAGAAGGTTCCAAAGATCGCCCCTACTACAAGGTTGTGGTGTGCGACAGCCGTGCCCGGCGAGAGGGGGCTTTTATCGACCAGGTCGGCACCTACGACCCCATGGCATCCGATAACAATTTCTCCATCGATTTGGAAAAGGCTGATCAGTGGCTCTCCAATGGCGCTCAGCCCTCTGACACCGTTCGCAGCCTCATCAAGAAAGCCCGCCAAGCCAAACAAGCCTCGGCGTGATCCCGGTTACCTCCCGGATCAGGAGGTTCGGAGAGCAAACGGTTCGGTGACCGCGATTCGGTGAGCCGAGAGCGCGAAGACTCGCGCATTGCTGTCTTATCCGCTCGCATTTTTCGGTTGCCCAGGACCGACCGGACCCGTTTCTTTGTCCGATGGAGGCTCATCTCGCGATTCAGGAATACCTCGAATACGTCGTCGCCCAACTGATCAGACACCCAGACTCCGCCGGGGTCATCCATGACAAAAAAGGGGACCGTCACGTTTATCGCATCCGGCTCCATCCGGAGGACACCGGAAGAGTCATCGGGCGCAACGGCAAAACCATCGGAGCGATCCGCAGCCTCGCTCTAGCTGCCGCCCATAAAAACAATCTCAAGGTCGAGATCGAGTTGGAAGACGATCCGTCCTGATCTGCCGGTCTCGCCGGAGCCGAGAGTTGGAGGACGCAGGAAATCTTTGCACTCCCAAGGTGTGTGAATTATAATAATTTTCACATTCTTGATTCTTGTTCCTGCACCTCTTTCCCTCCGCCATGATCGAGACCGACCGCAGCCAGCCAAGCCCGACGCCCTTTTGCCTTAGCCGGAAACGGTCTGCCGAAGAACTGGTGGAGTCGTTGCGCTCTCTCGACACGCCCCCTCTTATCGTCGTCCACGGTCCCAGTGGCACCGGAAAAACCGCGCTGGCGCGGTTCTACCTTCCCCGGGAAATCGCTGCGATGGACCGGAGCGATGGCGGCGAGGCCTGCTGCCGGAGCGTCGCAGGGGACGAATCCGCCACCGAGATCGCCCGGTGCCTCGTCGATGGAATCATCGATCATCACCCCGATCTCCGCAGCCGCAGGTCGACCACCCTGTTCCGGGAAAAGATGCGGAGAACAGTAGAACGCTCCCCGGCCGAGGCCGCCGAGAAACTGCGGGGCATGCTGCTGCCCCTGGGAGCATCATCATACGATTCGGCCCATCCGCGTCTGTTCCTCGCTCTCGACGGTGTCGACCGGTTTTTTGGCTCCCGTCTCTCCTGCGGGGGCGAACCCTCTCTCGCTCTGGCCGGGAGCGAGTTTCGTAGCCTCGCCGATCTGTTGGCGCGACTCGCCGGCATTCCCGGTCTGCTCGTCATGATGACCTGCCGCAGCTGGATTATTCCGGAGATCGACCGCCTTTTTGCCGACAGCAGTTTGCCAGACAACGCACTCCTCAAACACCTCCTCAGCAACTCCACTCTCGAGGAAACGCGACCGGTGCTGGGTGGCCTCGTCGCTTCGCCGGGTCCGGAGATCGATCCCGATCACCCCGTATCGCGGCAGATCGCTTCGTGGGTGACAGGGCACCCCCCATGCCTCCACGCTCTCCCCGGTGTTCTCGCAGAACTCTCCTCGGGTGGTGCCGACACGCCCTGGCACACCGATTTCGGCGTGCGCTGTGCCGAAGTCGGAGGCTTGCCCGGGACCATCGCGAAACTGGCCGAGCGCTTTTACCTCCGTCAGGAATCGAATCGCAAACTGGCCGTCAAGGAGATCGTCAACCGCCTGTCTTCCCTACCCGGCACCATCCCCATGCGCGACATGATGCGCGACGATGAGCTCTGGAGGGCAGCTCTGGGCATGACGGAACACGGTATCCTCTGCCTTTCCGGGGAGAGCATCGACGGTGGAGTCTTCTCAACGACTCATCCCGAGGTCTTTTCGTGCTGGGATCGGGCTCGCAACTGGGCGGGCGATACCGGATTTCTGGGCATATCGCGTCTCAGAGAATTCGATGAAAAAGCGCTCACCTGGGAACTCGGGGACCGGTGCGTCTCCCTGCTGCTCGGTCGGGAGCCCGACCTGGACTGTGCCCGCACCGTGCTCCGGGATTCCGACCTCTCCAGTCAAATTGCTCCGCTGACCCGGCAGTATCTTCGCGAATCGATTCGCCCCCGTCTCATCCTTCCCCGGTTACTGCGACAGTCGCTCTGGCCCGCCGCTTGCGGATTGGGGTTGCTGCTCCTCACCGCCCTGGTACTGACCCGACTTCCCGAGAACGGCGCGAGGCCCGAGGTGTCCCCGGCTCCACCCGTCGCGGAGTCGGAGCCGCCCACCAACCAACCCGAGCAACGAGTCTCCTCCCTCAACGAGGGCACCTTGAATGCCATGCTTTCCAGCGCCGAAGAGATCGCCAGCCTCTCCCGGCAAATACCTGAAAAGCTGGTCCCTCTCCCCGAGGAAAAGCTGCTCCCCCGGGACCTCTTGCTCGATCTCCCCATATCTCCGGATCGTCCCTCGATCCCCATTCCCTCCGATGTTCCCACGTTGACGGCCCGGATCGCGGAACTCGCCGAAGCTTCCTCGGCATCCGTAGAGAAAGATTCCCCTGACCACCTCTCAACGCCCGAGCTGATTCCGAGCGCGCTTTCCGCATCGGCCCTCGCCAACGCCCCCCTGCCGGCCGATGCAGATTGCGAGGTGATCGTGGCGCGAATCGCAGCAGCTACGGATGCCGGTCTGGTAGGGGTGGCAGTGGACGGCCTGGCCCTTTTTCACGCCAAAAGCCACGCGGGCACCCTCGATCCCGCGAACCCCGACCCGGATCAACTGGGGCGGATCGTCGCAAGCCTCGAGCAAATCGCGCGGCTTCAGGGCGATACCCAAGCGGTTTCCGCAGCCGAGAAACTCCAGCTCCCGGGAGAAGATCTCGATGCCCACCACACCGGGTTGCGCATGCTCATGGCGAGGATAGCACTCAACTCCGACCGCGAAGCCGAGGCGGTCGCATTTCTGGCGCAAACACCCATCGAAACCGAGACGAACGAGGAGTCGGTGCGATTCCTCGAAGCCGCGCTGGGCTGGCACTTCGATCGGACCGGCCGGGCCAGAGAAGGCTTTCGCAGCCTGCTGGCGGAACCGGGGAAGACTTCTCCCTGATGACTCAGGGCCGCGGGGGGCTTTTCTCGGCCCGCCGCTTCTTCCAGGTGGAGCGGTGATTCACCGTCCAGTCGACGAGAGCCGCGTCGAAACCGATGTCGTGGCCGACCTCTTCACTGCGAAGCCATTTGTGCTTCATGATCTCCTCGCGCTCGGCGAGGAACTCCTGATAGATGGACGAGTTGCGCACCATATTATCGAAGCCGTAATCGGTCATGGAATCTTTTCTTGGGGGGTAGGACTTCGAAAAGTTGGACGAACCGGGCAACGTTTTCAAGCAAGACCGAAGAAGACAGCACGGGAATTTTCGCGGCTCCACCGTTGATTCACCGCCTTGACCTGCTCGCAACTCCTTCGCCGATCCCCGACTCGGAACCTTTTTTCAAAAAACAGCGGAAATTGTTTTGACTCTTTTCAGAATCCGCACTAGTGTTCCCGCCCGCTCGAAACAGAGCACTCTCAGGATCGCGAAACATCGCATCAGGGAGAACGGATCTTTTGGAGAAAACAGGCCAGTTTTGGCAAAGGTGAGAAAATCGCTTTTCCCGCGATAAGTGGGGAATGTCGAAGTTTTCAAATTTTGTTGAGACTGGAAGAAAAGACTAAATTGTGCGTTGCGCGTTTCGACGAGAGG
>CAZLUZ010000127.1:0-14831 GCA_964562825.1 uncultured Akkermansia sp.
CAGGACGATTGTCGCAGGGGCGATAAGGAGGATAAGGGGACAGGACGACAGGTCGCGGCGCGAGAAGGGGAGAGAAGGAGCCTCCAGCCTCCAGCCTCCAGCCTCCAGCCTCAGCCGGGCAAGAGAAAGGCGTGCTGCTCAAACAAGCTGCGGCCGCCGTTCCAGCTGAGGTATTGGGCCAACCAGACAAAAAATACGTAGATCGCGGCGACCGGAAGCAGCCCAAACCTCGCCATCCAGCGGTGAATCCAATGGTTGACCCTCTCCCGGTGAAAGGCTCGCGACATCGCCCATCCCACGAGAATGCGGGCGGGAAACATCGAAACGACGAACACGAGATTCGGAATCCACGCGATCTCCCGAGGCGCCAGCTCGATTTTCAGCAGGTAGAGCGGGAGGGCAAAAAGCAGGATGAAGGCCAGTGCCACCCAGAAGGCGAGGGGCGCTCGACGAAAGGCCTCCCTCGTTCCCCGGAGGTCGAGAAAATCGCGAAAGCGCCGGGTAACCGCGTATCGGGTCTGGATGAAAGGGAGATGGAGAGCCACCCAACCAAGGAGAATTCCGCCGGTCAAAGAAAGCAGGAAAGACACGCCCTGAAGGGAAACATGGCCGGCGGCAAACATGAGTAGGACAGGAGGGAGCAGCCAGAGTGTCCCTCCGACGAACCCGAGAAATCCAAGCTTGAGCCAGTCCCACAAAAGGAGTGCCCCGCGCCACTCCCGCCAGGGCGCGCTGGGATCGGAATCCCCGCCGCCCATCCGACGCATCAGGGTGATCGGCGCCGGCCAGAGAAAATGTCGCCATCTGCCCCCACGCCACAAGGCACAGCCTGCGAAAAACACCACTGCGGAAAGACCGGCGATGAAAACATACCGAAGAATGCCTGCGGCCTCGCCGCCTGGGTCGATCACCCCCGCGTCCTTCCAGAAGCTGTGCAGCAGCCTGATGGGGAGAAAGAGAAGCCACAGCGCCACCAGGATCTTCCCGATGCGTGCCGCCGGCTTGAGGGCCACAAACCCGTCGCGAACGCGCCCCGAACGCGCCACCCGAGACGAGGCATCCAGCAGGTAGCCGAGTCCGACGAACTGGAGCAGAGGAATCGCCGTCACCACAGCCAACCCGATCAGGATGGTCACCAGGCCAAGGACATTTTCCAGGGCAGAACCCAATCGGCTCCACTGCCGGCCGGGCCACGAGGAACGGAATTTGGCAGTTGCGGTTTCGCGGGCCATGGTGCCGGTGCGCGTGGTCATCCGAAGGGTCAGATGACGCAGGAGGCGAAGGCGTTACACCCGGAGGAAAAGAGCAAACGCGATCGCGTGATGGCGGGAGTCTCCGCCCGTCTCCCGCCTGCGTAATCTATGAGTGCTTCTGACCATGAAAGTTCATCAATCGCTGCTTACCCTTATTGCCCTCTTTTTGAGCCAGGCCGTCCAGGCCGACGTCGAGGTGAACCCCGCTTCCCTCGCCCTCTTCCAGCCGCTTCCGGAGTATGCCGAAAACCCGGCGAATCCCTACAGCGAGGCCAAGTCCGACCTCGGACGGATGCTCTATTACGACACCCGCTTGTCGGTGAACAACTCCGTTTCCTGCAACACCTGTCACGATCTCGCCAGTTTCGGCGATGACGGTCTGCCTGTTTCCCTGGGAATCGGTGATCAGAAAGGCGGCCGGTCAGCTCCCACGGTCTACAACGCCGCCATCCACATCGCCCAGTTCTGGGACGGCCGCGCCGCGGACGTCGAGGAGCAGGCCGTGGGGCCCATCCTCAATCCCATCGAGATGGGAATGCCCGACGAGGCTTACGTTCTGCGTGTGCTCAACTCGATACCGGGCTATGTGGAAGCCTTTCAAAAAGCGTTTCCCGAGGAGGAAGACCCCGTCTCCTATGAGAATGTCGGCAAGGCGATCGGTGTGTTCGAGCGCAAGTTGATGACCCCGGCCCCCTGGGATGCGTTCCTCCAAGGCGACGAAGACGCCCTCACCGATGCCCAGAAGGAAGGCTTCAACACCTTCATCAAAAAGGGGTGCGCCACCTGTCACAATGGACCGGGTGTGGGCGGCCACATGTACCAAAAGCTCGGGTTGGTCAAGCCCTGGCCCACCGAGGACAAAGGTCGTGGCGGCGTGGAGGGGTTCGAGGCCATGGAGGGCTTCTTCAAGGTGCCCAGCCTGCGAAACATCACCGAGACGGACCCCTACCTGCACGACGGTTCCGTTGCCACTCTGGAGGAGATGGTGCAGAAAATGGCCGAACACCAAACCGGTGTAGCGCTCACCGAGGAGGAGACCGCTTCGATCATCGAATTTCTCGGCGCTCTCAAGGGAGAAAAACCCTGGGATTACATCAGAAAACCCGTGTTGCCGGCATCCGGACCTGACACCCCGAAGCCGAGTGACGAAGTCGCCTCGGTGGATCAGGATCAGGGAAACCAGTGATCCGTCAGGATCAGGTAGCACCAGTTTCCCAGCAAGGCCAGACCGGTCACCCAAGCGGTGACAAGCGGAGGGATGGGCCAAGCCCGTCCCTCTCTTTTGCCGGCGGACCACAGGGCAAAGACCAGCCAGGTCACGCTCAGGCCGCAGGCCAGAACGGCCAGCGGATTCAGTCGCAGGGCGTCGCGGACCTGGCCCCGGGATAGAGCCTCGATCGAGCGGGTGCCGCGGCAACTGGGACAAGGAATTCCGGTCCATTTTTTCACCCCGCAGGGGGGTAACTGTACCGGGAGACGATCGTAGACCCGCCCACCGATGAGGCCGGCGCAGACGACCGCGAAAACAACGATTGGCGCTACGAGTGGTTCGATTCTCAAGACAGAGGACGGATCGTTTCAGGGGAGAAACAACGGGAGAGACGGCCGGAAGCAACATTCGAGTTTCGAATTTCGCGTTTCGGATGTTCTTTGGGCATGGTCCGTCACCTCTACGTCCATATCCCGTTCTGCCATCACATCTGTCCCTACTGCGCCTTTTACAAGCATCGCCCGGGGTCCTTGGCCAACCGGCGTTTTGTCGAGGCGCTCCTGACCGAAGCGAGGGCGCTGGCGGACCTCTTTCCCTGCCGGCCGGTGACCGTGTATTTTGGCGGGGGCACCCCGAGCATGCTCGGCGTCGCCCTCCTGGAGCGTCTCTGCCTGGGGTTGGCGGAGGTATTCGACCTCCGCGACGTGCGGGAGTGGTCCATCGAGTGCAATCCCGCCACCTTCGATACCGCCAAGGCGAGGCGAATGCGGGAATGCGGAATCACCAGAGCCAGCCTGGGCGTTCAATCGTTCCGCGACGAGATGCTGCGTACCCTCGGTCGCGATCATTCCCCGGGCGATGCGATTCGCGCCTACCACGATCTGCGGGAGGCGGACTTTCCCCGGATCGGGATCGACCTCATGTTCTCCATCCCCGGTCAGACGATCGCCGACTGGGAAGCGGATCTGCAGTGCGCCGTCGCCCTCGCGCCGGAGCATCTCTCCTGCTACAACCTCACCTACGAGGAGGACACCGAATTCCTCACCCGGCATCTCAGTGGTGAACTCGACGCCTCCGAGGATCGCGATGCGACCTTGTTTCGACGGGCGATCGAATTCCTCGGCTCCGCCGGATACGCCCATTACGAGATTTCCAACTTCGCGCGCCCCGGGGCGGAGTCACGCCACAATCGGGCCTACTGGGAGGGGAGAGATTACCTTGGCATCGGTCCGGGCGCCGTGTCGACGGTCCTTGGCGAGCGATGGAAAAGCCTCCCTGACACGAGGCGCTATGTCGAGACGGTGTTCTCGGGCGGAGACGTCCAGGTCGAACACGAGAACCTGACCGAGGAGGACCGTCGAATCGAATCGATCGCCATGCAGATCCGGACCAACCGCGGGGTGGAGCGAAGCACGATCGCCGATCCGACTATCCTCCAGGTTCTGACTGCGGAAGGCCTGGTCGAGGAGTTGAAGGGCAGAATCCGGCTCACCGACCGGGGAAAAGCCCTCGCCGATCCCGTGGCATCCGAATTGATTGGCCGGCCGTGAGGCGGGGGAGTCGCCGCGACGCGTCTGAATCCCGCCCTTCGCACCTGCACAATTCCCCTTTGATCTTTGCCATTTCCATAGCAGGTTAGTTCTCCACAAGTCAAAATTTTCCATCGTGCCAGACGCCCAAACGATCGCACAGACCTGCGCCAAACACGCGGACGATATCCAGGCGGAAGACATCGTCATTCTCGATCTCAGAGGGATCTCAACGATTGCCGACTTTTTCGTGGTCTGCACCGGGACCTCCAATCCCCACCTCAAGGCGATCCGCCGCGACGTCCGGCAAAAGACCGAGGAGGAGATCGGCGAGTCACCCCGTAGTGTGGAAGGTGATGCCGAGAGTCACTGGCTCGTGCTCGACTACGTCGATGTCATTGTACACATCTTCCACCGGGACAAACGCGGGGTCTACTCCCTCGAGGACCTCTGGTCCGACGCGCCGCGACTCCCCCTGGAGTTTCTTTCTGCTGCGCCTGCCGATTCCTGGGAGGCCGCGGAAGCCGCGGAGAAGTGAGATGCGGGTCGAGGTGGTCAATACCGGCACGGAACTTCTGCTGGGCAAGGTGATCAATTCCCACCTCGCCTACTTCGGCAACGAACTGTTCAAGATCGGGGTCCGCATCCACCGGCAAACCACGATTCCGGACGGGGACGACATCCGGGACGTGCTCTCGGAGGCTTTCCCCCGCAGCGACGTCATCCTCATCACCGGTGGCCTCGGGCCGACCAACGACGATGTCACCCGGGAGGTGGTGGCGGATCTGCTGGGGCGTCCCCTGGTCTTCGACCCCTCCATTCTCGCGACCATCGAGGAAATGTTTCGGCGGCGCGGGCTCTCTCAGAACAAGGCCAACCGACGTCAGGCCATGGTGCCCGAGGGCGGAATAGTGCTGGAGAATCCCAACGGCACGGCGCCGGGTCTCTACCTCCCCGCTACCGTGCACAACCCCCATCTCTTTCTCATGCCGGGGCCCCCGAGGGAGTTGAAACCCATGTGGGAGAATCTGGTGGAACCTCGTCTCGTCGAGATGGCGGGGATCGATCGCGAAGGCCATTTCCTGCGGAATTTTCGCATCTACGGCGAAGGGGAATCCGCTATCGCTACCTATCTCGAGCCGCTTCTCGAGGGGATGGAGGGCCTGGAACTGGGGTATTGCGCCAGGCTGGGCGAGGTCGACGTTCGGCTCATCGGGAAAAAGGAGGCGGTGAAGCGAGCCTCGGAGATCATCCGGACGGCTTATCGGGAGAAAATCGTCACCGAATCGGAGGATTCGATCGCCCGGGTCGTCATCGACCTGCTCGACGAACGGGTGCAGACCGTGGCCACGGCGGAGAGCTGCACCGGTGGCTTGATCGCCAGCACGATCACGGACGAGGATGGTTCCAGCCGGGTGTTTCATCGGGGCTACGTCACTTACGCCAACGAGGCGAAGTCGGCGCTGTTGGGGGTGGCACCGGAGGCCCTGGCACGTCATGGAGCGGTAAGTACCGAAACGGTCGTGGCCATGGCCACCGGCTGTCTGACGCGGGCGGCGGCGGATCACGCTGTCGCCGTCAGCGGGGTCGCGGGGCCGGGGGGCGGCACCGAGGAAAAACCTGTGGGCACTGTGTACATCGCCATTGCCAGTCGTGGGGAAGAGACCTTTGTGAAGCGTTACTTCTGGCCGGCGGAGCGTGTCGCTTTCAAAACCCGGGTCTGTCGCCTCGCTCTCGATCTGCTTCGGCGGAGAATCCTCGGATTTCCGCTCGATGAGCAGGGAAAATGATGGCAAGGTGGACCTTTCGATTGGCGGAAATCTCGCCCCACCCCCCGGAAAGGATCGAACCCGTCACCCCGGCCATTGCAGATGCGACGCAGGCTCTCACCCGGAATTTGGTTATTGCTGCCGGTCTTGCTGGCCCTTCTCGCGGGATCGGCGCCGGCGCAGCTCCTCGACCGTCTGCCGCGTGTTTTCAATCGGGACGATCCGCCCCGCGATCCCCGGAGTCTGGGCTCGGACCCGGACATCACCTTCGTGCGGGATTTCGGGATTCCCAAGCCGCGTTCTTTGCGCATCCAGACGCTAAAGGGCTATGAGGTGAACTTCCAGATCGCGGCGGAGACGAAGACCCCCGGTATGACCGTGGAGTTCCTGGTGCGCGATTTCCCCACTGCGGGCAAACTGTTGGCCTTGATCAGCAATCCGGAGAACCGGAGCACGGCCAAAGTCACCTATTACGCGGATCCCGACTCGGCGGCGACGATGGATTCCTTCACCTTCGTAGCGCGGTATCCGGGCGGAAAATACTCCGAACTGGCGCGCTGTGATATTCGCATCGAGGACGCGCAGCCCGATATCAAGGTCCCCGGGACATTGGATTTCGGCAAGGTCATGATCGGCGAAACCGCGGAGCGCGAGCTGGTCCTGGTCAATCGCGGGAGTGGTGCTTTCCGCCGAAAAGTCGGGTTGTTTTCTCCCTGGAAGATGATCGAGCCCGCGGATGGACAGGTGGATATCGCCCCGGGAGGCCGCGCCCGTCTGCGTCTTGGATTCGAGCCGACGTACGGTGGGAGCGCCGAGTACCAGTTCGTGCTGAGCCGGGATGACGAGGGGATCTGCACCTTCCGAGGGGAGGGCGAGGTGCCCTTTTCTCTGAGTCGTGAGGAATGGGAATTGCAGACCAATCCAGAGACGAACCGCCGGGAGGCGGAGATTGTGCTCCTCAATCACACCCCGAAGCCTTTCGAGATATTTGCCCGCGGCAGTCCACGGCTGCAGACGCTTTTCCGCGAATCCACCGTTCTGATTCCGGGAAAGGAGAATCGGATCAAGGTTTTCCTCGGAGAGGACGATGTCCACGCCTTCGAAGGGGGCATCGAGTTCAAGGTGCGCAGCGGCTACGCGGCGAGGGCGAATGTCTTCGCCGATACCGTCCCCGCCAAGCTGGAGATCGAGATACCTGGCCAGTTGGACAACCGGGTGATCAATTTCGGGAAAGTGACCGCCGGTCGCAGCACCGAGCGAGGCATTCTCCTGACCAACCGAGGAGGCGAGATTCTCGCCCTCGATGCCGCGGTGGAACATCCCTTTCGCGTGATCGGGAACGTCGACCGTCAGCTGGGGCCGCTGGAGTCCCTGCCCCTGTCGATTGGGTTTTATCCCCAGCGCCGGGACCGAGGAGGCGCCGATCAGTTCGTGGTGCTGCGGGGCAACGGCGTGGAGAGCAGGATACGGGTCATGGGGATCGCACTGCGTCCCCCCGACGCGCCGCGCGGGCCGATGAGCCTCCCCGATGCGGTCGTGACGACCACCCCGGACAGCGGAACCACCTCGGCTACTGTGCCGGGGGCGGACGCGCCTATTCCCGAGGTATCGTCTCCTCCTACCCGGATCGGTTCTCCGGATTCCGCTCCTCCAGCGGCGGCATCATCGCCCGAGGACGAGTGGCCCGAGCGGGACATGGCGGCCCCGTGGTATGAGGGATCTTCTCCCGAGGAGATCCAGGCCGCGATGAGTCCGCTGGGAATCGCCACTCGCGGCATTGTGGAACGCGAGCGCGCTCCGGGGTTGAAGAGTGCGGAGGACTTCGAGTTACTCGGGGCGAGTGCGAAGTCTCTCGAGTTCAGCTGGACGGCGCCCAAGGGATCGGAGATCGATACCTTCGAGCTGGAGATGAGGGGCGAGATGATCAATCCGATCACCCAGATGCCGGAGAGTGTCTGGGCGCCCTACCCGGCGGTGGAGTATGAGCGGGTTGGCCGACTGGTCAAGGCCAGGGTGAACCGGCTGCGGCCCTCGCGGTTCTACGAGTTTCGCGTATTCACCATAGACGCCAACGGCCGGAGTTCACCGCCGTCGGTGGCCTTCGGGACCATGACGGATGCTCCCCTGGACTGGACCTTCATCTATGTCGGGTTGGGAGTCTTCCTTACGGGGCTGCTCGGTTGGGGGGGGTTTACGGTAGTTCGGGCTCGGTTCGTTAATGAGGAGGGGTGAAACCCCATCGATCGGAACCGTTCGATCGGCCCGTCTGCCTGAATCGTCGCCAAGGAAGGCATGGTGGACGCCGCACCAATGCCGGGAAAATTTTTTTGTAACGGAATTGTGACGTGGATTGAGTTACTTTATGATGAAACATCTGCGGCATCATGTCGGGGGATAAAGAGAGGAGCGACAAATGCGGAGGTGTTTTCTCCCTCGTGCCGGTGATACTTGGCGCCGGATTGGGAATGATGTTCTTGAGCCTGGAAGGACACCTCAAACATCAGAATTTTGACGATTTTGCCCTCGGGGAAGGGACCTCATCGGTTTTCGCGGAGGTAGAGGGTCAACCGGTGCATGGTCGCTATCTCGATTCCATTCCCGCCTGTGTTGAAGCCTGGCAGGGCCGCGGGCCCCGGCCGGTGGTTCTGTGGTTGGGGAACTCTCAGTTGCACGGGATAAACCAGGCCGATGCCGGGGCGGTGCCTGCACCGGGTAAGCTGTTCGCTACCTTGGCGGAAACCGGCAAAGACCTGCTCACCTTCAGCCAACCGAACGCCAACCTACAGGAGCACTACCTGTTGCTGGCCTATTTGAGTGAACGACTGACCGTGCAGGCGCTGCTCCTTCCCGTCGTTTTTGACGATTTGAGGGAAACAGGAATTCGCAGTGAGTTGCGCGGGGCATTCGATGATCAGGCCGCGGTGCGGAGGTTGGCCAAAAGTGAAGTCGGGCGACAGATTCTTCTCCAATATCAAGATGGCGCCAATCCGACCTCCGGGGGCGACGACCTGAACGGGTTGCGCGAGACGGTTCAGGAGAGAGTCGAAAAGCGGCTCAACGACTGGTTGGAGGGAAGATGGCAACTCTGGGCGAACCGGCCGCAGTTGCGGGGTAAAGCCTTTACCGACCTTTACCATCTGCGCAACCGGGCGTTCCGGATTTCCGCCCAATCGAAGCGCAAAATGATTTCGGGGAGTTATTCGGCGAACATGGCGGCGCTCTCGGCGATTCTCGATGAGTGCGCCAGGTCAGGTATTTCCGCCTTCCTTTACATCGTCCCTCTGCGCCAGGATGTCTCCCCCCCCTATGTCGAAGAGGAATACACCCAATTCAAAAAGGATGTCGCGATGATAGCGGAGCAGGGAGGGGCTGAACTCTGGAACCTCGAACTCTTGGTCCCCGGTCCGTATTGGGGGATGATGAAAGATGTTCGGGGAAAGGGAGCCGGGTTTGACTTTATGCATTTTCAGGAAGAAGGACACGCGATGCTGGCGAAGGCGATCGGCGAGAAACTGAGTTCAGCACTGCAAGCAGCCCCGTAAGCCGATGGTTTTCAACTCAGTCACTTTTCTCCTCTTCCTTGCGCTGGTCACCTGCTGTTACTGGCTGCTCCCGAGGAGGCCCCGGTTGTGGATGATTTTTCTGGGCAGCCTTGTCTTCTATGGATTCTGGCGCTGGGAGTTCTTGCCGCTGATGCTTTTGTCATCAAGCACGGACTACGTCGTAGCACGGCAGATTCACGCCTCGAAGGGAACCAGGCGGCGCAAGCTTCTTCTGTTGGTGAGCTTGACGATTAATCTGGGCCTCCTCTTCGTTTTCAAATATTTGATCTTCTTTACCGAAAATATTTGGGTGTTGGGGCAGTGGTTGGGAATCGAGCGGCCGCCGCCGGCGTTGGAGATTATCCTCCCTCTCGGGATCAGTTTTTATACCTTTCAAACGATCAGTTATACGATTGATGTCTACCGCAAGTTTATCCGCCCGGAGCGAGATTATATTCTCTACTCCTGCTACGTCATGTATTTCCCGCAACTGGTTGCCGGCCCCATCCTCAGGGCTGGTGAAGTGATTCCCCAGTTGGCGGAGCGACCACGCTTTCGGCTCGATGATATCGCTTGGGGATTGCGCAGGATTTTGGCCGGCTTGTTTCTCAAGGTGGTTTTGGCCGACAATGTCGCACCATTGGTCGATGCGGGCTTTGGCTTTCCGGCGGAGTCGCTCTCGGCTATCGACGTGTGGACGCTGGCGTTTCTTTTTGGATTTCAGATTTATTTTGACTTTAGCGCCTACTCCCACATTGCCATAGGCGCGGCGCGGCTCATGGGAATCCGATTTCCGGAAAACTTTTTCTTTCCCTATCTCGCGACGTCTCCCCGGGATTTCTGGAAACGGTGGCACATCTCGCTATCGAGTTGGATTCGGGATTACCTTTATTTACCCCTGGCTGGGGCGAAGGTTCACGATCGTTCGACGGGCGGTCTCGCAGAGGCGGCTCGGGCGGGGGCACAGACGGCGGGGCATCGCACCCGGGCCTTGTTCCTCACCTGGGCAATCATGGGACTCTGGCATGGAGCGGCGTGGACCTTTGTGGTTTGGGGCCTGTGGCACGCGGCGCTGATCTACGGGTATCGTATCCTTGGTCCTTTGCAGAACTGGATTCCAGTGAAGCTCCGTCCCGTGCTTGGATGGGCCCTAACCTTGGGATTGGTGATGTTGTCGTGGGTCCCGTTCCGCGCGGAGGGGTTGGAGGAAATGGCGATCATGCTCGGCCGGGTCGTTGATCCTCGGGCCTATTTGACCCTGGGGTTGAGGGAAAACACCTACCTCGTCGCCGCAGCATTGCTCTGTATGGTGGTAGGGGCTTATCTGGTCGCGAAAACCGTAATTCCCTGGCTGCAGGTAAGGCCGATCCTGAGGATTCCCGTGGAAACCGCCGCCTTTTCCGTGGTTTGCGCCCTGGTGTTTGTTTTTCTCAGGCCGATTCAGCAGTTCATATATTTTCAATTTTGAACAGAGGTCTCGGATCGTGGCTTCATTCGCTGGTCTTCGCGGCGGCAAAGGGTTCTTCGCGCTTGCGTTTTTCCTCAGGAAAATCGGGAGCGTGTCGGTCGATGACACAGGGGCCCACCACCAGCGCATCCATATCGGTGCGGAGAAAGCACGAGATCGCCTCCGCCGGAGTGCGCACGATCGGTTCGTTCTCATTCAGCGAGGTATTCAGCAGCATGGGCACGCCGGTCTTTTCGAAGAAGCGGCGGATCAGGGCGTAGTAGCGCGGGTTCGTCTGTCGGGAGACGCTCTGAAGCCGTCCCGAACCGTCGACATGAGTCACCGCGGGAATCTCGGCCTGCTTCTCCGGACGGATGGGAAGCACCTTCTCCATGTAAGGTGCCGCCTCGCTCGGGGAGAACCATGCGGCCACTTCCTCCTCGAGAATGCTCGGAGCAAAGGGCCGGAACTTTTCGCGGAACTTGATTCGGGTGTTGATGGTTTCCCTCATGTCGGCGCGGCGGGGATCGGCGATAAGAGAGCGATTGCCCAGCGCGCGGGCCCCGAATTCCATCCTTCCCTGGAACCAGCCCACGATTCGTCCATCCAGGATCAACTCCACGGTGCGCTCCACCAACTCGTTTTCCTCCTCGTAGCAGGTGCACGGCAACCCGGCGGCCCGGACCGCTGCGGAGCACTCTTCCGGATTCGCCTCCCACCCGAGGTATGCATGGTTCTGGACAAATTTTCGGGGCTGACCGAGATGGCGGCACCAGACGTGAAAAGCGGCACCGAAGGAGGTTCCGTTATCGGCGGCGCCGGCGGGGATGTAGACCTCCTCAAACGGCGTTTCTCTGGTGATTTTGCCGTTCGCCACCGAATTCATGGCTACCCCACCGCTCATACAGAGCCGGGGTGTCTTTGCCCGGGCGTGGAGCCGACGGAGCAGATGGAATAGGATCTCTTCGGTTATCGCCTGGAGAGAACGGGCGATGTTGTCGTGGCGCGACTCCAGCGGTTCTCCCTTTTGCCGCGGCGGTCCCAGCTCCCGCACCAGCTGGTCGCTGTGAAAAGGGTTGACGATGGGAGCACCATCGTTCCAGGTCATCTGGATTCCCGATTTGTGGTGGGTGAAGTAGTCCAGGTTCAGCTGAAAGGTATCCCCCTCCGGCCGAATGATCTTGCGGAAAAGATCGAGAAACTCGGGCTCGCCATAGGGTGCCAGCCCCATCACCTTGTATTCATCTCCGTAGAAGGGAAAGCCGAGATAGATGGTGATGGCATTGTAGAGAAAGCCGACGGAATGCGGGTAGAAGACGCGGTCGTATTCGCTCCAGTTCGTCCCCCTCCCGTAAGCGGTCAGGGTGCTGGTGAAATCGCCCATACCATCGATCGACAGGATGGCCGCCTCGTCGAAGGGCGAAATGAGGAATCCCGCTGCCACATGGGTCTGGTGATGCTCGATGCGGTGGAATTTGGCCCGGATTTCGCTACTGGGGATGCCCACGGCCTCGGAGTATTGATCCTCCAGGCCAATGGTGCGCACCTGGCGCTTCAGCCGGTCCATGATTGCCCGCCCCGAGGGACGATTCTGAATGAGAAACTTTGCCCGTTGCGCCAGATTTGAGTTGGGTTGAAAGGAGATTGCCACATGGTCAACTTCCCGGGCCGTGACTCCTCCCTGTTCCAGACACCATCGGATCGATTCGGCGGGGAAGCCAGCCCAGTGCTTGATGCGGTTGAACCTTTCCTCCTCGATGGCGGCGACCAGTTCTCCGTCGACGACGAGCGCGGCGGCGGCATCGCCGTGATAGGCATTGATCCCCAGTATGGTGCTCATGATGATTCGACCAGATGCGGTGGAACCGTCCGAGAGAGAACTATAGGGCGGTTTGCTGGCTCTCGATTCATGGAGGCGAGGAATCGTCTCGAGGCGGTTTCCCAGGAGAAATGCTCTGCGATCCACTGTCTGCCTTTGATTCCCATGTCTTGGAGACGCGACAACGGAGTTTCGGCGATCTGGCGGAGAGCGTGGGCCAGTGCCGCGCTGGTCGCGTCGACACACCATCCGCTCTCTCTCTCATCCAGAGCGGTCCAGGGGGTGCGATGAGTGGCAATCACGGGAATTTCGTGGGCCAGCGCCTCGCCGGCAGCGAGTCCAAAGCTCTCCATGTGTGAAGGGAGTACAAAAACGTCGGCGCTGCGAAAGAGTTTCGTTTTTTCTTCACCGCCGACGGGTCCAGGGAAGTTCCACCGATCGGCGATCCCGAGAGATTTCAGGGTGTGTTGAAGTTCTGCGAGGTGTCCTCCCTCGTCGGGCCCGGCGACGGTGAACGTCCAAGTTTCGGGGGCCGCGTCCGCCCAGGCCTGGGCGAACATGGGGAGGCCCTTTACCGGATGGATCCTTCCTACGAAAAGGAAGTGGAGCGCTCTTCCATCGGGAAAAGGCCGGGTTCGGGGAGAATCGGAAAGATCGGGCAGATCGACGCCATTGGGCGCGGTCAGGATGGGGCGGCCCAGGCCCAGCTCTTCGAGCTGCGATCGCTCGTGGTCGGAGGTGGCGTGGAGGAAGGCCGCTCGCTCCAGGTCCCGTTTCTGATAAACCATCCAGGCGATCCGCTTTTTCGTTCGCTTGTGGTGCAGCGCCCAGGGGTCAAGCATGCCGCGCACGCTGACGGCGCGGGGAATACCCTTCTCGTGAGCGAAGCGGGCCAGATCGTGGTTGTGACGAAGCCAGATTCCATGATCGATCATGAAATCGGCGCGTTTCGCCCGTTCGAGCGCGCGCTTCTGTTCCCATCCTCCCAGATTGACGACATTGGGGAAACACCGGGCAAAAGCCTCGGGGTCCTCAGCTCCCCGGGGAGCCCAGACCGTCACCGCATGGCCCTCCTCGGCCATTGCCTGCGCCAGGCGCGGAACGCTGAATGCCGGCCCTCCGTAGGAGGAATGCAGACTGGCGACCGAGTGAAATATCTCCATGATCCCTGAATTCAGCGCTGAAAAAGGGGGAAAACTCCCATAGAACGGAAGGGCGTCAATCCTGAATCACGATTCGACAGTCCTGCTCCGGCGATGTGTTGGATGGTCATGTCACGTAGAGGGTTCCTCTGGCGGCAGGCCTCCGAGGAGCCCCGAGGAGATTCCCTTGAGACGATCGCACCGGATGCATCGAGGTCAAACCGTGCCAAGGTGACAATCCCGACGTGAGTGGGGCCTGGTTCAGTCATTTGAACCGCATCTTCAGGGTAGCCAGAGCCCATCTTCGATACCAGGTTTCCCTCCGGTTGTCCAGTTCCGATACGTCGAGCAACGCGCCAAAACCCTCCTCCATCCACTCGCCGAAAGGAAAACGGAATCCCCGTTTGGGCTGATCGCGGACGAAGGAGGGAATCTCCGGAACGGCCTGGATAAGAAGCTGTTTTCCCTCCCGGAGACGCTCCCGTGCCGGGATCGCCCCAAGCGTGTCGAAGAGGCGCGAATCGACAAAGGGGACTCGCAGTTCCAGACCCCGGGCCATGCTGAACACGTCGCTGTCGCGCAGCAGCTGGTTCTGCAGGTAGCCGGTGAGTTCCATCAGCGAGACCCGGTCCCGATCCGTCGTCGCCGTGGAAAGATCGGGAAAGTCGGCGTCGCAACGCAAATCGGGGACGAGGGGGGCCAACTCCGGCAGTTGCCGGACCAGCGCGAGGGCTTCCGCGGGGGTGAAAATCCCCCGCTGCACGTGGAAGGCATCCCACCAGTCACCCCGCGTCTCGGTGAGAAAATAGGCCAACCTCTCCCAGCGCACACCCAGATTTCCCGCCCGCAGGGCTCGCCCCGCGACCGAGCGAAGAGGACCTAGGGCCCGATGGAGACGCCGATATTGAGGCACCCTGCCGAAGGAACCGTACCCGGCGAAAAGCTCATCTCCCCCGAGCCCGGAAAGCGCCACCTTGATTCCGTGACGTCGAGCCAGTCCGCTGACACACCAGGTATTGAAACCATCGATGGTAGGCTGGTCCATGGCCTCCAGGTAACCCGGTATTTCCGCGAGCCCTTCCTCGCGGACAACGATTCCCGCCAACGTCGAGGCCTACGT
>CAZLUZ010000128.1:0-14830 GCA_964562825.1 uncultured Akkermansia sp.
TTTCCCGAAGTGGCCCGTGGCATATCCGGCGTCTCGGAGCAATTCCGCGAGGGTCCGCTCGCGAAGCAGGAGGCTCGAACGTTGTGCGGGGTCGCTGATCCAGCTGTAGACGCCGGTGCGGATATGGTGGCGTCCCGTCAAAAGAACCGCCCGAGAAGGGGAGCAGACGGCGCACCCCGAATAAAACTGAGTAAAGCGCATTCCTCCGGTGGCGAGTCGATCCAAATAAGGCGTTTGGACCGGGCCATCGTAGCACCCGATGTCTCGCCAGCCCATATCGTCCGCCAGCAAAACCACCACATTGGGCCGCGAATCATCGGCCGACCGCACGGTGGTTCCCGTCAGGATGGCCAGAAAGACGACCAGAAGAGGCAAGGAATTCATCACGGTCACCTTGCCGAAGGTTCAGGGTGGGACAAGGGGCGCAAACGATGCCGCAATCAACCGAGGCACTGGCGCGCCCCGTCGAAAAGCCGGCAAAGGATCGGTTCCATATCGCGCCGGAAACCACCGTTCTCGTCGGGAGGAAGATCGATCCAGGAACGGCATCCGCCGAAGCCCCTGCGGTCCTCCAGAATCCACGGTTCGACGAGCCGAAAGACCCGAATCACGGCGAAACTGATGCCCGGTTCCTCGCCCCACTCGAATCGCTCGCGGATGCAGTCCCGAGTCCAGATATGGTAAGGTTCGAGGTGGCACACGTCGTCCCAGTCCGTGAGTCGCCCCGTGGTGATCGCCTCGGCAAAGAGCGAAAGACGGACAAATCCGTCCTCCCAGGCAGAGGCGGCACGGCGCTCCCCTCCCCCGGCCGCGGGGCACACCATTCGACCCTGTTCGTGGAATTGGGTGGGAAAAAGGAAAAATCGGCGATGAAGCCACTGGAAACCGACCCGGCCCTCGGCGATCCCTCCCTTTCTCAGAATGACGCAATGCTCGCCGGCCTCGATCGCTTCGCAGACCACCTGCCACTCTTTGAAGGCGATCGGATTCCAGTCGGCATCGGGCTGTGGCATGGCATGACCCTCTCCTCCCGACGCCAAATTGCAAGGCGCGTGCCACCGGATAGCCAGGCACGGAAGGACAAGATTCCGCAAAATTTTCCGCTGGCAAAACGCGATCGATGCACTAATCTCCCCTTCTCGCGAATGGCGTTTTTCGCCCGTAGGATGGTGGTTGTAGCTCAGGGGTAGAGCCCCGGATTGTGGTTCCGGTTGTCGCGGGTTCAAATCCCGTCAACCACCCCATCTTTCCCTTGTCGCCAGGGTCGACCGAGTCAAGGGTTCTCACGCCCGGGAACTCGTGGCATGCCCCCACCCATGGAGTCGATCGAGTCCAGAATAGGATACAAATTCACCAACCCTCTTCTCCTCGCAGAGGCACTCACCCACCCCAGCCTCGCCTACGAAACCAAGCGGCGGCATTTCGACAATCAGAGGTTGGAATTCCTCGGGGACGCCGTCATCCAGTTGATTCTCACGGAAAGGCTTTTCCTCGACTATCCCGAAGAGCGGGAAGGGAAACTGACGAAATTGCGTAGCCAACTCGTGTCCAAACCCGCTCTCTGTTGCTATGCCGACAGCATCCATCTCGGCCGATATCTCTTGCTCGGTAAGGGGGAAGATGCCACGGGGGGACGTAGCCGCGCTTCCAACCTCGCGGACGCTCTCGAGGCGCTGGTGGGTGCGATCTACCTCGATGGCGGTCCGGATTCTGCCCGCGATTTTCTGTTCCGCAACTTCAGCGAACAGATCAGGGCCAAGATCGAAAAGCCGACCGACAACAATCCCAAGGGAGTTCTTCAGGAAATCCTGCAGGCAATTTCGCCGCTGAGTCCCTCCTACGAAATCATCGACACCGAGGGGCCCGATCACGAAAAATCCTTCGTCGCGGAGGTCGTCTGGCAGGGTCTCTCCCTGGGGACCGGGGCGGGCTCCAGCAAAAAGGAAGCCGAAACCGCTGCCGCATCGGCCGCCTTGGAGGCGAGAAAGTGGCTGGACGCCGATGAGCAAACGGAGGGGAAAACCGTGGAGAAAAACTGAAAATCTCGAAACCGTACCTTCTCTTTTTCAGAGAAACCCTTCGCCGGGCTGGATTTTCCACCATTTATTCCCAGTGGTCCGCCCTGCATAACTGACTCATCCAGAATGACCTGGGACAAAATTTCAGCTTTGTTAACCGAAAGAAGAAGAAGAAAAATGATCCAAAAACCTTTCTTCTTTGCTTCAAGCGGTGGAAAAAATCGGTTGGGGCAAACTTCTCATTCAAGGTTCGACCGCTTCTGCGTGAAGGCGGCATCACTCCAGAAAAGATCCGGACTCAGCGCGGACAGGTCGCCGGCAGGAGCCTGAACAACGGAGAATTCGGGATGACGAGGTGCCCAGATTTCCGGATTGGTCGGACCAAACACGGCGATCCCCGGTCGCCCCGTGGAGGCGGCGAGGTGAGCGATTCCCGTGTCGTGACCGAGAAAGAGACGGGCCGAGGAAAGCAGGCGCGCGATTTCGCCAAGGGAGCGATCCCGGGCGAAGTCATGACGGATCCCCAGTTTTTCGAGAAGGCCTCCAAAGATGGGGGCGGTCTCCGCCTCCGCTTCTCCGGCGATGACGAGGATCTCGAGCCCAGGATGGTGGCAAGCCAGACGCCGCACAATTTCCGCCCAGTTTTCGAGCGACCAGTTCTTGGACGGGCTTCCGCTTCCGGGGTGGACCGCCACCTGGGCCACCGCGCCGGGTTCGACAGGCCCATATGAGAGCTCGACGAAGGGATCTTCCAGAAAAAGTGCCAATTGTTCGAGTGGCAAAGCGAGTTGGTGGGCGCTGTGGATGAAAGGAGGTGCCTCGTTCATGCGATAGGGTCCAGTCAGCAGAGTCTCCACGCCGGCTCGCTCGAGGTTTGCCTGAAAAATGCCGTCGGGATCATACAAGTAGCTGACCACCACATCGAATGACGCGAAAAAGGCGCAGAGATCGGGCTCGAGGGGGGCTCCCGGAGCGAAGAAGGGCGCCAGAGAGGCGTGCTCTATCGACCGCACCCGATCGGCCAGGCCGGCTTCCACCGCCAGCGTGGCGATCGATTCGTACCCGAGGATGTCAATCTCCACATCCGGAAAGGAGGAGCGCACCAGTTCGATCGCCGGAAGGGTAAGGATGAAGTCTCCAATGGCGCCCCCCCGGATGAAAAGGATTTTTCCCATGATCTCGTCGTTGGAATCCTCGCGACGTGCGGACTCCGCGAATTTCAATACCAGAGGCGTCCGCCGGCATCACCGGAAGCGGAGCGCGCGGCCTCCAGGGCGGCGAGAACTTTGAAGTCGACCATCATGCCCTCGGCCTGGCGATCGAGGCACCAGGCGAGGACATCGCTCCGATGGACATGATGCACCTTGATGTTTTCGTGGGCGGTTCCGCCTCCGTCGCTCACCCGGATCAATCCGGAAGCGAGGAAGAGGGTGACCACTTCGGTCGCGATTCCGGCCGACGATGGACCCTCGAAGAGTTTCGTCCATTTTTTTGCCTCGTAGCCCGTCTCCTCCTTAAGTTCGCGACGCGCCGCCGTTTCCAGGGGCTCATCCTCCTGAAACGGAATGTCTCCGGCAAGCCCGGCCGGCAGTTCGATGACGTGTCGATCGACCGGGGGACGATACTGCTCTGTCAGGATGACCCTCTGGTCGTCCGTGATGGCCAGGATGGCCACGCAGCCTTTTGCGTTGGGGCGATTGACGTATTCCCACCCCCGTTCGGTCTCGAGAAATTCGAGGTGACGCCCCCGGTGCCTGATCTTCGGCTGAATCATGCAGAACCGGTAGCTTAGCGCGACGCGCTCAGGTCATCAACGGGCGAAGAACCCGGGATCCCCGAATTCCTCGGCCAAATCGTTCCTGTTGGAGAAACCGCTTGTGGAATGAGAGAAACTCTCGAAGTTGCTTTCTGGGTGGGTTAGCGTCAAATTCACGGAGAATCCGCTTGAAAATGCGGCTTTTTTTTCAAAGATCAGAGACGATCCCTCTTAGTTTATGAAAAGACTCCTTCTTGGTCTGGCTCTCTTGATTGCTTTCCCGGCTGTTGATGCCTCGGCGTGGGACCAGAGTGCCGACCCTTTGTTCTGTCGTTCCTACAAGAAGAAGAAGTCTTTTTGTTTCCGCTGGCCGAATCTGGCCATGTGTCTGAACGCGTGCGCGCCCCAACCCGAGATCATCGGGGCCATCGAGTGGTGTCGGAGGAGTTACACCAAGGTGGACGTCGATGAATGCGGTCGCACGATCCAGTACCGGGCCACGGATATCACGTACCGCTACGTTCTCTGCAACGGAGCCTACGGCGAATGCTTCGTCAGGACGCAGCGGGACGGACCCATCACCTACCCCGAACAGTTTCACTACGGAGCCAGTCACGGCAAAGGCGGGGGCAAGGAGTGCGTCTCAGATTCTCCGCAGGGAGGCAAAGTCAGCATTTTTAAATAACCGAACATGCGGCGGTCTCTTGCCGGGATCGCTAATTGATGTAGACGAGAAGTGCCATCCCGCGCTCTGCCGTTTCGCCGACGAAATCCGTCAAGCAGCCGATACCGGATTCGAGGCGCTCCCAATCGTCCTCTAGGTCCTCGCTCTTTGTCCAGTAACTGGGGTAGATTTCCAGGCCCCGCAGCCGATCCGGGGCAAGCCGTCCGCGCAGGCTCACTCGGTCGAGCATCTTCAGATAGGCCGCGATTTCCCTGACCTCTTCGGACGAAAAAGACCGGGCCGGGCCATAGCCGATGTCGATGTCTCCGACCGCTCTGCCGCAGGACACCAGAAAACCCTGGGGAAAAGGTCCCTCCCAGTCCGATCCGGTAAGCAGGTAGTGGAGGATATGCCACGACTTGTCGAGATCGACTAGGTCCGAGGCCGGTATCTCCGGCTTTCTTTCTTCCAAAGGTTCCGGCAGGGGAGGTTTTTTGCCGAAGAGCCGGGAAAGAAATGTCTTCCTGATGTAGGGTTGGAAGTCAAAATCCGGGTAGAGGAGTCTCGTAATCGATTCCGGATGCTGATGAAGCGACACTCGAACCTCCTCGGGGATGCGGGCGAGGTTGCCAATCATGCTCATGTTAGACGGAGCCTATCTCCTGCCCCAGGACCGTCAATATCGATCTCCTCCTGGAGTCATCAACCGCGGGGATGAAATTTGCGGTGAATTCGGCGCAGTTGCTTCTGGTTCACGTGGGTGTAGATCTGGGTCGTCGAGATATCGGCGTGGCCCAGCATCTCCTGGATGACCCGCAGGTCCGCCCCATTCTCCAGGAGATGGGTGGCGAAGGAATGGCGGAGCAGGTGGGGGTATAGGTTCTCGTCGATGCCCGCTTGGAGAGCGCGTTCTTTCACGATCTGCCACACTCGCTGGGTGGTTAGTTTTCCGGAACGCCGCGAGAGAAAGATCTCGTTACCTGCCCCTCGACCAGCGAGTTGCGGGCGCTCGCCGCTCAGGTAGGAATCCAAGGCCGAACGGGCCGCGGAACCGAGAGGAACGAGTCGGGTTTTGTTGCCCTTACCCGTCACCCGGATGATGCCTTCGTCCAGATTGAGGTTGTTGACCGTCGCCGAGACCACCTCACCGGCACGCAGTCCGCTGGCGTAGAGAAGCTCCAACATCGCCTTATCTCGCTTTCCCAGAGGAAGGGTAACGTCGATCGATTCCAGGAGGGTTTCGATGACCGGTTCGCTCAGGGTTTCGGGCAGTTGGGGGAGGATACGAGCCGGCTCGATGGGCTCGGCGATATCTTCACGAATCTGGCCGGTAGCCGCGAGATGGCGGAAAAAGACTTTCAGGGCGATCAGGTTGATCCGGATCGTGGAGGCGGCCGCGAGATCGGTTTCCTTCCGGTGACGGAGAAATTCCAGAAGACAATCCAAGTCCACCGCGGCGGGTGTGGTGATGGATTTCTGTGTTGTAGCCCAGGCCGCAAACTGCTCGAGGGATTGGCGCACCGACAGTTGGTAGTGATCCGAGAGGCCCCTCTCCACGGCGAGGTAGCGGATAAAGCGGTCGATCGCCTTCTGCATGGTCCGGGAATTGTGTTATTCACCGGCGAAACCAGCCCTCGCCGACGAAGCGAGTGATGACCAGGTGCTTGATGCCGTGGGAAAACGCCTTTCGATCGAGGGTGACGATTACGGCCAGCGGATCATCTCCCAATCCGACCGCCGCATCGAATTGATTCGCCAGTTCGGTGCCCTTTTTGATGAAGGCATATTCCGAGTATTCCCGGTACTGTCCATACGGGGGATTGAGTTCGTAGCAGAGGTAATCGTCGGCCTCGGAAAAAGCGACCCGATCCGGGCCCGGATATTCACTGACTCGTTCGGCCACCAGCCGGAAATTGTGCGGTGGAGGGATCTCCCCTTGGCGGAATTTGATGAAATGCTTGTCGGCGAATTCAGCAAAAATTTCCCAGTCGACCTTGAGGTTCCCGTCCTCCACCCGGATGATCAGGGGAGAACCGGAGGAGTCGGCATCGCTCTTGGAGACCTGGTAAACCCAGAAAGGACCACCGTATTGGGGGTCCAGTTCCATCTGGAAATACTGCATCTTGAAACGGTCCAGGGAAAAATCGGGCCATTTTTTGTAGTACTCTTCGATGGCCGGGGCCAGGCTGTTCCCCTGGTAGATGTAAGGGAGCCGTTCGCGCCACGTGGGAGCCCGGAGGAAAGCGTCCACGAGATCGTGGGTGTTTGTCAGGGGAGGATCATCGGGACCGGGCGCCGGAAAAAAGGGCTTCGGATTGTAGTTTGATTTGCTGGAGGTGGAAGCCGTTCCCTCATTCGATGCGTCATCGCTCTGGCTTTGGCCGTCGTCATCGGCACCGGGGTCATCGGGAAGAACAGGTTGCGCGAGGATGGCTCGGGGGGACTCGGGTTTTGGTGCCACCGGTTCGATCGCCCGCGGCTGTGGTGCGCTGGAAGGCGGCTCGCTGGATGCCGGTCCCATACCGGTGAGGGTCGCAACCCGATTCCCGAGGTCCGGCGACTGGGCGATCTTTTCGATTTCCGACGCGCTCAGCGAGGCGCGTTTCTCCGTTTCGGTTTCCCCGGAGGCGGAGGGACCGGGAACCTCGATTGTTTCCGGAGCTTCTCCCCCGGATGAGGATTTCGGGAGCACATAAGAGTCTGTCGCCTGCCGTTTCTCCAGGTTGACCAGGCCCTGCTCGCCGTGAACGTTTTCGTCGACGACGGAAAACCCACCGAGCTTTTCCAAGGCAAAATAGACGCCGGCCGAAGCGCAGACGGCGACAGCTGACAGGATAGAGAGCATGAGGACGGCAGTCTTGCTCAATCCCTTCTTTTTCTGAGTCGGCGCGTAAGGCTCCGTTTGGTGAAGCTGATCGAGAATTTCCTGCTTGGATCGAGGCTGCTGCAGGTGCGCGGGCATGGAGATCTGATCATCCTCCAGCGGGACGTTGCTCACCGGACTGTGCGAAGTCTGGGCCGCTTCCAGGAACGCGGCGAGAGAGCCCTCGCCGGTGCCCGATTCCCGGGAGGCAAACGATGGGGTTTCCACCGATTCCCGCACTGGCGAGGACTTCGATTCCGGCAACACCACCGGACCCGACCCGGTCTGTGGCTCCGCGTCGGGGGGAGTCAACGCAACCGGTTGAGGGGGGCGATAGGGAGGGCGCTCCTCGGTCGATACCCCCAACTGCACCCTACCGCTCTCGCTCCCCACGGGGGGCAACTGGATCAGAGTCGGGCCGGTGGCTGAGGTGGCGTGTTCCGGGGAAGGCAGAGCGACAGGTTGCGAGTTCGACTCCGCGAGAGACACATCGAGTCGCGGGAGGTCCCCCCCACTCCTTTCCTCTTCGCCGCCCGGGAGGGGTAGATCCGAAGCGGTATTCCGTTTCACCCGGATCGGTTGCGTCTTGGGCACCCCTCCCCCCGAGGCGGAGGTGGAGCCATCGGAGAAGGGAGCATTCTGCCCCGAACCTGGTGAATGAAAAGAGGTGGGATCCAGCTGGCCTGTTGGTGGATGGTAGACAGGCCCTGTCGGAGGTCGGGCCATGGAGTCATTGCTGGTCTCCGATACCGTGGCGGGATCGGCCCATGAATCGGAGGGGTAGGCTTCTGCCGAATCCGGTTGCTCTGCCGGGAATTCGGTTGGGTGGGCCTCCGGTTGGTCGGTGGTCGGGTATGGCACCTGTTCCCATTGGTTCCCCGGGTGCGGATAACTGGGTTCCGCTGAGCCTGGTCCGGTCGGAGGAGCCGAGGTTTGTGGAGCGTGAGGCGGGGGTGGCGGCGCTATCCCCGCGGGATAGTCCCAGCTTTCCCCGGGCGAGGCAGGTGGAGCTTCGTCGGGAATGACGTGGGCCTCCGCCAAGGGAGCGCTGGTGCGGGTTACCAGGTCCAGAAAAGCCCTGGAGGGAGGCTCCGGAAGAGTCGTGGCCCGCGCCGCATCCGGTGGAGGCGGCACGAGGACCCGCTGTGGCGGTGGAGCGGCGTGACCCGCCGGCGGCGGGGTATGCGGTTCGGGAGGCGGAACCTGGGGAGGGTGGCCGTTTCGCTTCGACGGCGCGTTGGCCAGAGCGACGGCAGCGGTATGGCTCGCCTGCTCGTAGGGCCGGGGAAACGCCTGGGGCGGTGGCGCGGGGTACGGTTGCTGCGGCGATGCGGGGTACGGCTGCGGACTCTGGGCTACCGGCTGGGCCTTCACCGGTGCGCTGCGATCCTCCGGCAGCCATGGCGTCTTCGGTGAAAATTCCGCGAAAGTGGAAGAAGTCTCCGGCGAAACCGAAGTCGGTGCGGGAGGCGAAACCGCCTGCGGCGCCGGGTAAAACGGCTGAGCTTCATAGGCGGGGGTCGCCGGCGACTCGCGAGCCGCGGGAGGGTGCAGGTAGGGGGAGTGCGCGGGACTCGGCGAAGCGGCGGCAATCGCCGGCTCCTCGGCGGGAATTTCCGATTGGAGGGGCGCCACGATGATGGCGCCGCATTTGGGACAGGGTCCGGTCACTCCGGCCAGTCTCCCGGGAACTTTCAGCTTGGCCCGGCAGCTCGGGCAATTGAATCTGATCTTATCCACAGCCAACTAAGGTTAAGGTAAACCGAATTCCCCGACTCACCAACTCCGCGACGCCCGTGGGACGATTAACCCACGCTAAAAATTAGACCGCCAGGTCTATCGTGGCCGCAACTTTTTAAAAGGAGTGGCACCAGCCACAAAATGCTACCATTGATACTCATTATTGCAAACCTATCTCAAAGATACGAATTATCAAGGGATCAAGGAATCTTGGCGATAGAATCTTTTGGCTTTGATTGATCTTCCAGAATATCCGGACTTGCCCGTGGCGCGGGAGCGGCAATCGATTCTCCGGGCTCTTCGAGAAAACCAGGTGGTGGTCGTGGTGGGGGATACCGGTTCGGGCAAGACGACGCAGCTTCCGAAAATGGCTCTGGAATCCGCCCGGGAACGAGGGCTGGATCGGGGACGAGTCGGGTGCACACAACCCCGCCGCATCGCGGCATCCAGCGTTGCCAGGCGGGTGGCTGAAGAGCTGAATTGTTCCCTCGGCGGTGCGGTGGGTTATCAGGTCAGATTTCACGATCAGGTGTCCGAAGATACGGTTCTCAAGTTCATGACTGACGGTATCCTGCTGGCGGAAACCCAGGGGGACGCCCACTTGAGGCAGTATCACACCGTGATCATCGACGAGGCCCACGAACGGAGTCTGAATATCGACTTTCTTCTCGGTTACCTGAAGCGTCTCACCGGCCGGCGGCGCGATCTGAAAGTCATTATTTCATCGGCGACGCTGGATGCGGGAGGCTTCTCCGCTTTTTTTGGCAACTGCCCCGTCATCGAGGTCGAGGGGCGGACCTATCCCGTGGAGGTGGAATACCTGCCTCCCCTGGAGGAGGAGGACCTGGCCCGACATGTTTCCCGAGCTGTCGCGGAAATCGATCGATTCGACTCGCGCGGCGATGTGTTGGTCTTCCTTCCGGGAGAGCGGGAGATCCGGGAATGCTCCGACCTGCTCGAGGGCATGAGGCTGCGCGACACCGACATTTGTCCCCTCTTCGCGCGTCTCGGGCTCGCCGATCAGGAGCGCATCTTTCGTCCGGTGGATGGCGTCCGCCGCATCGTCCTGGCCACCAACGTGGCGGAGACGTCGCTGACCATCCCCGGGATCCATTACGTGATCGACTCCGGCCTCGCCCGGGTCAGCCGATGGAACCCCAGCCGGCAGGTCCAAAGGCTCCAAATTGAGGCCATCTCGCAGGCCAGCACTCGCCAGCGCAAGGGGCGCTGCGGCAGGATCGCGGAAGGCATCTGCATACGCCTCTTCGACGAGGAGGACTGGGAAACCCGTCCCGAATTCTCCGATCCGGAGATACGGAGGTCTTCGCTGGCGGGGGTCATTCTCCGGATGAAGCACCTCGGGCTCCCCGAGATTTCGGAGTTCCCCTTTCTCGATCCCCCGAAACCGGGAAACATCAGCGAGGGTTATCGCACCCTCGGAGAGATCGGGGCACTCGACGACCATCGGGAATTGACCGGTGTCGGCAGAACCTTGAGCCGCCTGCCCGTGGAACCCCGACTGGGCAGGATGCTTCTCCACGCCGCGGAGGCCGACTGCCTCGGTGCTCTCCTGGTCATCGTGGCGGGCCTGACCGTGATGGATCCCCGTGAGCGTCCCGCGGAGAAACGAGAGGAGGCGGATAGGAGTCATGCCGCCTGGAATGACGAAGATTCCGATTTTCTTTCGCTGCTGCATCTCTGGGAAGCTCTGCAGTCCTGCCGGGAGAACGGAAAATGGAAGCGAAATCGTTTGAGAAAGTTTTGCCGGGAGCACTTTATCAATTTCCGCCGGGTCCTGGAATGGGACAATCTTCGACGGGAGTTGGGCAAACTCGGCCGAAAACAGTGCGGGTGGAAATGGGAGGAGCCCGATGGCCGGGCCATCGAGTCGGGCGCATACCGTGCCATCCACGAAGCGCTGATTTCGGGAATACCCCGGCAGTTTGGATTTCTCGATCCGAAATCCGGCGAATATCGGAGCGCCACCGGAGGGTCGTTTGCCATTTTTCCCGGCTCCGGCTTGTTTGGGCGGAAAAAGCCGGAATGGCTTCTGGCCTTTGAGATGGTCGACACCACCAGGCTCTGGGCGCGGCGGGTGGCCCGGATCGATCCCTCATGGATCGAGGGGGTGGCACCTCATCTCTGTCGCAAGAGGCATCACAGCCCCAAGTGGAGCCGGAAACAGGGGGCCGTGTATGCTCTGGAGGACGTTTTCTGTGGCGGAATCGCGATCGTGCAGGACCGCCGGGTTCATTTTGGTCGGATCGATCCGGAGAAAGCGCGAGAGGTATTCATCCGCGACGGTTTGATCGGGGGCGGATTGCTCAAGAAACCGGAATTTCTTCGCCGGATCCGGGAACTGGAAGAGGAGGTGCGACTGATGGAGGCGAAGACGCGGCGGACGGGGGGACTGTGGCACGACGACGCGCTCTTCGAGTTTCTCGACGGGCGCATTCCTGCGGGGATGTGCACCGCCAAGGCCTTTCACCGGTGGGTGGGCAAGGACGAAAATGCGCGTTTGATGGAGCCGGAATTGGCCGATTTCCTGGGAGAGGAGGTGGACGAACTCGGCCTGGAGGACTATCCGGATACCCTCGAGGTGGAGGGCGAATGCTATCCCCTGCACTACCGCCATGCCCCCGGGGAAACGGACGATGGGGTGACCGTCGAAATCGCGCTGAGCCAGCTCCACCATTTCCCCGACCACCTTCCATCGTGGGGGGTTCGGGGGTTCCTCGGAGAAACCGTGACCCACTGGATCCGGTCCCTGCCCAAATCAAAAAGGGTGGCCTGTCAGCCGATTTCGGATACCGCAGCGGATTTTGTCGAAGAATGGAAGGGCTGGGAACCGGCAGAGGCCTTGCTCCCGGCGGTGGCCCAGTTTCTCAACGAAAAAACCGGTCTGGCGATCGACCCCTCTGATTTCGATGCCTCGCGCATGCCGGATCACCTCACGATGAAACTGTGGGTCTGCGATGATGAGACCGGGGAGGAAGTCGGCTTCGGGACTTCGGCTGAGGAATTGCGGACACGTCTGCGGGAAGTACTGGAAGACCAGTTCGAGGAGGTCGCGGGGGTCGAATGGGAGATTCGGGGAAAGAAAGGTTGGGATTTTCCCGATCTGCCGGTGCAGGCCGATGCGGGACGCCTGGTGGGATATCCGGGTCTTGTCGACGAAGGTTCCAGTGTCGGTCTGCGCCTCTGGCCGGTCCGCGACCGGGCAGAAGAGGAGCACCGCAACGGATGTGCCCGCCTCTTTCTTCTCCGATGCCCGGATCTGCGGAAGCATCTGGAAAAAAATCTGCCAATGAGCATGGAGACTCGGATGATGCTGCCACTCTGCGGAGAGGCCGGCGTGACTTCGGATCAGATTGCTCTCCTCGCCGCTGCTTCCGCCCTGGGAGTTCCCCTGCCCCGCAGTGCCGGCGAATTCGACGCGGCGGCCGGGCGAGCCCGAGGCGAATTCTATGCTTCGGCGGAGCGCCTGTGCGGTTGGCTGGATTCTGCGGTGGCAGACTACCGATCTGCATCCGCCTTTATCGAGGAACAGAGGGAAAGCGATGCCTACGGTGAAAGCGTCGAGGACATCGAGCGACAGATCGCGTGGTTGTGGCGCCGGAATTTCCTTCTCGATGCGGGGGAGCAATGGATCTCGGGTTATCCCCACTACTTTCGGGGTATCGCGGAGAGGGTCAGCCGACTGCAGAGCCAACCGCTGATTCGCGACCTCGAAAAAATGGACAGGCTGCTTCCCTTTGTCGAGGCCTGGGAGAAAGTCCGCGAAAAAGCGGGCACCAGTGGCCCCGTCATCCGGGAGTTGGGCTATGCCATCGAAGAGTTGCGGATTGCGCTTTTCGCCCCTGGAGCCGCGAGAGGGATCAAAACCTCGGAAAAACGACTGGAGAAGCGCTTCGAGCAACACGGCATCATGATCCGCGGAAATTGATCGGGCGAGCCTTCGCGCGAAGGACCGTTTCCAGTCCTTGAAAGCGAGCTTTCCGGGTCGAGGTTGCGGTCATGTCCGATTCTTCTTCCGCCGTCCCGGTGATCGATTCGCCCGGACGACTGCCTCGTTTCCGGCAGCGGGACACGGTTTTCGTGGCGAACCTGATGGCGCTTTTCTTCGGGAACGAGGAGGAGACCCGAATGCTGGCGCAGGAGGTCGGTGAACTCGATTCCTACGGGGGGCGTCTCATCCCGATCCTGAATCTGCTCTTCGGTACGGGCGATAATCTGCTCTTGCTGGAGCGTCCGCCCTCCGACGAATTGTGCGCGTATTTCCAGAACGAACTCGGTCTCTCCCTACCCGGGATCGAGATTCTGCCCCACAGCGACTACGTGAAGATTGGACTGGAACACGATCCCGGGCCCCTGCCCTTCCTCGAAAAGATATCGGGCCACGTCGCTGGGTGGATCGATGGTTATGTCACCGACGACATCCTGGCAAGCTTCGCCAGAAGGGTGGGGAAAAAGACGGTGTCGACGCCGGCAGGTAGCCGCGAAGGGAACAACAAGCGCCTGCTCCACCAGTATCTCGATCGGGAGCGCTTGCCGGTCGTTCCCACCGAACTGGCCGGATCGCCCGGGGAGCTGAGACCCTGCCTCGCACGGCTCCGCGACCAAGGATTCACCGCCGCCGTGGTCAAGGCGTCGATCGGCGCCTCGGGCATCGGAATGCACCAGGTTCCCTCTCTGGCAGCATGCGACGGAATCGAGCAGCAGATCCCGGAACATTTCTTTTTCGAAGGACCCTGCCTGGTGCAGGGCTGGCTTCAGCCGGGCGAAATGGGGGTCACCGGAATTCGCAGCCCCAGTGTGCAACTCTACCTCGACGACGAGTGCGTCACCCAATACGATCTCACCGAACAGATCTTGAGTCGCCAGAGTGTGCACGAGGGAAACGAGTCTCCCCCACCCTATCTCGAAAGAGAACCGGATTTGAAGCAGGAGATGCTGAGGCAGGGAGCCATCGTGGGACGATGGCTTCACCAGAGGGGCTACCGCGGAACGGCGAGCGCCGATTTTCTCGTGGTCGATTACGAGAGCCGTCCCGAGGTGTATGTCTGCGAAATCAATGCCAGGGTCACCGGCGCCACTTATCCCACGCTCCTGGCCCGCCACTTCCTTCCGGAAGGCTCCTGGCTGCTGCGCAATCTGAGATTCTCGCGCCCGCTATCTTCCGGTGACTTGCTCGACTCACTCGGGCGTAGCGGAGACCTCTTCGTGCCCGGCGAGACCGATACGGGAGTGATACCGGTGAATTTCAATTTCGGCAGGGATCGCCTGGTACAGAAGGGCCAGTTCCTCTTTCTGGCGAGCAATCCGGGAGGGGGCCGGCTCCAGCGCAAACTCGCCGAGCTGAAACTGACTTGTGAAATCGATCGCGATTGAAATGGACATCTCGGACCCGACCCTGCGAGATCGCCTCGTCGAATTGACCAGAGATCTTGTGCTCATCCAAAGCACCGATGCGAATCCCAATGAACGAAGACGATGTTTCGAGTGGATCCGCAATCACATCGACGATGTGCCCGGAGTGACCCTGGAGACCTTCGAGAAGGAAGGTTATGAGTCCCTCGTGGTTCTGCCCCGAAACGATGTCCATCCGCAGGTTCTTTTCTGTGGTCACCTCGACGTGGTTCATCATCCCAAGCCGGAGGACTACACGTCCAAGGTCGTCGATGGGCGCATCGTCGGTCCCGGCACGGGGGACATGAAGGGGCAACTCGCCATCCTGCTGGAACTTTTTCGTTGCCTCCATCGGGAACATCCCGGTATCTCAGTGGGCT
>CAZLUZ010000129.1:0-14813 GCA_964562825.1 uncultured Akkermansia sp.
CAGGCCGCTCGTCTTCGGCTTGCTCTGTCTCTTCCTCTTCGGGGTCCGGTGAAGTCATCTCGGCTTCGGCTTGCTCTGGCCCTTCCTCGACGGTTTCCGGGGAAGTTACCTCGGCTTCGGGTTGTTGCTCCGGCTCTTCCCCAGCGGGGTCCAGGGACGTCACCTCGGCTTCGGGTTGCTCCGGCTCTTCCTCGACGGATTCCTGGGAGTCTGCCTCCGCAGCAGCTTTTTCAATCTCCGCCGGCGGGGAAGGCTCATCTCCGGAAGGGCTTGCCTCGCTTCCCTCGGTCGCCTTCCGTGCTATCTCGGCGGCGGTTTCTTCCGCCTCCGGGGAACGATCCTGAGAATTTTCGCTCAGAGCCGAGGTCTTTTCCTCAACCTCCGGCGGAGCCGCCTCGACCTCCGCTTTCGATGGCTCAGCGGGAGATGCCCCCGGCGACGTTACGGGTGCCGTTTTGACCTCTTCTTTCGGTCCTGGCTTCTCCGGTTTCGGGTGAGCAGCCCTGCCGCCGGAAGAATGATCGCCGAGCTTCTTGCCCAACTCCAGGTGGGTGTCGGGGAACTCGAGAACATAGCCCTCGGTGGTGAGCCAGCGGATGTCGGCGAGGACGGCCTTGGCGGAATCGTCCAGTTCGATTCGTGCGTCCTTATCTTTCGGGTCCGGTCTTTGGAAGGTCGGGCAGAGATCGGCAACCACGTCGATCACCTTTACTCTGGGATTCTCGTTGATCTTTTCGAGGATCTTCTGGATCCTGTCCGTGAGACCGAGGTTGGGGTTAACGCCCTGCGGGCGCACCACGGAGACGTGCAAGGCTTTCTTGCCCCTCTTGAAGAATTTGAGCCCCTCTTTTTCCAGACCCCGGCACAGGCTCTGGAACACCTCGATCGGAAAGCTGTGGCGCAACCGATTGCCCTCGCTCTTGATCAGGGAAAGCAGGTCCGGGGAGAGGGAGCGACCCGGAATATTTCCCGGAACGACGATTTCATCGCGCTCCTCGATCTCCTGGTTGGCGAAATGTTCCCGGAAATGCTGCCGCAGCGCTTCGGGCGTGGTGAGGACGGGACGATCATCTGCGGGTTCGGGGAGGGGTTCCGTTGCCTCCGCTTCCTCGGATGCGGGGGCTTCCGGTTCTTCTTCAGCTTCGGGCTGGTCTCCCGCGGAATCCTCCGGGTCCGATGATGCCGCCTCGCTCTCAGGAGGGTCCGCCGGAGCGCTCGCCTCCGGAGAGCCGTTTTCGGGCGAGACCGGCTCGGCGGCGATCGGCTCCGCGGTAGCTCCCTCAACCTCCTCGTTCTCCACCGGTGTCGGTCCCTCGATCCCTGTCGAATCGGCTGCTTTTTCCGCGCTCACCAGCTCGCCATCCCGGTTTTCGGGCTCCTCGGTCCGGGGAAGAGCGGGCCGGTAATGCAGAGCCTTGCTCACCTTCTCCTTCCACGCCTCGAGGGTTTCCTCGTCGTTCCTCATCTCGATGCGGGACTTGAACCGCTCGAGGCTCATGTTGGAAAAACGCTCCCGGTGCAGCCGGGAAATCGCATTCTGGTATTCGTGGTGATTTGGCGGACCGAGAATCTCCCCCGAAAAGCCGCACACCGCGATGGTGGAGAAATTGCCCTTTGGTGCCTCGAGGGCCACTTCCTCGACCTCGTAGTAGCGCTCGATCCCTTCATGTTGAAGCAGATGCGAGATGGCTTCGTCGCGGGACATCCAGGCGGAGCCGTCCGATTTGACGCGGAAGAGGCGGGGACCGTCGGAATCCCTCTTCAGACGGATCTGGTATCGCTCCCGGGAATTCACGATCATCTTGGCGAGATCCGCCACCGGATAGACCCGGACGGTGTCGCGGATGTGTTTGGCGAGGGTTTTGACCGATTCGCGGGTGGGTTCGAACTGCGAGGTGATTCCCTTGATCTTGAAATCCTCGCGCGGTGGTCGGTTCCGGGGGTCGCCCCCGCGGTGATCGCGATTCCCGCCGCCTCGACGGTCTCTGTCCCTGCCCCCACCGCGGTGGTCTCCGCGGGGACCACCGGGTCTGCCGCCTCCCGATCTCCGGTCGAAATCTCCTCCCCCGCGGCGATCGAAGTTCCCTCCCCCGCCACGTTCGAATTCTCCTCCCCCACGGCGGTCGAAGTTCCCTCCCCCACGGCGGTCGAAGTTCCCTCCCCCACGGCGGTCGAACTCCCCATCGCCGCGGCGTTTTTTGGGACGCGGTGCCTTGAGGTCCGAGTCATCCCCGCGGTCCTCAGAGGGTTTTGACGGTTTCGCGGAGCTGGCTTCCTGAGCCCAGTCGGGCATCAGGTCAAAGGCAGAGAATTCCAAGGGGGCGTCTTTTTTGTCGCTCATGAAAGGTCGGTTCCGGTTCCTCGTCGCCCCGGCGTCTGCACGTGATCGCACGGTCGCGGGGCTCAGGGTTGAAAAGACGGGTCGATCTTACCCGGTACCCCTCAATAATCCACCCCGATTTTTCGGGCGGATGTGGATCAGGAAAACGCCGCGCGGATTCCGCATGCCGCGGCTCGGGAGGTTGCCTCCGCATCCTCGGGCGAATGTGCCAGAGAGATGAAGCCGGCCTCATACTGTGAGGGAGCGAAATAGACTCCGGCTTCGAGGGCAGCCCAGAAAAACCGGGAAAAAGCCGCGAAATCGCAGTGTTTGACATCCTCCAGATTGAAAATGGGGCGTTCGGTGAAAAAGAGGCAGAACATCGACCCCACGCGATGAAAGGTGAGCTCGACACCCGCCTTTTCCAGGGCTTCCCGAACCCCCTGCTCCATGGTGCGGCCGATTTCTTCGAGCCGTTCCCAGCCCTGCCGGCGGTCCATCTCGTCCAGCTGGGCCAGACCCGCGGCGAGTGCCAGCGGGTTCCCCGAAAGCGTTCCCGCCTGATAGACGGGGCCGTCGGGTGCGAGGTGGTCCATGATGTCGGCTCTGCCCCCGAAGGCCCCCACCGGCAGGCCCCCGCCGATGACCTTGCCCATGGCGGTGAGGTCGGGAATCACGCCCTTCAATTCCTGGACGCCGCCCCGCGCCACCCGGAAGCCTGTCATCACCTCGTCGAAGATGAGGAGGGCACCGTGGCGCCGCGTGATGTCGCGGAGGAATTCGAGATAGCCTTCTCGGGGAAAGATGAGTCCGGCGTTGGCGGGATAGGGTTCCACGATGATCGCGGCGATGTTTTCGCCCTCCTCCGCGAAAGCCCGCTCCACCGCATCGGGGTCGTTGTAGGGGAGGATTCGGGTGAGGCTGGCCAACTCCTCTGGAACACCGGCGCTGTCGGGTTTGCCCAGGGTAAGGGCGCCGCTCCCGGCCGCCACCAGCAGCGAGTCCACGTGGCCGTGGTAGCAGCCCTCGAACTTGATCAGTTTCTTTCGTCCGGTGAAACCTCGAGCCAGCCGGATCGATGTCATGGTGGCCTCGGTGCCGCTGTTGACCATACGCACCTTTTCCACCGAGGGAACCCACTCGCAGATTCTGCGGGCCATATCGACCTCGTAGGGGTTGGGGATGCCGAAGCTGACGCCGTTTCGGGCCGCCTCGGACACGGCCTCGACGACGCAGGCGGGAGCGTGTCCCAGGATTGCCGGTCCCCAGGTGCCCACGTAGTCGATCATCTCGTTGCCGTCGACGTCCCAGATCCGGGAGCCGGCTGCGCGTCGCACGAAGAAGGGTTCTCCATCCACGCTCTTGAAGGCTCGCACCGGTGAGTTGACGCCACCGGGGATGAGGTGGCGCGCTTCGTGGAAAAGCTTTTTCGACTCTGTGGACTCCTTCATGTGAACCGCACTCAATCCTTACGGGGGATCGCCGTCAAGCGATTCGACAAAGCCCGATTCTCGGGCACCTTCTGGCAGGCCCATCCGACGACTTGACGATGAACGAGTATTCTCTGGACACCTACCAGCGGCCCGCACTGGAGACTCCCAACGGGGAGAAAAAGCTTTTCCTTCATTCCTGCTGTGCCCCCTGCGCCGCCGAAATCATGGAGGCCCTGGCCGCTTCGGAGATCGATACCACCCTGTTCTTTTACAATCCCAACATCCATCCGCGGGATGAGTATGAGATGCGCAAGGAGGAGAACATCCGGTTCGCGGAAAAACTGGGCATGGCTTTCATCGACGGCGATTACAACGCCCGCGACTGGTTCGACCTGACCCGCGGGATGGAGCACGAGCCGGAGCGGGGCGTCCGGTGCACCGCCTGCTTCGACATGCGCTTCGATGTGACCGCCGACGAGGCGGCCCGGCGCGGTTTTTCCCTGATTTCCAGCACCCTCGGAATCTCCCGGTGGAAGAACATGAACCAGATCAACGAGTGCGGGGTGCGTTCCGCCAGCCGCCACCCGGGCATGAACTATTGGACGTTCAACTGGAGAAAGCAGGGGGGCAGCCAGCGGATGATCGAGATCTCCAAGCGCGAAGAGTTTTACCAGCAGGAATATTGCGGTTGCGTCTACAGCCTGCGCGACACCAATGCGTGGCGAGAGGCTCAGGGGCGCGAAAAGGTCAAACGACTCGTAAAATTCTACGGCCGGGATGCCATCCTGGAAAACGCGGAAAACAACACCGAGAAAGAGGACAAACCCTGATGGAAAAGGAATCGGACAAGGAATTGAAGGACCGGCTGACGCCGCTGCAGTATCAGGTGGCCTGCCAGTGCGGAACCGAGCCGCCTTTCAGGAACGAATTCTGGGACAACAAACGGTCCGGCCTCTACCTCGACATCATATCGGGCAAGCCGCTTTTTTCATCGAAAGCGAAGTTCGATTCGGGAACGGGTTGGCCCAGCTTCTTCGAGCCGGTGGACCCCGAAGAGATCGTCGAAGTAGAGGACCGCAGTCACGGCATGGTCCGGGTCGAGGTGAGGTCCCGCACCGGCGATGCTCACCTCGGACACGTGTTTCCCGACGGGCCCCCTCCGACGGGACTGCGCTACTGCATCAACTCCGCCTCTCTCCGGTTTGTCCCCTCCGAGGACCTGGAAAGCGAGGGCTTGGGCGAGTGGGTTGACCGGGTTTGATCAATCCGCAAAAATTTCGCTTTCGTCGAAAAACCGATTCACCTCGATCTCTCCATTCTCGGGAGAGTCGGAGGCGTGGCAGACATTGATCATCATGTCCTCACCCAGGTCGCCGCGGATGGTTCCGGCCGGGGCCTCTTTCGAGTTGGTGGGGCCAAGCATGTCGCGGACTTTTTCCACGACTTCTGCGCCTTCCAGGACCAGGGCGATGACGGGGCTGGATTGCATGAACTCGACGATCTCGGGGAAAAAGGGCCGGTCCGCAACGTGGCTGTAGTGCTCCGCGAGTTTCTGGTCGCTCAGGCGCATCATCTTGCACCCACGGATATCGAAGCCGGCGTCTTCAAACCGCTTGATGACTTCGCCGCAATTCTTTTTCTTCACGGCATCTGGTTTGAGAAGAATCAGGGAGCGTTCTTTGGGCATGAATTCTATGGGGTGTGGCGTTGAATCGGCTTACCGATAGGCGGATCCCCCTGGAAGGAAAGAAGGAATTCGCTCAGATTCCCTTTTTGTAGCCTTCGCACCGGTTCATCCACCCCTGGAGCCAGCGGCTTTCTCCGCGCTCCGGCGGGGAATTCTGGATCCGTCGCTGGAGGACCCGCTTCGCCGCTTCGCTGAACTCGTGGTGAGCGGGCTGCCGGGTCGGTTGCATCTCGAGAAGCACGTCTCGGAGTCCCCAGCCAAGGCCGCGGTAACGCTCGGTCTCCTTGATTCCCTCTCCCTTGAAATTGACGTAGTCGATCAGCGCATACAGACCATCGCGAGTCGCCGCCACCTCATAAAACCGATTCTCCAAGCGTTTCCGCTCAAAGGGGTTTCGGGTCGCCGCTTTCATCTTGGGGAGCGAGGTCTCCAGACGATGCACGATGAACTGCGTCTGGTGAGGCACCGTGTCCACGAGGAACTGGCGGAGCTGAACCATGCGAGCGGAGTCTTGTTCGGCGAGAAACTGCTCGCGGGTCGTCCAGGGACTGCCCTGCGCCTGGAGCAGCCAGGCGGGCATGGGGATGCGGCGCTCCCGAAAATACCGGATCAACTGGGGAAAACTTTCCTCGAACGGACCGGGACGCTCCTTCACATACCAGATGAAATGACCGATCCCGAGGGAGGGAAAATCTTCTCCCCGGTTCCAGGTGGTGAGCCCCGCAACGGTGCCGTTGCATTCGTTCTGCCAGATCTTTCGGCCAATCGCCACGGCATCCTCGGAGGAAAGCTGAATTCGAGGGGCGGAAGAAGCTCCCACCTCCGCCGCAAAAGCCCATCCGAGAACCAGGAAAATGATGAAACGAGGGTTCATGAGTCCAGTGTTCCTTAAGAAATATAAACTTTCAAATCGCGATTGAAAAAGATTTTAAAAATACTATGTTTTTTATAAAAATCTGACCTGCCCCCCGAATTTCATGGAAAAGCACCGATCGAGAGAATGTTTACCTGTCCCCGCCCGGAGGGATCGCGGGCAATTGCTCGATTCGCTCGGATTTCTCGATCTGGACGAATTCGACATGATGGAGACCGCGCCGCTGCCTCCGCTCCCAACCATCGGGACGCCGGAGTCCACGTCTCCGGAAGACGAACGGCAAGTCCCGCCATGCGACAAAGCGCGGGAGGAGGACGCCGACGGATCTGACCCGGAAAGCGAAATGATCGCTCGGGCAGAGCAGGAGGAGGCGACGGAAGATCCCATCGCGGCTCCCGGCGTGCCCGAACCGGAGGCCGGGGAACCGGTTGCGGAGGAGACTGACCTGGGCCGGGCTGTAAACGGTTGGAGTGCGGTGCTGTTCCGGGGTGACGAGGACCTGCGTCGACTGTTCGAGGACGACGAGGCACCGGAAGTGGTGTCCTCGCCGGATGAAGAGAGGTCCGAGGCTGCGGTCGTCGGCGAGCCGGTCGGGGCCGATGAGGAGGATATCGAATCGGGCTCGAGCTGCCCCGAAACCGAGAAAAACGCCATCGAGGACGATTTGTTGGCGAAGCTGGAGATGCTGGGCAAATTGGAGGAAACCATCGAAAGGCTCAACACGGTCGAAGCTTCCCCGAGCGAAGTGGAGCCCGAAACCACCGGGGAAGGGAGCGAAGACCAGGCAGTCGCTTGCCGGAGGCAAGAGACGCCTGCGGCGGACCCGGCGGGCGACGATGCGGCCCTCGACCTGCGGTGTCCTGTCTGCGATGAGGGGCTCAGCCTGCGGAGAGTTCACCTGGGGATCGAGGGACAGTGTGTCTTCTGTGGGACCCCGATCGTGGCTCACGAAGACGACGGCGAAGTGGTGGTGCTCGTTCTCGACGGTGCCGAGCCGGAGGAGGATGGGGACATGGGCACGGAGCCTCCCGTCGACGAAATCCCGGACGAACGGCCCGCAGAGATTCGGACGGAGGGCTTTCGTCCCGAGGAAGAAGACGACATCACCGGCGAAGAGGCAAAACCGGCCGAAGAGTTCGGGGAACTTCGGGAGGAGGACGAAACGCTCGTTTTCGGAGGACTCAGCGACGAGACCGAGGCGCTGATGGATGCGACCTGGCGGGACGACACGACTGAGCCCGTTTCATCACACTCTCTTTTCGCGGAAGAAGGAGAAGACGAGGTGGAGGCGGATGATGACGACCGCGGGGAATTCGATTCCCTCTTTGTCGACGCCGCTGAGCCGGTTGAGGAGAAGGAGACTGGAGACGAGAGCGATTATGGATTCGAGCCACTCCCGGAGGCGCACGAGCTCGGGGAAGACCGTTTGGAGGAGGATGACGAATTTCTCTCCTTCGACAGGGCGGCGAAGCCGGATCATGTCTTCGAGGAGGTGCCCGTCGAGGAGTCGGCATTTGCTCCGCTTCTGGGGTTTTCCTCTTCGCCGGTTCTGCCCACCGAACCCAACTCCGCCGCGGGCGAGCCGTTGGCAGACGATCGGTTGGAGGACGCGGACGCCAGTTTCCCGGCTTGGGAAAAACCGCTCGAGTTTGACGCGGCGGAGGGCGGGGCGATCGGAGAGAAGTCGCCCGCGGTGCCACCGCCACTACCCCGGCGGCGTCTCCCCGAATCGGACATGCCATCGCGCCTCCGCAAAGGCGGGAGTGGCACACGCAGACTGGATCGCTCCGCTTCGATCCTCCTGCTGATCCTTCTCGGTGCCTTTTCCGGTGCCTGTGTTGCCTCCTTCTTCGTTCCGGTCGATTCTTTCCAGGTGGTGGCGAAATCACTGGTGATGGAGAAGGTGGAGAAACCCGGGGCGGCTCCGCTGAGTCGCTGATCTCGCCCGCACCAGTCCCCTCCAACGGGAAGGAATCATGAATTTCTCTCAATCGTCGACCGGGCGCCCGGAAGTGTTGCAGCTCAAGTGTCCGCGATGCGCCCATGCGCTGCGTCTGATGCGCCGGCACATCGGGGTGCCGGGACGTTGTGTTTCCTGTCACCTCCCGATCCGAGCGGTGGAGACTTCCTCCGGTGAGGTTGAGGTCGCGTCCCTCGAGCCCGCAGTCGCTCCGCCCGTCGCACCGACGGAAAAGGCGCCGGATGCCCCCATGCCCATCGAAGAGGTCCCCGCAGCGACGGCGGAGGCTCCGGCCGAGGTGGTGAAGGATGATCCCCCGGTTTCCGAGCCTCCCGCTACGACGAAATCGCCCTGGGGTTTCGCCGAAGCCATCCAGCGCGAGGAGGAGCGCGCTTCCCGCCAACCCGAGCAGGAGACGGAGATGGAATTGCCGGAGGCCGATCCTTCGCCACCGAAGTGTCCCGAAACAGGGGATTCCCCAGGGGACGATCTGGTCGCGGCGCTCGTCGCCGGTGCGCCGGAGCCTCTCGCCGTGCCCGGCAAGAGCGAGGAAAATCCCGACCTCCCTTCGCCAGAGATTCCCGTCGCCACCCCGAGGAAAGAGCCGCCGCCCCTGCCCTGGCAAACCCCGGGGGATACGATCGAGCCCTCGAAGGACGAGGCGTCTGAGGTGGCGGGGGAACCTTTTCTCTTCTCGGGACTGCCGGCCGCCGAAATCGAAGGAGAAGCGGAGGAGGAATCCGATCCACCGCTGTTCGGCACGGAGCCGGAGGAAAACGGGGTGGAAGACCCCGGTTTCGCCTCTCTTTTCGACGACACCGACGCCTCTCCAACGGGGGCTTCTCCCTTCGATTCGCCGTCGCCCCCCCCAGTCACCTCGCCGCAACCCGACGAGGGGATCGGAACGCTATTTCCCGGGAGTGTCCCTGCTGCCGAGACGGAATCGGCCGGCGAGAAGAGGGCGACACCGCCTCCGCTGCCTCGGTGCGAGACGGGAGAACGCCCCGGGCAAGCGGAACCCACCCCGCCGGCCCTCGGCGAAGCAGAGCCGGATGAGGCGGAGACGGCCTCAGCGGAGATTCAGGCCCGGAACTTTTTCACCGAAGACGATCCGGCGAAGCGAGAACCGCTTTTCCGGGTGGAAACACCGCCGGCGGATGATCCGGCGTCCCAGGACTGGAGTGAGGCTCCTCTGCAGGTACCGCTCGATCCCGGTCTCAAATGGAAAGGGAAGGTTCCGGGCAGGAGATGGACGCTCTCCAACCTGCGGATTCCCCTGGCGATCTTCGTCGTGCTCACCATCGTCTTTCTCTCCCTCCATCTGTGGGTGACGCCGGATCGCGCGGATCGGTTCAAAGCCCAGTTCTCCGAGTGGATCGAGCCCGGTTTCGTGCTCTTCGAGAAGCTTCCCTTTGGTCTCGGGGAAAAGCTGACCCAGCCGTCGAAGCCGGCAGAAAATCAGGATCGCTCGGCCGTGCTTCCGTCCCCGTTGGTCCCGGAGTCGGGAAATACGGCAGCTCCGGCGATGCGTCCCACCCTGTAGTCATCGGGCGGCTTGACGCGTAAGCCTTTTTGAACAATGTTCAGAAAGGCATTTATGGAGAGCAATCGCGAAACGATTCGCCGACTGCAGCATCTGCTGCGAGACCAGTTTGGCAGCGAGCAGGACTTCAGCGGTCGCAGCGCGCCGCGGCAAGGGGTTGCACTCTCCGACGGGGAACTCGAGCGGGGGCGCATCTGCGAGGTGATCGCGCGTCCGGCGGAGGGCGGGGCGGGCCTGCTGCGGGAAAAGATGGTGCGGACCAACCTCGGTCCGGACGAGGCCTTCGTTCTCATCGATGGCCGGGACACTTTCGATCCGCAATCGAGTCCGCACTGGCTCCGCCGCATGCTCTGGGTGCGGTGCCGGCAGGCGGAGGAGGTGATGAAGGCGGCGGACTGGTTGATCCGGGACGGGAACCTATCCCTGGTGATGGCGGATCTGCAGTTCAATCCGGTGTCGGAGTTGCGCCGCCTTCCTCCGAGTTCCTGGTATCGGCTGCGTGCCTTGGCGGAGGCAAACGCCACCCGGTTCGCCGTTTTTGTGCCGGAGAGGACGCTGCCCTGTGCCCACCGCCGCTGCCGGGTCCGGGAAGGGCTGTCCTTGGCGAGTCTGGATGAAATTCGCGAAACGCTCGCGGCCGGGGCGGAGTGGGAAAGGGAGGAGGCGGGGCGATGTTCGGAGTGATCTGGATACCGGATTTTCCGCTCCAGGCGGTCTTGCGCAACCCCCGGGAGACACGGCCCGCGGCTCTGGCGGTGTCTTCGCGGAAAGATCACAAGACGCGGATCGCGGCACTGAATGGGGTGGCCCGCGCGCGCGGGGTGCGCGAGGGTATGACGGTGGCCCAGGGGCAGGCCCGCTGTGGCGAGCTGCTGGTGCGGCATCGTTCTCCGGAGACGGAGGGGCGGGCGCGGGAAGAGGTCCTCGGATTGGCCGCCGATTTCACACCCGATTTCGAGGACACCTGCCCCGGGGTGTGCACCATGGATCTCAGCGGCCTGGGCGGCGGAGATCCCTGGGAGTGGGGCTGGCAGCTGGTCGAGGAACTGGCGGCAAAGTTGGAGCTGCGGGGCAATGCCGGGTTCGCCCGGACGCCGGAGCTGGCCCTCATCGCGGCGAGGCATGCCGATCCGGTACGTTCTCTGGCCGGCGACGGGGAGGACGAGTTTCTCCGCGGACTGCCGGTATCCGCCCTGGAACCGCCGGCCGACATGGCCATGGTGCTGTCCCTGTGGGGGATCGTCACGGTGGGAGACTTTCTGGCGCTGCCGGAGGCGGAGATGATGGAGCGGCTCGGGCCCGATGCCGGGGAATTGTGGGAGCGGGTCTCGGGGAAGAGGGCGCGTCTGCTCAGGTTGGTGCGTCCGGCGCAGGATTTTTCCCGTCGGATGGACTTCGAGTATGAGGTCGTCGCGGTGGATGCCCTGCTCCACGCGCTCGAGCGGATGCTGGAGACGATCTGTGCCCGTCTGGTCTCGGCCTGGTTGGCGGCGGGGGAATTGCGGCTCGTGCTGGAGTTGGCCGGGGGAGGCGAACATCGGCGCGATTTTCGCCTGCCGGATCCCGCTGCGGGGGTGGAACAACTCCTCGCGGTGCTGCGGGCGCACCTGGAGCATGTTTCCCTCCGGGCACCCGTGCTCGCCCTGGTGTTGGAGGCGATTCCCGCCCGGGGCACGCGGAGGCAGTTTCGGCTCTTCGAGTCGGAGATGCCGGACCCCAATCGCTTTGCCGAGACCTTGGCGCGGTTGGAGGCCTTTCTCGGGAGAGAACGGGTGGGATCGGCCGAGTTGCTCGACACCCACCGTCCGGATGCTTTTCGCGTCGGTCCCTTTGAGATCGGGCCGGCGGAATCTGCCGAAGCGTCTTCGCCGGTTCTGTTCGGACCTCCGCTCCGGCGTTTCCGGCCCGCGCCTTTCGCCGACGTCGCCTGCTCTTCGCCGGAGCGAAAACCGTCGGCGGTGCGCAGCGCGGTGATCCGCGGCGAGGTGGTGGATTGTCGTGGCCCCTGGTTCGAATCGGGCGGGTGGTGGACTGGCGAGACACGGTGGCGACGTGCGGAGTGGGATGTGGAGTTGAGCGACGGGGGGCTCTACCGCCTGGTCTGCGAGGGGGACAACCGGTGGAAGGTCGAGGGCGTGTATGGTTGATTTCGTCGAGCTGCACGCCCGCAGTGCTTTCAGCTTTCACCGCGGCGTGTCTCACCCCGAGGAGATGGTGCGACGCGCCGCAGAACTGGGGATGTCGGCGATGGCGTTGCCGGACCGCGACGGCTTGTATGGCTCGGCGCGCGCCCATCACGCTGCCGTGGAATGGAAGAGGGAAAGAGGAGCATCCTTCCGCGCCCTGGTCGGGGCGGAGGTGACCCTGGAAAACGGCGACGCGATTCCCCTGCTCGTGCGGAATCGCCAGGGGTACCGCAATCTCTCCCAGATGATCACCCGGGCGAAATTGCGGGGTTTGTCCTCCGAGTTGGCACGAGAAAATCCCTTTCTGAATCCGAGAAAGGACGGCCGGAACCGCTTCGAGGAACTGGAGACCTACGCCGAGGGCCTCATCGCTCTGGTCGGCGGCGAGGAGAGCGGGGTGCGGCGCGCGCTGGAGCGGGGCGACCGCGCGGGGGCCGAGACCGAGTTGGAGCGGCTGAAGGGGGTTTTCCCCGAGTTGATCGTCGAGGTGTCCCGCCATCGCGTGCGGGGGGAGGAGAGAATCAATCGGCAGTTGCTCGATCTGGCCGACGCGCACGGGCTGACGGCGATCGCCTCGAATGCGCCGTGCGCCGCGACGAGCGAGGGGCGCTATCTGGCCGATGCGTTTGCCTGTCTGCGAAATCACGTCAACCTGGATCGGGCGGGTCGATTGTTGGCGCGAAACGGGGAGGCCTTCCTCAAGGGACCCGCCCAGATGGCCGAGTTGTTTGCCGATCGACCGGAACTCCTGGGCAATACCATTCGCGTCGCGGACCGGATCGAGTTCACCCTGGAGAACCTGGGCTATTCGTTTCCCCGGTTTCCCGCCCCGGCCGGGCACGACGAAGCGAGTTTCCTCCGGGAGCAGACCTACCGCGGGGCAGCGGAGCGCTATCCCAAAGTGAATGCCCGGATCCGGAAGCAGTTGGAGCACGAGTTGGTTCTCATCGAGAAACTGGGATTCTGCGGGTATTTCCTCATCGTGCAGGACATTGTGCGGATGGCCCGGGAAAGGGGGGTGCTCGTTCAGGGGAGGGGATCGGCGGCCAATTCCGCGGTTTGTTATTGCCTCGGCATCACCGTGGTCGACTCCATCCGGCAGGAACTGCTCTTCGAGCGATTTCTCTCCGAGGGCCGCAATACCTGGCCGGATATCGACCTGGACCTGCCCAGCGGCGACCGGCGGGAATCGGTGATCCAGGCGGTTTTCGAGAAGTACGCACCGCGCGGGGCGGCGATGACGGCGAATGTCATCACCTACCGGGGGCGCTCCGCGATGCGGGAGATGGGCAAGGTGCTGGACATTCCGGAGGAGATCGTGGGGCGGTTTTCCGACACCTGGGGCAGCAGTCACGTCTCCACGGGAGAGGAATTGCGGGAACGCATGCTCGAGTCGGGTATGGCGGAGCGACACCCGAGGCTGCCCGTGCTGATGCATCTCTACCAGTCGGTCTACGGGCTGCCCCGGCACCTGGGACAGCACTCCGGGGGCATGATCATCTCCGACCAACCACTGGACACGGTGGTCCCGCTGGAGAACGCGACCATGGAGGGTCGGCGGGTCGTGCAGTGGGACAAGGACGACTGCGAGGATCTCGGCATCATCAAGGTGGACCTGCTCGGGTTGGGGATGCTGGCGGCAATGCAGGATTGTGTGGAACTGTGCGGGCAGCGGGGGCGTCCGGTGGATCTGGCGAGGATTCCCCAGGACGATTCCGACACCTTCGACATGCTGTGCCGGGCGGATACGATCGGGGTGTTTCAAGTGGAGAGCCGCGCCCAGATGGCTACGCTGCCGCGGATGAAGCCGCGACGGTTCTACGATCTGGTCGTGGAGGTGGCCATCATCCGGCCCGGTCCCATCGTGGGTGGCATGGTACACCCCTATCTCAACCGGCGGGACGGCAGGGAGCCGATCGACTACATCGACGACGCCTTCGAGGGCGTGTTGAAGCGCACTCTCGGGGTGCCTCTCTTCCAGGAGCAGGTGCTGAAGATGGCGATGATCGCGGCCGATTTCAACGGCAGTGAGGCCGAGGAACTGCGGCGAGCCATCAGCTTTCACCGGTCCGAGGAACGCATGGTCAAGGTGATGCGAAAGCTGCGCTCGGCCATGGATCGGAAAGGGGTGGCCGAGGAAACCCAGGAGCGGATCGTGCAGTCGATCCAGAGTTTCGCGCTCTACGGGTTTCCCGAGAGTCACGCCATCTCTTTCGCCATGATCGCCTATGCCAGCGCGTGGTTGAAGGTCCACCGCCCGGCCGAGTTCTATGTGGGCCTGCTCAACAACCAACCGATGGGGTTCTATTCCCGGGCAACTCTGGTCAAGGATGCGAAAGACCACGGCATCCGGGTCCGGGCGGCCGATGTGCGGGAGAGTGAACTCCACTGCACGGTGGAGGCGGACGACCGGATCCGGCTCGGCCTGGAGCAGATCAAGGGATTGAATCGGGCGACGGCGGAGCGGATTGTCGCGGAGCGGCGGCGGGAACCGTTTCGGTCGCTGTGCGATTTCTCCGACCGGGTGCAGCCCGATCGGAGCGACCGCCGGGTGCTGGCCCAGGTCGGAGCACTGAACGGCCTGGAGGACGTCGCGCATCGGCGCGATGCGCTCTGGAAGGTGGAGGAACCTCTGCTCGAGGAGGGAGATCTGTTTCACTGGAAACGGCGTCGGGCGGAGCGGATGCGGGAGGAGGCAACCGGTTCGCCCCTCTCTCCGATGCACCGGCTGGAGCGGCTCCAGGCCGATTACGACGGTCTCGGACTCACCACGGGACCACACCCGATGAGTTACCTGCGGGACCGGTTGC
>CAZLUZ010000130.1:0-14578 GCA_964562825.1 uncultured Akkermansia sp.
CAATACCTCCGTCCGTCTACGAAGCGGCAAAAACCCTCGGAGAAAGGCGGTGGACACCGTTCTGTAGCCGCACTCGCCAGAGTGTCGCCCGAAAGCCCCGGCCACCTTCTGGCGAAGGCGGCTACGTTTGAGGGTAGATACGCTCGAAGACGAAAAGGCCTCCGTCCATCTACGAAGCGGCAAAAACCCACGGAGAAAGGCGGTGGACACCGTTCTGTAGCCGCACTCGCCAGAGTGTGGCCCGAAAGCCCAGACCACCTTCTGGCGAAGGCGCGCTACGTTTGGAGACGGATACGCCCCAAGGCAAAAAGGTCTCCGTCCGTCTACGAAGTAGCAAAAACCCACGGAGAAAGGCGGTGGACACCGTTCTGTAGCCGCACTCGCCAGAGTGTGGCCCGAAAGCCCCGACCACCTTCTGGCGAAGGCGGCTACGTTCGAGGGTAGATACGCTCGAAGACAACAATACCTCCGTCCGTCTACGAAGCGGCAAAAACCCTCGGAGAAAGGCAGTGGGCGCCGATCTATCTGTAGCCGCACTCGCCAGAGTGTGGCCCGATCTGCCGGCCACCTTCTGGCGAAGGCGGCTACGCTCGGGGGTAGACAGCTCGAAGACAAAGAAGTCTCCGCTGCCTACACAAAACTCAGCCAGTGCGCCCCGTAGGGTTCCAGATGGAAGACCGGGTCCCCAGTCAACTCGATGGTCTCCTCGTTGAGCACGTCCCGAATGACCTTGAGCCCGGAAAAAGGCCGATACAGATCGCTGATCTGCAGCGCGTGCCCACGATCGGAAAAATTGAACAGACAGAGCAAATCCTCCCCACCCTCCTCGATCCGGCGAAAGGCAAGAATCTCGCTCCCCAGATCCAGGAATTCGATACCCGCCGCCGGATGGAAAACCGCATGATGGCCGCGACGCCGCAGAAAAGCGAGCAGCTTCCCAAATACCATCGACTGTAGCGAAGTCTCGTCCGCCAGAATCATCTCGAGCTGCTCGATGTTCCATTTCTTCCGGTTCAGGGCCCGATTGTGCCCCAGCGCCTCAAAGCCCTCGATATCGTTGGATGCGCCAAGCAAACTCTGAAGGTAGATCGCGGGCACACCGGGCAACGACAGCATGATGACCTGGGAACAAAGAAACCTGCGCACCCCGAGTTCCTCCTCCCCGGGCATCGCGAGAGCGTCGACGTAGGAAATGTTCACCTCGTAGGGCGACTCCGTGCCCTCGGGCCCCGTCCGATAAGTGACGCGGCCTCCACGATCCTGAACCTGGCGGATGAGCCAATCGATTTCCTCCTCACCGACCCGTCCCCGCAGGGGGCGCACGTCGATCCCGTCCTGGGACGCGGTGTAGTGGAGAAAGGTCTGCGCCTCCGGCAACTCGGCCAGGCTCTCCGACCAATCCCGCACCAGGGAACAATCCCCCCGAAGCAGCCCGTGGAGAAGCAGGGGCGGAAGCGACACGTTGTATACCAGGTGCGCCTCGTCCCCCTCTCCGAAGTAATGGAGGTTCTCCCCCTGCGGAACACTCGGGTCCGTCGCCAGCAGGGTTCTCGGCGAGACGATATCGAGCACGTCCCGGAACAACTTCACCACCTCGTGGGTCTCGGGCCGGTGCAGGCAGTCCGTGCCCATTTCCTTCCACAGAAAAGCGACCGCGTCGAGCTGCAGCACCCGAGCTCCCTCGGACAGATAGAGAAAAACAATGTCGAGAAACTCGAAGAGCAGGTTGGGATTCCTCCAGTTCAGATCGATCTGATCGCTGCCAAAGGTGGTCCAGACCCACTCGTCTCCATGGCGTGTCGATACCTTGGTCAACAGCGACCGTCCGCCAGGCCGGTCCACGGCGGAGAGGTCGGTGTCCGGATCGGTCGGCAGGAAATAACTGCGGGCCGGTTCCACCCCGGTCACGAAATCGCGAAACCAGGAACTCCGCCGAGAACAGTGGTTCAGCACCAGATCGAACATCAGATCGAACTCCCGCCCCAGTCTCACCACGTCCGCCCAATTGCCGTGCCGAGTGTCCACCCGGCGGTAGTCGATCACGCTGAAGCCGTCGTCCGAACTCGAAGGGCAGAAAGGAAGCAGACGGACGCAGCGGATCGCCGTCCCGGCGTGACACTCGAGAAACTGGCGCAGGGTCTCCAGAGGCGCCTCCCCATCACGGACGATGGAGTCGGCGTAGGTGATCAGGATCGTGTCCCTCTCCGACCAGCGATCCGCCTCCGCGGTGGTGTTCTCCCCCACACCGTAACGGCCCAGCATCATGTGAAACCGCTCCATCAGCCGGGGGGCGTTCTCCTCTCCGTAGAGAAGACCAAAGCGACGCTTCAATTGGTCGGCCTGTTCTTTGGAAAGCAGAATCATCACGATGTCGAATTGTCCGGGGACCACCCCGCGAGATTTCCCAGGATCGAAGTGAACCGCCTCCGCAGCACCTCGTAGGAGTAGTAGTGCGCGGCCACCGCGTAGTTGTGCTCCACCACCTCCCTCCGGTGAGCCTCGTCTCCGAGCAGCCTCTCGACCTGTCGCACGGTCGACGACGTCATCACCCCGTCCATCTGGGCGAGCCGGAATCCCTTGGGTTCGATGTCTTCGATAAAGATGCTGTACCGATTGATCACCAGAGGCTTTTTGAAATACACCGCCTCGAGCAGAGCATTCCCGAAACCCTCGTAGATGCTGGGATAGGTCACTAGGTCACAGTGGGGATAGAGATCCCACAGGGTATAGAGTTTCCTCCCGTCGGCGTCGAACTGACGCACCTCGCTGACGCGATCGGACACGACACGGAGGTCGACCTGCTCCTGGTAGGCCAGTTCCTGAAGCATCGCGTGGTACTCGTAGCCCTCGTCCCCGGAATTGTGCGAAATGACCAGTTTGCATTTGGGATTCTTCAGCATACCCACCATCTTGATGGCGTGCTCGATCCCCTTCCGCGGCACCACTCGGGTAGGCTGCAGGATAAAGATATCGTCTTTCTCCAGACCCAGCGATTCGCGCACATCCGAGGCGTAGCGGTCGGGCTTGGGCGGGGGCTTCTCGAAATCGAACACGTTGGGTATGAGCAACGCGCCGACCCCTTTGCGCCGGGAGATCTGCTCCTGGGCGGCCGCATTGATCACGGTGTGCACCATGCTCGGCAGCCGCGGAGGAAACGCACTGTCGAGGATGTCCCGGACGCCCGAGATGGAAAAGCGGGTCCTCTCCCAGTAGAAGTCGTGGTGGTGCGCGATCGTGGGCATCCCGGTCTCGGCGAGGAATTCGGTGATGGCGAGTCCCAGGGGAACGTTCATCGGGATGGTGATGGCATTCTCCGGGACGAGAATGTCGATGGAGAAATCACGGGCGAATTCGTAGAGGGTGCTCTTCAGGTAGTCGGCCAGCACCCGGATACGGGTGGAGACCTGTCGGGAGCGGGTCGTTCGCGACCAGATCCGCGCATTGATCCAGTCGATCTCCGGGTGGGCGAAATGCGCTTCGGGAACACACCGCGAGATGTCCGGCTGCCGATCGCTGAGACCCGCGTACCAATGGGAGATATGCCCGTCGCGCCAGAGCACTTCGGCCCATTTGGCGGATTCCAGGGATACCCCATCGGTTCCCGCAAACCGGGTGGAAACAAAGCCGAAATTCATCTAGGCGGGAGACTTGAACACCCTTTCCCAGGAATGCAATCCCCGTGCCATTCGAGCGGGCAGCTCTAGCCTATCCCTTTCCGGCGGGATAGATCGGTGCAAAAAAAACCCGTCGCGAGCGAGCACGACCATGCCCGCGAAAAATCACCCCCCGGAAGCCGCGGCCGATATGGTGGCACGAGACTTCGCCACCAGTGCCACGAGAACCTCGGAGTCCATCTTCGTCGTCACCCCCTCGGGAAACTTCAGGGCGCCCACTTTCACCGACTCCCCCACCCCCAGATGGGTCACATCGTGTTCGATGATCTCGGGGAGATGGGCCGGCGTACAGTGAATTTCCAACGAATGGAGAAGGTGCTCCAACAGGCCTCCCGACTTGACGCCCTCGGATTCGCCGATGAGGACAATGGGCACGGTCGCCGCGATGACCTCGTCGTCCTGAACCGCGCGAAAATCGATGTGCACGAACAACCCGGTCAAGGGATCCCTCTGCACGTCCTGAACAAAGGCGAGTTTGTTCTTCTCGTTGGCACCCTCGATCTGGAGATTGACCAGAAAGTTGTCACTGGTCTGCCTGCGGAATACCTCGGCGAAGACCGCTTCCTTCACCTGTATCATGTAGGCCCGCTGCTTGGAGCCGTAAACCACCGCAGGAACGATGCCCTCGCGGCGCAATCGCCGGGAAGTCGACGTCCCCTTTTCGTCCCGCTTCACGGCCGGTATCGTTGCCTGTTCTGCCATCTCACTGCTTCGGTAAAGGTTCCCTCCGCCCGAATCCACGGAGAGCGCGAAGAGTAAATCCGTTCCCGTCAAATGTCAAAAAGAGAAGTCACCGATTCGTTGCGGTGGATTCGCAGGATCGCCTCGCCCATGATCTCCTCGATTCCCACGGTGACCACCTTCTCTCCCTCGGCAAAAGGGGTGCTGTTGGTGGAAAATACCTGCTCGATGCCGGACTCCGCGATCCGCTTCTGGCCCTGTTCATTGAGCACGGCATGGGACACTCCGGCAAAGACCTTCCTGGCGCCGTGTTTCTTCACCAACTCCGTCGCCGATACCAACGTCCCCGCCGTCTCCGACATGTCGTCCACCAGAAGCACGTTTTTTCCTTCCACCTCGCCGATCAGATACATCGCCACCACCTCGCTGGCGCTCAGGCGATTCTTCGCCACGATGGCGAGAGGCACGTCGAGTTCACGGGAGTAGAGGTGCGCCATCTTCATCCCCCCGACATCGGGCGAGACCACCACCAGGTTGTCGGTCAGATTGCTCTGCCGCAGGTGCCGGATCAGCACCGGCATGGCGTAGAGATGATCGACCGGGATGTCGAAAAACCCCTGAATCTGGCCGGCGTGCAGGTCCATGGTGAGGACGCGGGAAACCCCGGCCGCGGTCAGGAGGTTGGCCACCAGCTTCGCCGTGATCGGCACCCGTGGCTGGTCTTTCCGGTCCTGGCGCGCATATCCGAAAAACGGTATCACCGCGGTGATGCGCTCCGCACTGGCCCGCTTCGCCGCGTCCACCATGATGAGCAACTCCATGATGTTGTGGTTGGTCGGAGGACAGGTCGGCTGGATGATGTAGACATCGCGCCCCCGAATATTCTCGTTGATTCGGACAAAAGTCTCTCCATCGGGAAACTGCATCACGAGCACGTCGGATCGCTCGACTCCCAGGTAGGCGGCGATACCGTCGGCGAGCGTGGGATGGGCGGTTCCGCTGAAAATCTTGAGCACGGGAGCCATGGCGAAAGCATTCGTCGAAATCGTCACGAAATGCGAGGAGGAATCCGAGAAAATTGACGTGCGCATCAGGCATTCCGGAGCGCCGGCATCAAATCGCGTCCTTCTTTTCGGTTGCGGCGCCGTCGGAAGCGACCGTCTTTTCCGCCGATGAAAAAGTCCCCCCTCACTCCCCTCGCCGCATCCGGCGTGCTCGCGGTGCTTGTCCTCCTCGCCACCGGAGCGAGCGCCGCCGACTGGCCGATTTTCCGCGGTCCCCATGGCACCGGTATCTCCACCGAATCCGGCTGGAAGGTCCCCAAGAAAGCAGAGATCGCTTGGAAAGCCGAGGTTGGTCTCGGCTATTCGGCCGCCATCGTATCCGAGGGCCGCGTCTTTATCACGGGGCACGATGGCGACAACTCCGACCGGCTTTTCTGCCTCGACGAGGCCACGGGCGAAGAAAAGTGGGTCTTCACCTACGCCCAGCCCCTCGGGGACCTCTACTTTCAGGGCGGCACCACCGGCACGGTCACGGTCGATCCGGGCAGCGGTCACGTCTTCCATGTCGCCCGGGAGGGAGAGCTTTTCTGTCTCGATGCCTCCGACGGATCCGTCGTCTGGAAGACCCACCTGCAGGAAGAGCACGGCTACTCCAAGCCGACCTGGGGTTTCACCGGGGCACCCCTTCTCCACGGAGACAGGCTCTACGTCACCGCGGGGGAATCCGGCATCGCCTTCGACAAGGCGACGGGTTCGGTGATCTGGAAGTCCGATGACGAGGAGGCCGGCTATGCGACCCCCTACCTCTTCGAGAGAGATGGCAGGGAGCTTCTCCTTTTCTCGAACAAACGTTCCTACGTCAGCGTCGAGGCGGAAACTGGCGCAAAACTCTGGGAGATCCGCTGGATGACCCGATATGGAGTGAACGCGGCCGACCCCATCGTTTCGGGCGATGACATCTTCATCTCGAGCGGTTACGGCAAGGGCGCCACCCTGCTGAAGTGGGATGGGCAGGGCGAACCAAAGACGGTTTGGCAAAGCCGCGAGATGAAAAATCAGATGAACGCCTCGATCCTCATCGACGGCTACCTTTACGGCGTGGATGGCAACGAGGGGCAGGACCGGACCGCCCTGAAATGCCTGGAGATGGCCACGGGGAAGACCCTGTGGAGTGACGAATCGATCGGCCACGGAGCCGTCACCGTGGCGGACGGGAAACTTCTCGTATTGACCGAGATGGGCGAGCTGCAGATTGCTCCGGTATCGCCGGAAGCCTACCGTCCGGTATTCCGCCAGGCGGTGGTGGCACCGAAAGTCTGGACCATACCCGTCCTCGCCAATGGCCGGATCTACTGCCGCAACGCAGGGGGGGCCCTTGTCGTGCTCGACGTCCGTCAACCCTGATTTTCCTCCCCCTCTGTCATGAACTCTCGTTTTGCCACCGCCGGAGCCAGTCTGTTCCTGCTTTTCTCGGCGTTTCCGCAGCCGGTTAGCGCACAGGAGGTCGTGCGGGACACCCCGGACTACATTCGCTATCGGGCGGCCGGGGATCCCGCTAATCCCGACTTTCTCGAAACCGCGGTGTCCCGTTTTCAGCGCGGAGACCACACCGTCGACCTCATCGCCGTGGTTCATCTGGCCGACGCCGAATACTACCGCATGCTCCGGTTCGCCCTGCGTCCCTACGACGCTGTGTTCTACGAGATGGTGGGCGGACCCTACACCGAGGAGAAAGCTCGTGCCCAGCCGGGGGAGGAAGCCGATTCCGGCGAATTGGGCCAGGTTCGAGCCTTCCAGAACATGGCGAAGAAGATGCTCGGCCTGGAGTTTCAGATGGACGGCATCGATTACCTCCAGCCAAATTTCGTCCACGCCGACCTGACCGCGCGGGAGTTCCTGGAAGAATCCGGAGGCAGCCTCGATTTCGCCAATGTCCTCGCCCGGGCCATGCAACTGGCCGAATCGGGCAGGATCGAGGGCATGCCGGAAACCGAGGCGGAGGCGAATCAACTGATGATGATGCTCTTCGGGGCGATGATGTCGGGTGATACCAATCTGCTCAAGCGGACGCTCGGGCCCATCCTCAGCCAGGCCGAGGCTTTTCTCGTGGAACTGGAGGAGGATGAAGGATCGGTTCTCATCTCGCGGAGGAACGAGATCGTCATGGAACGCATCTTCGAGACCCTGGCCGCCTCGGGCGATAGAGAGCGCACCGATGCGGTCCTCTACGGTGCGGGTCACATGCCCGACCTCGAGGCAAGACTGCTGGACGCCGGCTACGAGAAAGTATCCACCCACTGGTCCCAGTCCTGGAAAATCGATCCGGTGGGATCATCGACCGCCTCGGAACCCAGCCTCAACGACATGTCCAAGAAGCTCGGGGACCTGCTCGAATCGTTGGAATCGGCCGAGTGATCCTTCCCTGTCCCGGTTTGTCCCAGAAGTTACCGGTATCGGTCTGTCTGCTCACCCTCAACGAGGAGGAGAACCTGCCGCGCACTCTGGCGAAACTGGATCGCTTCGCCGAATTGCTCGTCTTCGATTCCGGAAGCACCGACGAAACCGTGACCATCTGTCGCGAAGCCGGGGCCCGGGTGTGTCCCACCCGGTGGGAAGGCTTCGGCAAGACCCGCCGCAAGCTGTTCGAGGCCGCTTCCCAGCCGTGGATTCTCTGGCTCGACGCGGATGAAGTCCTCACCGACGAGTTGCTCGCGGAGATTTCGGCTTTGTTTCGCGGTCAGCCGGAGAAGCGGGCCTACTACATCAATCGCATCGTCCGCTTCGATGGGCGCTGGATTCGCCACGGGGAATGGTTCCCCGATCGGGTGCTGAGGCTTTTTCCAGCCGACTGCTGGGAGATGATCGAGCTGGACGTACACGAAAGTATCCGGGTCGATTGCCCCACGTCGCACCTCCGCCATCTCATGGAGCATCACTCCTTTCGCGATTGGGAGGATCTGGAAGAGCGTTCGGAGCACTACGCCCGGCTCTGGGCCGGGCAACGGGTTCGTTCGGGACGTCGACCCGGCATTCCCCTGGTGTCTCACGCCAGATCGTGGGGCCGATTTTTCAAGGGGTACCTGCTCAAACTGGGGTGCCTGGATGGTTTCACCGGTCTCCGCATCGCCCTCTCCCGGGCCCGCGAGGTCCGAATGAAATATCGATTCTGGCGCGAGCTGTACCGCCAGAGGTGATCCGCCCCGGCGTCGACTCTGTCAGGCCTTCCGCATCGAGGCATTGAGCTGGTAGCCGTGCAGCTGCTGCACGTAAAACTCCGCCTTTTCCTTGGCCCCGGTCCACACCACCGATTTCCCGGTGGTGTGCACCTCGAGCATGAGCTTTTCCGATTGCTGCTGGGAATAACCGAAGATGCGCTTGAAAACAAGCGTGACAAAACTCATCAGGTTGACCGGGTCATCGAAGACGATGACGTTCCAGGGCGTGTCGAGATCGGTTTCCTCTTCCGTCTCGGTGATCACGATTTCGTCCAGATCGATCGACATGGGAAGCGTTCGGTTTTCTCGGATACCTTATCCGTCCGGAGAGCCAAAGCAACCATCCGGCGTCCCTTTCTCCGCCTTGCCGGGATGAGCATCTCCGCCCTTCCCCTGGTCAATCCGGGAAAATGCCGCCGGGGCGCGGGCGCCTCAGATGGCCCGAAGATGCGAGGCTTCTCCAGCGCCGAAGGTCCCGTTGATCAGGGCGGGAATCTGCTTTTTGGCCTCCAGGAACAGGGGAGACGGCCCCGATACCCGGGCGGACTCGACACTCTGACCGACAACCCGGTTTCCCATCTTCCACTCGAGCCAGGCATAAGCGAGCAGAGCCGATGTCAGAGGCAATTTGTAGAGGACAGCGTGCAGCGCGAATACCACGGGCAGGTGCCCCGGAGCCTCTCCGGACGCCATCTTCCGCGTGTATCGCTCCCATTCCGGATTCCCCCTCATTTCGTGTTTGCCCTGGACGAAAGGCCGCGAAGCTCTCACCAGACAGGGAGACAGGGCCGGCAGCGAGCGAGCCATGCGGAAATCGATGGCCGCCACTTCGCGGAACTTCAGATGATGTCCCAGATCGTAGGCGGAACAAAAGTCTGGGCCGATCACCCGGCGAAAGGTTTCCTCGCACCAAGTCAGCCAGTCGTCGGAAAGCGTGCTGCGGGTGCGGGGGACGAAGGAGGCGGGTCCCTCGGGTGTGACCCCGAGGAGGGAGATCGATATGAACCGGGAGAATTCCTCCCGATCGTCGTAGGTCGTCTTCGTCCAGGGAGCGCCAGGATCCTGGTTCGACGAGGAGGACATCAGATGAGACCGGCCTCCTTGAGCGTTTTGTAAGCCCCGTTCTTGTCGATGGTCTTGAGGCCGCGAGCGCTGACCCGCACGCGGACAAACTTGTTCAGCTCGGGCACCCAGATGCGTTTGGTCCGGAGATTGGGCTTGAACTGACGCTTCACCGTCTTCGTGACGTGACGCCCGATGCCGCCTTTTTTCTTCGCCTTACCACTCCGGTGGATCCTGCGACCGCTGGAGACCTTGGCACCTGTGATTTTGCAAACTCGCGACATCTCTGTGAGGAGGGTAAAAATTTCGGGACCGCTATCCTTAACGGGCCCGAAATGTCCTCGCAAACGGCTTTTGGTCAAGCCCGAATTGGAAGGAGGTCCCTTAAATTGCCGTTAGGCCTTTCCCGTTCACGCCGGAACCGGCTTCGTCGTCTTCGTCCAGGTCGTTGCCTTTGTTGGACCGCTAAGCATCCACTCCCTCGAAGAGAATGCCTCCGAACTGGAAATTAACCCAATCCGGCATTTTGATGTCGAAATTGTAATCGTTGTAATCCCAGTCCAGCCAGCCGTAGGGATCGAAATCCATGAGGTCCTCGAAAGCGAACTCGAGGATGCGATTCCCCCCCTCGAAGCGGTTTTTCACCTTGGCCGCCGAGTTTGCCTGCCCGCCGAAACTCTGCCAGTGATCGATCTCGATCAGTCCGTCGATGGCGGAGTGATAATTGAGCTTGCGGTCGTAGGACGGCACCTGCTGCCCGTTCATCCAGACCCTGGGCGGCGTGTAGATCTTGAGGTCGATGGTATTGATCGTGGCCTCGTCCACGAGGACGGTCAGGTCGAGAGACCCACCCATGGGATCGTCGCTGGTCAGGAACTTGTGCTCGACCCCGTTCACCACCAGGTAGCCCTCATTGAGGAATCCGGCCGATGTCGTCAGCTTGCGGAAATTGATGTCGACATACTCGGGCTCCACGTACTTGGGATCTTCGACGTATCCCTCGACCGATCGGGATACGAGCCGACTCGGCTGAAACCAGTTTTTCAAGTCGGCGGGTGGGTAGGCCGCGGCGGTGAGGTCACCCGCGTAGTTGATCGACCTGTCCTCGAAGCTCTCGTCGCTGATGGTGAAGAACTTGAAGTCGGCGCCGCCGTCGTTGTTCACCCGGAACCCCTTGATCGAGTTCAGGACGGTATCCACTCCGAACTGCTCCACATCGACCACCGTGAAGAAGAGAGGCTGGCTCTTGTAGTCGGAGGGCGCGTAGCCGGTGTTCCAGGAATACTCCCGAATGACCACGTTGTTGCTCCCGGGGATCACTTCCCCGGAGGCATCCAGGGGCTTCAGATCGAAGGTCGAGTTTCCGTAGCGCTCCATCACGACCAGATAATCCTCGTTGGTCAGGGGGGAGAAACTCACATCGAAGTCCCAGGAGGTGTTGCCCAGAAAATTGTTGTTCCCGTCGTAGCGGATGTAGTCGCGGAGATCGGTGGAACTCAGCACTTGTTGGATCTTCTCGTCGAATCCATCCTGGTCGGCCTGGCCGACCTTTTCCCCGTTCTCATAGGCCTGAATCTTGCTCAAATTTCCATTGGGATAGTTCAGATTGCTCACCGTAACCTCCAGGACATTCACGTGGTCCGCCACGATGATCCTCCCGTTGTCGTTGATCGTGATCGACTCGAGACGGATCTCGTTGCTCGACTTGTCGATCACGTCGGCATCGCGCATGGAGTTGGCTCCGGGGCGAACCATGGCCTCGTAGGGCACCGACTCGTTCTGCACCACCAATTCCCCATCGGTCCGCAGAACGACCTGCAGGATCGGCACATCGCCATCACCCGAGTCGATGTTGACCAACCCGCTGGTGTCGGACTGCTCCTCCTCCTCCTCTTCGACTTCCTCGGGTTGCCAGAGGAAAGGGCCCTCGTAGACGGTGCCCCGCTCCACCTCGCCGGTGTCGGGATCAAAGACCATCGATCGACCTTCCATGTTGTAATAGATCTCGGCTCCGTCCGGCATCTCGCCGGTGGCCGTCATCGTCACGTGAAAGAGCCCGTCCTCGATCTCCTGCAGGTCGATCCGCGGCGCCGGCAGCGCATCCCTTCGCGCGGTGATGACCACCGAAGGCTTCTCCGAATGCTGGATCCAGGTCGTGTCCAGCGACTCGGCGTAGGCGGTGATTTCCAGAATCTCGTTGTCGGCCCACATCGCAGGATAGAGCGGAATCGACTGGCCGGAATAATCCGCGGCGTAACGTTCCCCGGGAATGCGATTCGCAGGAAATGCCGGGTCGCTGGAATCCATGGTCCAGTAGTGGGTGAAAAAACCCGCGGTTTTCATGTATTCGGGATAGGCATCGAGATTGGCGACCTCCATCCGCACCATCACCTCGTCATCCAGCAGATCAAAATAGCCGACCTCGTTCCGATCGACCCGCAGGTCCAACTCGAGGGGAACCGGCGTGGAACGGTAGGCCGAACTAGCCAGGGACGACGACCGGTATTCGTTCGGGTCAAAGGAAAACACGAAAGCGTCGATCTCGGTATCCGGCGTGGTCTCGAGAACCGTCCCCTCCACATATTCGTGCCACCGGGCGCCCTGCCCGTAGCGGAAGAAGATTCGGCTCTCGACCTGGGTGTTGGGATTCAGGAGTTCGAGGTCGAGCTTGTAGTGGCGCAACGCATAGTGTCCCCCGGCGATCGTAAAGACGGGTGGCTGGAGCTGGCCGGGGTCCTGCCACAGCGGCGGATTGACGGGATCGGGATCGGGAAGCGGATTCGGCGGTGAAATCAGGGAGATCGGAATCGGATCGAGTTGACCGTCCCCTCCGTTCGGATCGGTCTCGATGGGGGTGGGCGCGACCAATTGCTTCGGAGCCGGTTCACCATAGGTCCACACCCAACCCTTGTCGTCATTCGCGTATTCCACGATCGCATCGGTCTCTCTCACCGCTGCGCTCCGATCCAGGCTATCGTCCATCACGAAGGCGGCAATTCCCTCGACGAGGTCGTTCGTGGTCTCGAACCTTTGACTTCCGTGGTTCCACACCACCCTCATCCCGGGCGTCTCACTGTCGATCCCCACCGGCGTCAACCGATGATCGAGGTGGGCTCCGGTGAAGCCGACGTAAGAGTCCCGATCTTCCTCGGAAACCCGCTGCTTCAGCTTCTCCAGCACATCCAGGGCCGAATCTTCCGGCAGAATCTCGCCCCCCGACGAAATGAAGCTTTTCACCGCCGTGTTCAGGGTGGTGATCTCGCTGCTCAGTTTCGTCTCCTGAACCTGCTTTCGCGAAATCTGGATGGTAGGATAAGCAATGGCGGCGAGCACGCCGGCGATGGCCAAGGACGTCAGCGTATCTACGAGAGACCACGCTTTTGATCCTTTCGAGGATTGGGGGTGTCTTTTCATCGGAGAAAATGTGGGTTTGCCGTCAAATATGGACTTCAACAATCATATTTACAATAATTATTATAATTTACAACCGCTTTTTCTCCGGATTTCTTTCTCAACGGCGACCGTGCTTTCGCGTGAATGCCAATTTGACGGGTGCTCCTCTCTTTTTATCTTGCGACCCGGAGGGGTTTCCTCCGTCCGATACCGATGAGACTGCGCGTTCTTTGTCTGCTTTCCTGCTTCTGCCTGGCGTCGTGCCAGAAGCCCGGGTCCCTCACTTGGGAGGATTCGACGCAGCCCGCAGCGGCTTCCGTGGAAAAGACCCCGATCAGGACCTTTGCGGTCGGGCTGCGCGCTCCCACCTGGGAAACCCGCCAGAAGGAGGCGGCCGAGTCTTCCGGGCCAGGCGGCATCGATCACACCTACACCCGGATCACCACCGGGGAGAAGGTCATCGCCATCACCTTCGACGATGGACCTCACCCGGAAAATACCCCCCGCCTCCTCGATATGCTCAAGGAGAGGAACATCCGCGCCACTTTCTATGTGGTGGGCAACATGGTCCGCTACAATCCGCAAATTTTGCGCCGCATGATCGCGGAGGGCCACGAGATCGGCAACCACACCGTCACCCACCGGAATCTCGCCCGCATGTCGGAGAGCAGCCTCCGCGAAGAACTGACCCAGGCCCACCAGCAGATCGTCGCCGCCACCGGAGTCCCCCCCCGCAGCGTCCGTCCACCCGGCGGAGCCATCACCACGGACCAGAAGAAGCTGATGCTGCGCGAATTCGGCTATCCCACCGTGCTCTGGTCCTGCGATCCCAAGGACTGGCAACGCCCCGGGGCCTCCGTCGTGGCCCAGCGCCTTCTCGATGGAGCCTATCCCGGCGGCATTCTGCTGGTGCACGATCTGCACAAACCCACGGTGGACGCCATGCCCCAGACACTCGACGGTCTTCTCGCCCGGGGATATCGTTTTGTGACGATCTCGGAACTCATCGCCATGGACGAGAGCTGATCGGCACCGCTCCGCCATCGGCAACCGGTCATCATGGGCCTGACGAGGCGGAAGAAAATTCCGGCCGAGATCTTTTCTTGCCGCTAGACCGGCAGCCGCCCCGGAGCCCCGCGACCCATGGACCTCTACCCTATCGCCAGAAAATTCCTCTTCTCGCAGGACGCAGAAAAGGTGCACCATTTCACGCTGACCGCACTGAAATGGACTCATGAGCTCGGCCTCGTGGGGCCCCTCACCGGCTGTCGACCCGCCTCTGGGGACGAAGGGAAATCGATTCAGCTCCTCGGACTCACGTTCCCCAACCGGGTCGGCCTGGCTGCCGGGATGGACAAGGGCGGTATCGCCGTCGACGCCATGGGTCAACTCGGATTCGGTCACATCGAGGTGGGAACCGTCACCCCCAGGGCCCAGCCGGGAAATCCCAAACCCCGGCTCTTCCGCCTCCCGGAACACGACGCCATCATCACCCGCATGGGCTTCAACAACCCCGGCATCGCTGGGTTGCTCCGCAACCTCCGGCATT
>CAZLUZ010000131.1:0-14394 GCA_964562825.1 uncultured Akkermansia sp.
TGATCGTCATCGAGCACAATCTCGACGTGATCAAGTGCGCCGACTGGGTCATCGACATGGGGCCGGGCGGGGGAGAACAGGGCGGCCGGATCTTGGCGCAGGGAACGCCTGCCGAGCTGGCGCGCCACCCGGATTCGGTCACGGGCCGCTACCTTGCCACCTGAGCGCATGGGGGCCCCGGGCGACACGACTGGCCGAAACACGGTAGTGACACGCCGGCAGACCCCGCTACCATCGGGCCGTGAGCAAAGGGAAAGTCCTCATTGTGGTGGGCGATGCGTCGGAAACGCTCGACACCCTGTATCCATACTACCGCCTCATCGAGGCCGGAATGGAGCCGGTGGTCACCGCCCCGGAAAAACGGCGCTACCAGATGGTGCTTCACGAGGTTCGGCCGGGTTGGACGATCACCAAGGAGTGGGAGGGCTACACCATCGAGGCCGACCTGGCTTTCGCCGACGTGGTCTGCGAGGACTACCTCGGCATTCTCTTCTCCGGCGGCCGTGCGCCCGAATACATCCGTGAGGACCCCGACCTCATCCGGATCACCCGCTGGTTTTTCGACAGGGATCGACCGATCGCGAGCGTCTGTCACGGCGTCGAGATTCCGGCCCGAGCCGACCGCGTCCGGGGGCGTCGCATGGCCACGGTGGCGAAGTGCCGATTCGATCTCGAGGTCTGTGGCGGAGTCTATGTCGACGAACCCTGCGTCATCGACGGGAAGCTCGTCTCGGGGCGCACTTTTCACGACAACGGTCACTACGTCGGCCCCTGGATCGCCCTGCTCGAGGAGGAGGCGCGCCGGAGAACGGGGGACGAATCGCCCTGAGGAGGACACGCCATCGCCAGAGCCATCCAAACCTCTCTGTCCCTCCGGCTCTCGGCCACCATCCTGCTGGCGGTGGCGGGATGGCCCCCCTCTGCCGTGGCCGGTCCGGTGATCCCCGGCTTCGGGAGATTCCATGCCGACCCCCCCGGTCCCGACGGAGGACGAATCCTTTTCAACGAACTCGGCTGCGCGAACTGTCACCGCCGCGAGACCGGATTGCCCGCCCGACGCGGACCGTCGCTGGCCGGCGTGATGAGACGCACCCGCGCCGACTGGATCGTCTCCTTCCTCACCGATCCGCAGGCGGAGAAACCGGGCACCGCCATGCCGGGTCTCGTCTCGCCGGAGGAGGCGGAGGCGCTCGCGCATTACCTCGCGAAGCTGAAGGATGAGCGCACCCCGTTCCGTCTCTGGCGCGAGGTCAACGCGGAGCAGGGCGGTGTCATCTACCACGGCAAAGGCTGTGTTGCCTGCCACGATCCCTCCCCCGATTTCCCTCCCGCGGAGGGTCCCCGCGCGGACTTCGCCCCGAGTTATCCCTCGGCCTCGCACCCCGACTACCGGGAGAAAACCGATCTCGTTTCCCTGGCCGCCTTCCTGCGGCGCCCCCACGAGACGCGACCCCACGGGCGCATGCCGGATTTCGCATTCGATGACGAGACGGCGGGCAACGTGGCGGCCCACCTCATGGGATTTCGCGACAGCAATGGCGACCTCGCGCCCCGGGTTCCGGCTTTTTCCGTGGACGAGACGAAGGCCCTCCGGGGCGCACAACTGTTCACCGCGCGTCGCTGCGGGGTCTGCCACGAGGGCAGCGCGGAGCCGGTGGAACCGGTCGCGCTGACCGGCAGCTCGGGCGGCTGCCTTTCCCTCCGGGTTCCCCGGGGCCTGCCGGATTATTCTCTGACTTCCTCCCAGCGCGCCGCGCTCCTCTCCTACCTCGGGGTGGAGGAGGATGCTCCCCCGGAACTCCCCCTCGCCGATCTCACCCTGCGGGCCCTCGACTGCCTTGCCTGTCACACCCGGGACGGACGGGGAGGACCGGACCCGGCCCGGCGTGTCTTTTTCACCGGGGATCCCTCAATCGGCGACACGGGGCGCTATCCGCCTCCCCTGACCGGGGTCGGTGCCCGGCTGAAGCCGGAATGGCTCGCCGGGGTCCTGCGCGGAGAAGCTCCGCGGGTGCGGCCCTACCTCGACACCGCGATGCCGTGCTTCGGGGCCGCCACCGAGGGACTCGCCGAACGGCTCGCGGAGGCGGATGCCCGGGATCTGCCGGGCCTTCCCCAGGGAGACATCGAGGCCGGGCGCGTCCTCCTCGGCACCGCGGGCGGGCTCAACTGCATCACCTGCCACCGATGGGGCGAGAGACGGTCTCTGGGGATCCAGGCGCTCGATCTCTCCGACCTGCACCTCAGGTATAGGGAGGGCTGGCTGCGGCAGTACCTCATCGACCCGGCGGCCCACCGGCCGGGAACGCTCATGCCCTCGTTCTGGCCCGGGGGCGAGGCGACGAACCGGGAGATTCTCGGCGGCGACACGGATCGTCAGATCGCATCGATCTTCGCATTCGCCGCACAGGGCGAGGGCGCACCCGCGGGCTACCCGGAGCATCTCGCCGGACAATTCGAGATCGTTCCGGACTCCGCACCCGTGGTGCTGCGGACCTTTCTCGAGGATGTTGGAGTTCACGCCATCCTGGTGGGGTTCCCCGAGGGCGTGCATTTCGCCTACGATGGCAGGCAGGCACGGCCGGCACGGTGGTGGCGGGGACGCTTCTTCGACGCCTACCACACCTGGTTCTCGCGTCACGCTCCCTTCGAAAAACCGCTGGGCGATGAGATCAGCGCTTGGCCGGCACCCGAGGGTGGGGGGAGGACCGGTCGCGGCTATTCTCTCGACGAGGGAGGAGTGCCCATCTTTCACGTCGAATTCGCCGGGGAAGAGTTCCGGGAGACGCTGCGGCCCCGCGCCGGCGGACTGGAGCGGATCCTGCGCGGTCCGGATCCGGTGCTCGCCGATTATCCGGTGGCCCATCCCGAGGGGGTGGAGGTGGAGGAGATCGCGACCGGCTCCGGGGTGCGGGGCTACCTGTATCGATGGCCATGAAAGTTCCCCTCATCACCGGATGTGTCCTCGGGCTGACGCTCTGCGCCGCGGCGGAGCATCCCTCCTATCGCCGCATCGATCTCTACACCGGCGCGGCCGAGACGGCGTCCCGTTCGCGGGAGTGGAAGCCGGGCGATGGCCTCGTGCTCGAGGTCAGCGGCATGGCCTGGACGGCCGATGGTCGGCTCGCCGTCACCATCCGGAAGGGCGAGGTCTGGTTTCTCGGCGGCGTCCGGGGCGATCCGGAGGAGCTCTCTTTTCACCGCTTCGCCTCCGGTCTCCATGAGCCGCTCGGGATTCTCCGCGACGGCGCTGACTTTCTCGTGGCCCAGCGCACCGAGGTGACCCGGCTCCGCGACACCGATGGCGATGCCGTCGCCGATGCCTACCTCACCGAAGCGTCGGGGTGGAACGTCTCCGGCAACTACCACGGCTACGCCTATGGCCCCGAGCGCGACGGGGAGGGGCGGCTCTGGGTGACGCTCAATCTCGACATGGGGGAACGCGCCGACAACGACGGCGCCTGGCGGGGCTGGGCGCTGCGCCTCGGGGAAGGGGGCAAACTCGTCCCCGTGGCGGGGGGAGCCCGTTCTCCCTGCGGCATGGGCGCGAACCGGCGAGGCGATATGTTCTTTACCGATCAGCAGGGAACCTGGGTGCCGGCGACCCCGATCCATCACCTGCGCGAGGGCGTCTTTTACGGCAATCCCCAGGGGATGGCCTCGCAGGAACGGCCCGGCGCTCCGGTCAGGCTTTCGGTCGAGCCTCCGGACGGCGTGCTCTTTCCCGAGGCCGTCCGCACCCTGCCCGAGCTGGTGCCGCCCGCGGTTTGGTTGCCCTACAACAAGATGGGACGCAGCGCGACCGACATCGAGCTGATCGATCAGGACGGGAAGTTCGGTCCTTTCGACGGGCAACTGCTCGTGGGAGAGTTCACCAACGCGGGGGTGAACCGGGTCTTCCTCGAGAGGGTCGACGGCGAATACCAGGGCGCCTGCTTTCCTTTTCTCTCCGGTTTTCCCTCGGCGGTGCTCAGCCTGTCCTTCGACGGGGAGGGCCATCTCTTCGTGGGGATGTCAAATCGGGGGTGGTCCTCCCTGGGCGGCCGGGCCTATGGTCTCAGCCGAGTCGAGTACGACGCGGACAGCCCGCCGTTTGCCATCCGGGAAATGCGGGCGAAATCCGATGGGTTCGAGCTGGTATTCACGGAGCCGGTCGATCCCGCCACGGTGGGAGCCGATGGGGCCTTCTCCCTGAACAGCTACACCTACCTCTATTCCTCCGCCTATGGCAGCGAGGAGATGGACGGAAAGCGGCTGGCGATTCGGTCCGTGGAGATTGGCGACGATCCCCGCCGGGTTCGTTTGCGCGTGGACGGTCTGCGCGTCATGTATGTCCACGAACTGGTGACGCGGGGGCTGCGCTCGGTCGACGGGAGGGAACTCGACCACCCCGATGCCTACTACACTCTCCTGCGCATTCCGGCGGAGTAGAAACCCTCCCGGCCGCGGGATCGGCGGGGGCGGAGGCGTTTTCTGACAGTTTTTTCACCATTCGAGAGTTGAAGTCGATGCGATTGATGGGGAATTGGAAGGCAGTAACGAAAAAAAAACGCTGTTTGTGATGAAGATCGTAGACCGCCTCTGTCGCCCCGGTACCGACTGGACCCTCGCCGGAATCGTCCTGATTTGTGCTGGCACCCTTCTTTCGCAGGAATCTCCCGAGCCCTCCCCGCTGCATGCCTTTCGGGATTGGCAGGAGGCCCATTTTGGGAGCGCGGCGGCGCCGGAGGCCGCCTGGTCCGCGGATCCGGATCGCGATGGGATGACCAATGCCGAGGAGTTCGTTTTCTCGAAGCATCCCATGAACCACGACGAGATGGTCGCCGGAGCCCTGGCCGTCGCCTCGGAGGACCGCATCGACTTTACCCTGTGCCCGCGGAGCGAACCGGGCGCCACCCTCACGGTTCTCACCTCCACGGATCTGTTGGAATGGACGACCGTCGCGACTCGGCCCTTTTTCCTCGACACCTGGCACTCCCACGATCCGGAGGTCCGGATCGAGCGATCGGGCGACGACATCACCGTGCGGATTCCGCGGGTGGAGGGGGCGGTGCAGTTTGTGCGGCTCGACATCCAGTGGAACGGCCACGACCCGGTCGACACGGATGGCGACGGCTTTCCTGACCCCCTGGAATACGAGGTGAGCCGGATCGAGGAGTGGCGGGACTCGGATGCCGACGGGGTGTCCGATCGGGTGGAGAAGCTCGCCGGAACCGACCCGGCCATCGACGAGGGACGACGCGACCGCGCCGGCGAGGCGGACGCCGTCACCGGCCTGCTCGTGGGGACGCCGACGCCGCGGGCCTGGTAGGGGCTTCGGGAGGCTTTGCCGCCATGGCAGGACCCGATGCGGGGGTGTCCCGGGCGCGGCCCAACCGCATCCGGGCTTGGACTTTGCCGGTCCGGGATGGTACGATTTCGTCCCGCATGGCTTTCCCATCGAACCCTTTCGCCGCCCCGGGCCTGTGGCTCACGCTCCTGTTCTGCGCCCTGCTCCCGGGGCCGCTCCGGGCCTACGATGCCCCGGACCTGGAGCGTCCCCTGGTCGAGGTCGATGCCCTCACCCTGGAGGCGGAACCGCGCACCACCCTGGTGGAGGCCCTCTGTGCCATCGCGAGCAATTTCCCCGACAGTGCCCTCATCGATGACGACCTGCGCGAAAAAGCGCTCGCCCTCGCCCTGCAACTGGACCCCTTCAGCGCGAACGCCCGCAACACCCACCGCGCTCTGCTGGCGGGGCGGACGCCGGACCCGACCCGCTTCTTCGACGAGAGTGTCAGCGAGGTCTCGGAGGTGCTCTGGCGCACGGCATCGGGCATGATCGGGGAGGAACCCGAGGACCGCCGGCTCGCCCTCTACCTCATGGAGGTGTCCCTGCTCGTCCATCCCTCGCCGCCTCCGGGGCGGGTCGCCGAGTACGGAGAACTCTCCGACTTTTCCGGCCAATCCTGGAACGGAACGGTCGAGTTGCAGCCGGCGGTCAACCCGAGCAACCGCAAGCTGCGCAACCTCTTCGTCGCCCTGGAGCGGCGGGGTGGGGCGGGGGACAGAGACATGGCGCCCGCGGACCGTCCGCGCGATGCAGCAGCCCCGGATCCTAAGGTTCCTCCCGTCTCTCCGCCGCCGCCGACTCCGGCGGAATCGGGAGTGGAGCTTCGGCGCGAGGAGGCCGAACTCCTCTTCGTCGCCCTCGTGCTCGGTCCCGCCCGGGTTCGGCAGGACTTCGGCCGCGCCTATCTCCTGGTCTCTCCCGCGGGCGAGGCGGACGCGGAGGCATTCACCGCACCGGAGACCTCTGGCCCCGCCGCCGCGCGGGCTCGGCAGATGAAATGGATCCCGGCGGAGGACGGAGTGCAGGTCGACGGACTCGATCGCGGAGAGCAGCTCCTGCGCCTGAAGCGCTCTGCCCTCCCGGAGATGCGTTTTGCCACCTTCGGCTTCGATCCGGAGGTCGCGTTTCCCGCGGCGTCGCGGCTGCTCCGCACGGACCTCAGTCTGGCCAGCGCCATGCTCGTGGAGAGTGCCATCACCGGGCAGACCTTTGTCGAAGACGTGGTCTTCGCCGGCATCGTGCCCCGGTTCCAGGGCGACGGAACCTTTCTCCCGACCGCGGGCAAGGACATTCTCCGCGCCATCGCAGCGGCGGAGGATTCCGGTCTGCCTTTCCTCGCCATCCCGGATTCTCACGTCGACGAAATGATCGAGTTCGTCATCACCACGCGGAGGCTGGAGCCGCTCTTCGAGGCGCAGATCATCGGCTATTCTTCCTGGGATGAACTGCTTCAGATCGCTTTCGGGGCGGACCGGGAGGCGCGCCTCCGGGCCGGTCAAGCGTTTCGGGAGATCGCGGCTGTCCGGGAAAAGATGACCCTCGTCGATCTGGCCAAAAACGCCAAGGTGCAGGAGCGGCTCGAGGGGATCCTCTCGGTCTATCCCCGGCATCTCTCGGCCAAAGTCATGCTGGCCTTCGGACGGGCGCCGGACGACGAGAAAGCCTTGATCCGCGAGGCGGTGCGCGGAGTCGACCAAGCCATCGCCCCCTTCATCCGGGTGGTTGCGGAGTTGTCCCGGGGCACTCCGGTCGGCGAGGGCGATTTTGCGCCGGTGCTGGCTCCTCTGGAGGAGGCAGACGTCGCCCTGACCCAGCTTCGTCCCACCATTCCCGAGGGGGCCGGGGATTACCTCGACGCGGCCCAGGATTTTCTCGTGGCCGCGGAGAATTTCGTCAGGATGGCGAACAAGGAGACCTCGATGGCCGAACAGCGCCTCCGCGAGATGCGGGAGGAGTTCGAGGCACTCCAGGAGGTGCGCGGCAGCCTGGGGATCGATCTCATCGAATTCGATCGGGTCCTCCGGCCCGAGGGCCCGCGCCGCCGCTGATAAAACGCCGGCGGAGGCGGAATCTCCCCCCCGAATCTATCGGTGATCGAGACGAAAAGGCGGAGCTTCTCTCCCGGTGTCGGGGACCGGCTCTCTCGGAAGGCACCGCTCCACGACGGTATCGAGGCGCCCCGGCGACGTTCCTTTTGCATCGTCTCGTTCCGGAGCGGCCCCGCTGGATTCGGCGGGACGACCGGAGACGCCTCCGCTGCCAGTGAGGAACCGTCGCCGCATGGAGACGGGCCAGTGGGCAAAGTTCTCGGGCAACGAAGGACGGCAATCGATGAAGCTGCGGTGGTTCATGAGGCGTGAAGTGCCGGTTTCACGAGACGATGGCAAAGACCCGGTCGCGCCGGCGGCGCGCCTCGGCCAGGTCGCGGGTCTTCAGGGATATCCTGACGCGTTCCGAGGTGTGGTTTGCGTGGTGGATGGTGAAATGGCACCACCAGGTGCCCCGGTTGTTCCACAGGTGATGGTTGGGATTGCCGCTCCCCACCCGGGAGCGCTGGGGAAGCCGCGCGGCCCCCTGGATGACATCGGCTGCGCCGAGGATTTCTTCGTAGGACATGAGTTTTGATGCAGTTTCTGTTCTTTTCAGTTCAGTTACCGCATCAGGACGGGCGAAGGGAGCGGGGAGGCGGCCGTCGCCGGAGAAATTCTGTTCGGACCGGGGTCCGCACATCGGAGTCCGTCACCGCCGGGGCGGGGACCAACTTCCAAGGCACCTTGGCTTCTCCAAACCAGGTTGCCGGGCCCGGCTTTCGCCGAACCACTCCTGATGCTTGGTGCAGCTTAGCCCGGCCCCACTCCCCGATCAACTGCCGATGCACCCGCTTTCTGTCATACCGCCGGCGAATCAGAGGGAGAGCCAGGCCTCGAAGGCCGGGCCGCCGAGGTAGAGCCCTCCCGCCAGGACGCAGAGGGTGGCGAGCCAAAGGTCTTTTTTGCGAAATCCGCCCTTCTCCCGGCGCGCCAGTTCCAGCAGAAAACCCGTGGGACAGCCGTAGCGGCAGTAGCCCATGGGCACGAAAAAACTGAATACCAGGCTGACCAGCGCCACCGCGATCGAGCCGATCCCGGCCGCGGTGAGCAGCCACGCGTCGAAGGGCTCGAAATCCGCGAGATCGAAGGGCAACCCGAGAAACACCACCACCAGCATGGTGCAGAGCAGGATGCCGGGCAGCAGTCCGAAGCTCCACCGCTCCTCTCTCCCCAGGTGGACCTTGCGCCGGGCCGGCAGGAGCCGCATCATCCAGCGCTGGAGGTGGCCGTGGGGGCAGATGTGGGTGCAGTAGACCGGCTTCCCGGTGGACCACGGCAGCAGGAAGGCCACCGCCGCCAGCAGCACCAGGCCGGGCAGCTGACCCCAGGGAATCCCGTGCACGGTCCAGCTCACCAGGAGGCTCTGCGCCAGGAGATCGCCGCTGACGATGCCGAGGTAGACCACCATCGCGACGTGGACGAGGGACCGGCTGCGCTGCACCAGGGGCCGCCGCACCAGGCTGAGGAGGATGGCGGCAATCGCCAGAGCGGCCAGCGCGGCGTCGTGCCAGCGCAGCCGCAGGGCCGGGGCGCCGGCTTCCCCCTCATCCTTCGCCCCGGCTCGGAGGATCAGGCTCTGCACCATGGCCTCGCTGGTCCTCGTCGCTCCGGAGACGAGGTGAAAGTCGCTCGTCTCCCCCTCCAATCCCGCCGCGATCTCTTCCAGGGTCTGACCGTCCCACTGCTCCATGAAGAGGTAGTCCCGGGCCACGTCGGCCACATGGCTCGGGGTGTCGTAGCTGTGGCGGATGGCGATGCCCGCCAGTTTCTCCGCCTCGTCGAGGACCAGCAGCACGTCGCTGGGGCCGGAATAGCCCCGGATCTGGCGGCTCCGCGGCATGGTGCGCAGGGCGAAGCCGATGCTGCGGTTCTCCGCATCGAGCACGCGGAGCCTGCCCGCTTCCGACCCGTCCACCCGGAAGCGATGGGCAGCGGGGAGAAAGGCGCGGACCTCGGAGAGGAGGATGGGCCGGTGGCCCTGGATCTCGCCGCGCACCCCGTTGCGCTGGATCAGCAGGGCGACGAACAACAGGGCCGCCAGCCGGAAGAGCATGGCGAGCGCCACCTCCAGGTCGGAGGGCAGCTGACGGATCCGGCCCAAACCCCGCTATCGCTTGAGCAGTTGCACCGCATCGGCGTGCACGTTTCCGTCGGCACCGCGGCCCAGGATCTGCACCGATACCGCGTCCCCCTCGGCGAACTCCTGCCTGCCCAGGGAGTGGAAGCCCTGCCGGAGCAGCGGTGCCTCTCTCTGGTTCACCACCACCTCCCGGATCGTCTCGCCGCCCGATACCACCCGAACGGTGGTGGACGAAGACCGGTTCTCGTGGGGAGACCAGTTCAGGCGGATGTCGTAAACGCCGGCCTCGGGCACGGTGAAATCGAAGGACGCGGCGGCATCGCGATCGGAGGAGTAGCGGTAGCCCAGGTTGACGAATCCGGGCAGGCCCCGGCCCTGCTTCCATCCGCCGCTGAGCTCGGCTTCCTCGTCGTCGACCACCAGTCCCCCCAGCGAGGAGGTTTCGATGCCCCCGGCCGCTTTCACCGGCGAGATGGCCTCGAACTTCGGCAGCGCCGGGTCCGCCGCGAAGGGCGAATCGAGGTCAGGTCGGCGCATGTTTCCAGGCAGCTTCAGCAGTTCGATCAATTCGGGCAGGTAGCGCTCGTAGACCCCGCGGGGATCGGTGTCGTGGGCCCGGGCCACCGCCGCCGCCTTGCCCACCACGACGCCCATCATTCCCCCGGTTTTCATCACCCGGATGGTGCCCAGGGCCTTTCTCGTCACGCTCACGTTTCGCCCGGCCATGAAGAGGTTCTCGATGTTCCGGCTGTAGAAACAGCGGTAGGGCACGGGATAGCCGGCGAGCCGGTCGACCCCCTTGCCGTGCTCGGCGCGGGCGATGAAGGGGTTGTGCGCATAGTTCCCCAGATACTGCTCGTTGGGATAGTGGAGATCGATCGACCAGGTGGTTAGCACGCACCCGTCGGGGAAGGCCTTCTTCGACACGATATCTTCCTCCGACAAGATCACGTCGCCCAGGAGTTGCAGCGTCTCCCGGGTCCCGCCGATGTAGGCCATCCAGGTGAGTTCGGCGTCGGCGTGGGCCCGGCCCGATGGATCGGATCGCGCGTAGGCCCCCCGGTTTTTCATCGCGTTCCACGCCCCGAAATTGGCCCGCAGGTTCCAGTCGCGGATCTGTTCCAGGTCGTCGAGGGGATGCTTGTCGAACCCGCTCTCCCAGAACCACTCGGCGTGGAAGCGGCGGGGATAGGGAAATTCGCCCTCGGCGAGGTCGAGGGCCCAGGGCGTCTCGGGAAAGGTCCGAGGGCCGTCGGCGAATTGCCAGGTCCACATGTTGCTCATGCCCAGGCGGCCTTTCTCGGTCATGAGCCGGTCCGCTCCCGCCTTGATCCCGATGTAGCCGTGGCCCGTCGCGTCGCAGAAATAGGTCGCGGAGAATTCGCGGATTCTCCCGGTCCGCGTCTCCAGGGCCCGCACCGCCGCGATGCGGTTTCCGTCCATGACGACCTCGTAGGCGTGGTGACCGAGGAATAGGGAGATGTTGGGTTCGTTCCGGACGATCTCTTCCTTTTTGTCATCCTCGAATTCCTCGTAGGTCCCCGGGGATTTCTCGGCGTGGTCCTCGAACTCGCGGACGATGTCCCCGACCGGGTAGAGTCCCCCGGGGGTGTTGCCCTTGGCCCACACCCGGATTTCGGAGGAACCGTTGCCGCCGAGCACGTCGCGGTTCTGGATGAGGGCGACCTTCAGGCCCATGCGCGCCGCCGAGATGGCACCGCAGCTGCCGGCGTAGCCTCCGCCCACGAAGACGATGTCGAACTCGCCCGGGATGGGATCGACCTCGATGCCCAGGGCCTCGCGCCGCCACGCGGGCAGGATGTCGCTGGAGTTGTCCGGCGCTTCCTCGCTCCGGCTCAGGTAGAGGGCGTCGCAGCGGCCGTTGAATCCGGTCAGGTCGCGCAACCGCACCTCCACCTCGCCCGCGGGCAGTTCGAACGCGCCGGCCCCCTGCCAGTGCCACGCGCTCCCCTCGGCGCCGAACTCGGTGGGGACGGCCTCGCCGTCGAGAAGCACCTGGAACCGCCCGGGTCGACCCGGCGCATCCCACCGCGCCACCCAGTCCTTGGTCCGGACCCAGAGATGCCATTTTCCGGCCTCGGGCACCTCGATCCGTGTCACCGCATCTTCCACCGGCCGACCCAGGCCGTGGGCGATGAGGTAGGGCGACCCCATCGTCTCGATGAACTGGGTGTCCAGCTTCCAGCCCCCGTGATCGGAGAAGGCCTCGGCCTCGATGAGGATGGCGTCGTCCCCCCGGAGAACCGGCACGGCGAGGACGAGCGAGAGCAGCGCGATGATGGAGAGACGGCACATGGGGTCAAGGCTACCCCGGCCCCGGTCCGAACTCCAGACCGCGAACCACCCGCAGGCGCGCCATCGTCAGGGGGTCCCCGCCGCCTTGTCTTCCGCCGGGCCGTGGCGATACTGGCGGACTCCCTCGACGGCGTACTGCCCCGCTGAGATCAGGTTGAAGAGAGTCGCTCCGGCGATGAGCAACTCCAGGACGAGGGGACGGTTCTCCGACCAGAAATCGAGCAGCACCCAGGTCACCGTGGCGAACTCGAAGGCGGTGCACCACTTGCTCGCCATGGTGGGGGCGATGCGCACGGATCCGTTGTGGAAATAGAGCAGGATCACCACCGCCACGATCAGCGCATCGCGGGTCACCACGATGGCGGCAAACCAGGTCGGAAGGGAGGGCGTCCACTGGGTCAGGCTGAGCATCACGATGGCCGCCAGCATGAGCAGCTTGTCCGCCACCGGGTCCAGCACCCTGCCCAGGGCGGAACTCTGGTGGTAGCGCCTGGCGATGAAGCCGTCCACCGCATCGGAGATGGCGGCGAGGAAGAAGACCGCGAGCGCCAGCACGCGATAGGTGTTGGCCCCCTCCTCGGCGTGATGGCGGTGGAAGAGCCAGACGAAGACCACGAAAACCGGGATCAGCCCCAGTCTCCCGATGGTGATGGCGTTGGGAACCGTCACGTCGCCATCATCGGGTGCGGGCGGCCCAATTCAAAGCCGAGAATGCGCCCGGGCGGGGATTTTTCAAATCGACAAGGTTTGCGAGTTCTGCCACATTCCGGCACACTCCACCGGGATGAGTCAGGACAACGAAGCGGCATTGCAGAGTCTGGAGGAAGCGTTGGCAAACAGGACCCCGCGGTATTTCCGTGCCGGCGGGGGAAACGCCCACGGCCACAGCGGCTACGCGGACACGGAGCGGTTCGCCGAGATCCTCATGGTCATGCAGGAGTGCGCCCTCCTCGTCGGGGAAAAGCTGGAGATGAGTTCCGTGGCCTACGCCTATATGTATGATGGCGAGGAGACGATCGGGTTCCGCTTTGATCCCAACACCAACCCGAACGATCCCCAGGTGGTCGGGGCGATCCAGAACCGGCGGGCCTCGATGCGGGATTTCACCCAGGGCCTGCTCGAATACATGGAGTCGGGCCGATGAACCAGGAGACCATAAAGACATCGCTGACCTCCCTGAAGACGGCCGGATCGGTCTTCGGCGTCATTTTGGCTAAGGAGGAAAAGGTGCTTTACACGGACACGCCTTTTTCCATGGATCGGGTCCAGCACGTCGCCGCGGTGCTGGACGACATCGGTTTCTATTTCAAGAAGGAGGGGCGCAGCGTCGACCAGCTGGCCTTCGGTTACGACGGGGGCAACGTCCTCACCGTCGTCGACGAACCCTACCGGCTCGTCGTGTTCCACGCCCTGCCCGACGAGGTCGATCTCATCGCGAAATCGGCGCGGGCCTTTCTCATCGATTTCGAGACCGCCCTCTTTGCCGGGCAGTTCGAGAGGCAGCCGGATCAGGATCAAGCGCTGGAGGCGGTCAATCCGCCCACCCTGCCCGACACGCCGGAGCAGGTGGAGATCCAGCAGGAGCTGCGGCCCGCCACCCAGCGGATCACCCTGAAAGCGGAGCGCGGTTTCGACGACACCGAGCCGCTCCAGCCCAGGACGGGGGTGGCGCGCCTGTCGCCAAATCAGCCCGAGTCGACCCTGCCGCCCCCGCGCACGCCGCGTCGCGCGGGGGGATGACGTTGCCCGGGCGTGCGGGGTGAGCGGGGCTCAGTGGTGGACCTCGAGGATGACCTCGATCTCGACCGGGATGTTGCCTGGGAGCACGTTGGTGCCCACGGCGCTGCGCGCTCCCACGCCGGACGGGCCGAAGACATCCCGGAACAGTTCGCTGAAGCCGTTGATCACCTCCGGTTGCCGGGTAAAATCGGTGGTGCAGTTGACCAGGGCCAGGGTCTTGACCAGCCGTTTGACCCGGCCCAGGCTGCCCAGGTCGCGTTTCATGGTGGCGAGCAGGGAGAGCCCGGTGATGCGGGCGGCCTCGCGGGCCTCCTCGAGGGAGAGCGTTTCGCCGACCCGGCCGGTGAGGTAGCCGGTCTCGTCGTCCAAGTAGGGGCCGTGCCCGGAGAGGTAGGCGAAGGGGCCGGCCTCGACGAGGGGTTGGTAGAGTCCTCCCGGGGGAGGGGGTGGCGGCAGGGCGATGCCCAATTCGTGGAGTCTGTCTTCCGGGCTCATGATGGTTCTGCGATCCTATCCGGAGAGGCTGCGGGGTTCAAGCCCGGGCGGTCGCCGGATTGCCGGGTCGCCGGATGGCCCCTTGGCCCCTTGGCCGCGACGGGTGTTCCCCGATTGACTCCGCCGCCAACGCCCTTACCTTACCGGCTCGTGTCTCGGGTTTCCGGGAAGTCCCCGTAGTTCAACGGATAGAACAAGGCTCTCCTAAAGCTTAGATGCAGGTTCGATTCCTGCCGGGGACGTTCGTTCGTGACGATGCGGTGACGGAAAGGCACGTCCCGGAGGTTATTAATTCGGCCTGCAAATAGTAGCAGAATCGTATTGCATTCTTCTATTTCTCG
>CAZLUZ010000132.1:0-14382 GCA_964562825.1 uncultured Akkermansia sp.
CTGGTAAGGTGCCAGCGCCGCTTCCAGAGCCGCCATGTCGCCACTGCCGTAGATCGCCCAGAGCCGGTGCATGGCAATGAACGGCTGGTATTGCTCCGAAAGCATCGATTCCATGCTCTCGCCTGCGGGGGTCTCCAGCAGGGGGGCGATCGCACTGAATGCTCCCAGGCGCCTCAGGCTTTCGATCTGAAAAAACCTCGCCTCCGAGGCGAAATTCAGGGGGATGTAGAGGAGAATGCCGTAGGCGTCGGCCACCTTGCCGAATTCCCTTGCGGCAGTGGCGTAATCCCCCTCGGCGAATGCGGCTCTGCCCACGGCCAGCTGGTCGGCTCGATCCTGGATGCGAATCAACTTGTCCAGGCCATCTCCGCGGATGTTCGACAAGGGCACCCACTGGCCTCGCACCCCCTCCTGGGTGGAAAAGAGAACCGCACCCGGCCTGGAACCCTGGATGTATCCCTGGGGATTGGCCCCGCTGTTCAACGCGATCGTGGCCGGCGCCTCCGTGATCTGTGCCCGAAGCGGAGCGGCCGCGGCAACGGCAAGGATGATGGTGAGAACTGTTTTCATGAGTAGCATCTTCTTCGGAGCCGGGTCTCAACCCGCCGCGGTTTCGGGGTTCCAGTCATCCTCGATGCCGAGGCTGAATCGGATTTCCTGCTCTTCCTGGGGCCCGATGTTCAGATCCGACTTGTAGATGGAAAGTTCCCGGCGGAGAGAGGTCAACGCCCCCGATGGCGAATCCTCGGCGGAGAGTTTCTGCCACATGTAGATGTGTTCCAGATAGATCTTGTAGAGGGCCTTCTCCCGCTCGCGCTTTTCGGTCTGTTCTTCCGGAGTGCCCGCGGAGGCGCTCTTGATGTCCTCCAGGCTGATCCTGGCATACCGGTGGAAGGCCTCGGTGGCGAATTCGGGAAATCCGTTGTAAGTGGAGAGGACCGAGAGGTAGGCCTTGGCCGCCCCCACGACGTCGTCCCGCGCCTCACAGACCTCCCCGAGCAACAGTCCGGCCTCTGCACGGCGGGCCCGATCGTCACGGAACATCCATTTCTCCTTGTTGATGATCTGCAACTCGGCCAGCGCGTCGTTCCACTGTTTGGCATCGATAAACACCTTGGCGAGGTTGAGATGGGCGTGCGGAATCAATTGACGGTCCTTGTATCGGTTGATGACCCGGCGGAACCGTTCCTTGGCCGAACTGACCTTGGACTGGTCTGGCGAGCGCATTTCGATTTTGCCAATCTCGAATTCAGCCGGAGCCTTGAAGAGGTCGGCTTCCTCGGTTTCGCGGGCGAGCAATTCCTCGAAGTAGCGCACCGCCCGGAAGGGGTTGGTGCCCCGGGAGAAATTCAGGCCGATCTGCTGGAGGGCGTAGGCCGAAAGATTGCGCAACTCGTAGTTGCCCAACTCCTCGAAGACCTCGTTGATGCGCCCCTCCACCGCGGCGTACTCCGGCGTGTCGACCTCCAGTTGCTTCTGCATCCCCTGGAGCACGATCACCTTCTGGATCTTCAACCAGGTCAGCAGGGCCTGGTTGCTCCGGTCCATGCCGGGAAAATTATCGAGGATACGAACCGTCTCTTCCGGCCCCTTTACCCGCACCGAGGCTTCGGCATAGGAGCCGATGGCCTGACGCAGCAGTTCCATATCCTGCTCTTCCGGAGGCTTGTTCCCCAGCACGTTGATCATCTTCTCCACCTGGGTGAGCCCCTCCTCGGCCCTTCCCGCCGCCTCGAGAGTCTCCAGGGCGAAGACGGAAATCTGCGGTTCCCAGACCGTTCCCGCGAAGTCGGGGAAGAACTCGTCATACTGCGCGATCGCCTCCTCCGGCATGTCGTTGGCGAGATACCAGTCGCAGGCCTTCCAGATGCCCTCCGCGGCGATCGTCTTGTAGTATTCCTTCTGGTCCGGATTCTGGCTCAGCGCTTTTTTGCCCGCTTCGGCGGCGGCCAGGTAGGCCTCCAGTCCCTTTTCCTTGAACTCCTGCTTCTGCTCCTCCTGATCCTTCGATTTGAAAAAATCGGCCGAGATCATGTAGGCATCGCCCTCGATATTGAGAGCGCGCCCCCGCTGCACCGAGTCGGGCTTGAATTCCTCCAACCGATCGGAGGCGGCGATGGCGGCGGGGTAATCCTCGAGGTTGTAGCGTGCCATGCTCAGATCGGCCAGGGCGGTGTCTCCGAAGCGATCCGATTTGGGAAATTCCTTGAGGAAATCCTCGATGCGCTCCGCGGCCTCCCGCATCTTGCCTTGGCGCAGAGAATTCGACGCCCAGTGAAACATCACCGCCTCGCGGTTCCCCGTGGACTCATACGTGGACACATACTCGTCGAGCGGCTCCGCCGCATCCTCGTGACGCTGCAAGGTATACAGCGACATGGGGTAGAGTGCATCGGCGAGTTCCCGCTTCGAATCACCCAACTCATAGCGAGCCCGAACCGAACGGCTCACCTCGATCACCTTCTCGTAGCGCCCCTGGGTGAAGAGCGACTGAAGCATGAAGGTGGCCACGTTGTTCCGCAGGGCGTGATCCTCCGGCATCTCACTCATGAACAGCTCGCCGAAATACTGCGAGGCGGGAAAATCTCCAATCATGGCCGAGAACCTCGCCGCCTCGTGCAGGATCTCGGCGCGAAACTTCTCCTCGAGGCGCGGGTAATCCTGCGCGAGTTGCCAGTAAATGGCACGGGGGATCCGCTGGTTCCCCATCCTTTCAAAACAAGTCGCCACGAGCCGCTGGACTTCGGCGTCGGGATGCATGTCCGCTTTCTCCCGTTCCGCCAGCTGGTCGATGAATTGCTGGTAGGCGGAGGGCACCCCGGACCCGACCGGGAGCATGGCCAGACGCAGGTCGATGTCGCGGCGCACTTCCTCGATCGTGGGGCAGCCGGAAAAAAAGCGCAACGCCACGGAGTAGAGCCCCACCTTGGTGGCCTCCAGCCCCAGTTTGCGAAATCGGTCGGTGAAGCCGAAACGAAAGGCGTCAAAGGGTGCCACCGATACATGGGGGAGATTCCGGTCGAGGAAACCGTGGGCCCGGATCGAGATCGCCTCCAGTTTTGCCGGATCGGGACCCGCTTTCTTTGCCTCGTCGATCCAACCAAGCCCCAGTTCCAGGACCCCCTGCATGAGAAAAGCCGGCTTGATCCGCCACTCCCTGCGGTTGTCGAACATCTCCTGAACCGTCGCCATCCCTTCCTCGACCCTGCCCAACTTGATCTGCGAGGTGCCATAGCGGAGCTTGAAACTGTTCCTCACCTCGTCCAACTCTCCCGACGGAGGATTCGAGGCCAGGTAGAGATCATAGAGACGCAGGGCCTCCTGGTGGTTGCCCAACTGGGCCTCCACGAATCCCAACTGGAATCGGGCCAGCCCTTCCCTCGGGTTGGTGTTGTCCAGCGGAGACTGCAGTTTCTTCGCCTCTTCTTTCGCTCCGATGCAGCGATTGAGCCACTCCTTCGCGTCGGCCCATCGCTGCTGTTGGATCAGCGTCATGGCGTAGTCGAAGAACATCCCTCCGACCTGCGGTCCGTAGTCCTCCAACAGAAACTGCGGTTTGGTCAGGGCGAACAGCTTCTCGAAGGTCTTGGATGCGTTCACCGGATCGCCTGCCGCATTGAGTTCGATGGCCTTCCGGTACAGGCCCTCCACGCTCTCGTCCTCCTCATCCTGCGCGAGGACCAGACCGGTAGCCAGCAGACAGGCCACCCCGAGTCCCGCCAGGAAGCGAGGAAATCTTTCAGGTTTCATCATGGGTTCAATGGATCGAAATTTGGGAAGCATCTCACGGCACCCGAACCGGATTCCCCGCAGGAACCCGGCACAGCCCTTGCCTCATCAGTAACGGACCGAACTCGACCGGGGTTAGCACGCGAGAACGCCGGGGCCGGAACCTTCATTCGGATTGGTTCGTTTCCACCCGGCATCCTCCTACTGCCCGTCAAATCCCGAGATGGTCACATTCTGAATCTTCACTGTCTCGTGGGCGAGCGCGTTGAGCACATCGACGAAACGCTGCCCTTTTGCCGCGTCATCGGCCGAGATGATCACCAGAGGCTCCGAATCGGTGAGCCGTGCGCTCTCCGCGTAGGTCGACAGGCGATCGAGCAGCCGCGGAACATCCCGGTTGTTGGGATCGCTGTCGAGAATCTCGTCGTTCACCACGATGTGTCCCATGGGATTGACCTTGATCGTCATCTGGTCGATCTCGACATCCGCCGAGCCATCCGACTGGCTCGTCGGCATGGTCATTCCCAGATCCGCCTCCTTGGGGTCCAGGGTCGAAGTGACCAGGAAGTAGATGAGGAGGAGGAAGCTCACGTCGATCAGCGACGACATGTCCAGACCCGGGTTCTCCTCCTTGGGTGCTTGCCGTTTCCTTTTCATCGCTTCAATCCGTTTCCACCACGAAGCTTCCGAAGATCACGTCGTTGACCCCCGCCTCCCCGGCCGCCTTGATCACCCGCTTGATCAGCCGGGTCTCCACATTCTTGTCCGCCCGGAGATGCAGGCGGGTCTTCAGATTGCTTTCCGCGTTGCGCAGCCGGGCGTTTTCCACGTAGACCGAGATCGACTCGATGGTGGGCAACTCGAATTTGTCCTGGCCGAAGACCCGACCGTCCTCCAGCACGTTGACGACCACCCTGCCGGTGGCGTTCTTCGCCACCTGGGCGTTCTTCGCGGTCGGCGGTTTCACCCGCTTATCGATCGTCACGATGATGAGGTGCGAACTCACCATGAAAAAGATGAGCAGCAGAAAGACCAGATCAATCATGGACGACATGTCCATGGGGATGTCCTCCCCCTCGGCCGACTGCAGGTTTCTGAGTTTTTCCGATGCCATACCTGAATACTCCCCGGAACCCCGTTTTCTTACGGGGTGCCCCGGAAAAACTTAACCCTCGGAGATGCCCTCGGGAACCTTGGCCAGCTGTTGATCGGCATTCACCGTGGCAATGGCGAGATCGAGACCCTCGGCGGCAACGTTCTGCGCCTCGGAGACGAGCCGGTTGAACCGATTCTTGAAGATGTAGAAACAGAAGATCGAAGGAATCGCCACGACCAGACCCCCGGCAGTGGTCATCAGGGCCAGCGAGATGTTACCGGCCAACTTGCTGGGGTCCGATCCGCCGCTGAGCCCCATGGTGTCGAAGGCCATGATCATGCCCGCCACCGTGCCGAAAAGACCGATCATGGGAGCCGCCTGGGCGATCACCGAAAAATATCCGATCCACGCCATGTAGCGGGGGTTCTCCCGAACCGAGAAATCCGCGATGGCGTCCTCCACTCCGTTGCGCCCCAGAGTCTCCGGATCGGTCGCGTCAACGTTGGGCAGCGCCGTGGTCAACATCCGCCCCAGATAAGAAGGATCCTGCGCCGAGATGTCGATGGCGCTGCGGACCCGAACGTCGGCCATGTTTGCCAACACGTTGTCTTTCAGCTCATCCGGGACGAACTTCTTCTTGCCCAACTGGAGGATGTTGAACACCGCGAGGGTGATCATGGCGATGGAAAGAACTCCGATGGGTGCCATGAACCACCCGGCGTCAATGACCTTGGTCATCAGGGATTTCGTCTCCCCACCGCCGCCTTCCTCGTCCTGGGCCATCAGTTCCGGAGCGGCGAACGCAAACAGGATCGAACCGATCGTGAGGATGAGAGGGAGCCTGTTCCGGATGAATGAATTTGTTAGAACCATCGTGTTGTCTTTTTGGGTATTTTCGAGCGAATTGGTAACGATCTTCATGAGACAATTCGGAGTGGGTGTAAAGAAAAATTGAAAAATAAATGAACGTTCAGGCGCCGGGTTCGTCGCCGGTGATTTCGAGAAAGACTTCCTCCAGGTTCCGGTCCGGACCGCCTGCCATCCGGCCCTTGATCTCCCCGACGGATCCCTCCGCGAGCAGGCGCCCCCGGTTGAGGATTCCGATCCGGTCCGCCAGTTCTTCCGCGACGTTGAGCAGATGAGTGGAGAGGAATACCGTGGTCCCCCGACGGCTCCGCTCCTTCAGTTCCTCTTTCACCACCCGCGCGTTCCGCGGGTCGAGACCCACCATGGGCTCGTCGATCACGATCACCTCGGGATCGTGAATCAGCGCCGTGGAGATGGCGAGCCGTTGCCGTGTGCCGTGGCTCAGATTTTCGATCCGCTGATCCCGGTAAGCGGTCAGGGAGAACTGCTCGAACAGGTCCTCGGTGCACCGGGCCGCTTTGGCGGCATCGACCCCGAAGAGATCGGCGACGAACCCCATCAGCTCGAATGCCGTCAGCTTTTCGTAGAATTCGGCCACATCGGGCACATAGCCGATGCGGCGCTTCGCCTCGATGGGGTGTGTCTGGATGTCGAATCCCGCCACCACGGCAGTGCCCGCCGTCGGGGCGAGCAGTCCGGTGAGGAGCTTGATCGTGGTCGTCTTTCCCGCGGCATTGGGCCCGAGAAAGGCGAAAAATTCACCAGGGGCAATGCTGAGATCCAGGGAGTCGAGAGCGAGCAACTCTCCGTACCGCATGGTCAGTCCTCTGGTTTCGATCATGATCGGAAACGGCTCCGGCCCCGCCGCGGCGAAATCAGGCCGGGCGTCTCCGATAGAGCGCCCAGAACACGTCGTCAAATGGATAAAGAATGGGAAGACCCCCGAGTGGCGATTTTTCTATCCGGTGCGCCAGACGGTCCATTCCCCACCCTCCCACCTTGTAGGATGCCAGCGAGACGGCGTGCGCCAGATCGATCGACTTCGGCGGTCGTCCCCCGTCGACGCGTCGCCATCCCCGTCTTTCGAAGAGCCGGTCGAGACTCGCCCGTGAGAACCAGTTGATCGCCCAGGGTGGAGAGTATTCATGCCAGTGTCGTCCCCAGCACCGCGCCGTGAGGCTCTTCCAGTCCCACGTCTCCACCAGGGCAAAAGAGCCGGGCAAACTCAGCGCGTCGACCCGGTCCATGGCCAGTTCGAGATCGCGGACGTGGGCGATCACCTGGATCAAAGAAACAAGGTCGAAGGCGTCCTCCCCGGGAAAATCCTCGATGCCTCCGGCATAGAGCTGGTACCCGAAACGTTTCTCGGCTTCGCCAACCATGGCCCGGTTCGGTTCGATCCCCCGAGGATGAAAACCCTCGTCCTCGAAGCCTCGCATGAGAAAGCCGGCCGCCGCACCGACGTCGAGCAGCCGGGGATGGGCCATCGGCAGGTGACGGCGCAAACGACGGGCAAACCAGCGTCCCCGACGCCGCAGGATTCTCCCCTCGCTTAGGTAGTCGGGGTACCCGGCGCCGCCCCCCTCGAAGTAGTCGTCCCGAAAGGCCGATTCGGTGTGGGTCGGAGGAAGAGGCTGGGCGAGGTACCGATGTCCGCAGACCGGGCAATCGAGGATCTCGTGCCCGGCGACCTCGAAGGCCACGGTCCCAGGGGACTCGCACACCGGGCAGACGGTTTTCACGGCTCGCTCCTGGGCGATGGTCATGGAAGCCTGGCCGGCGCTTCGTGGAAACTGTCCCGGAGGACGAGAGGTTCCTCGAGAGGTTCATCGATCCGCTCTTCCACTTGCAGCAGGGTGTCGTTCAGGGTCATCACCCCGATCGCCTCGTCGGGCAGATCGACCCGCAAATTCTCGGGTTCCCCCCCCGGGGTTTCAGCCTCCTCTCCGGTGAGCCGGGCCAGAAGCCGATCGATGGCCTGCAAGGCGCGCACCGCGGCGTCCTCGGACACCACCTCCTCGCGGTCCGCGGGTTCGGCCGATGTAACCTCGGCTTCGGGGATGGCGCGTTCCTCCTCCAGCACCCGCGCTCTTTCCAGCTCGGCGAAAGAAATCTGCTCCGGCGGCGCTGCCGATCCCCCCTCCCATCGACCACCCTCGTAGTGGGCGAGAAATTTCTCGATCGGAGTCTCGGGTTCCACCGTCCTCGATCGCGCCTCTTCGATTGCCTCGCCGAAGGCACGGCGGATCCTCTCGACCTCGCCGGGGACCGCCAACACCGCCGCTTCGGCCACCGTGGTCACCTCGTCAGGGTACTCCAGAACCGCCAGCTTGACGATGGCGGTGAGCGCCTCGGACTCCCCACCGGTCGCTTCGATGGCGGCCTCGACCAACTCCCCCACGCAATCGGGGTTCAGCGCGAGATAATGCCCGAGGGTGCGCAGCGCCGCTTCGGGTTCGGCCTGGATACGGGCCTTCATGACGATCGCTTCCAACCGGCAGGATTGCGCAAGGCCGGCGACGACCGAGAAGACCACAGAAATTGCAAAAACGGTCAGGGGGGGAAACTTCATCGGGATTCGGGGTCGGTGGAGCGGGTAGTGGGAATCGAACCCACGTAGCCAGCTTGGAAGGCTGGAGCTTTACCACTAAGCTATACCCGCGTTGTCCCTAACCTCCGGTAAAATTTATTAATTTTCAAATAAATTTAACGGAAGCGAAGTTTCTTTCGCCCGATGTGGGCGCGACTTATGCCGGGCAAGTATCTTATCAGATTTCGGGGGCTTGCCAACTCGATTTTTCGGGCGGGTTGAATTATTCATCAGCCCGAATGCGTCAACGATGGAGACAGGCGGGCAATGCAGGACTCGGGGCACCGCTCCTCTGGTGCGCCCTGGGGGCGGCCTGCGGCATCCTCGCGGCAGACGGTTCCCCACTCTGGTTTGTGCTCCTCCTCCCGTGCTTCCTCGCCTTTGCGGGGAACGGACGTCCAGGATGGTTTTGCTCCCTGGGCGTGGTGGCATGCGCCCTCCTCTTCTGGTCGCTGCACGATTTGCGACTGCGACGCATCGCCCATTTCCCGCTCGGTCCCGCCCTGGAGCAGACGGGCTACCTCGAGATCTCGGGGAGCGGATGGGTCGACGGAGAGCCCGAGGCGACGGGAGAGGAAACAGCCCGGACGATCCTGCGCCTGGAATCCTGTCGCATCGCGGGGACGGACATTCCCCTGCCTTACCCCGCCCGGGTGGTTTGCCGAATCCGACACGCCAGGTCGGACGAGATCGCCTACGGCTCGGCCCTGCGTTTCACCGGTCGCTTGACGGCCTTGCGTCCGGCTCGTTCTCCCGGGGCCTTCGATCCCTCGGTCTACTACTTTCGCAGCGCCGACGCCGTAGGAGAGTTGGCCATCCGTCCGGGCGACCGCCTCGATGCCGACGGCCCCAACCGGGGCCACCCGCTGCGGCGGGCCGCGATCCGTTCCCGCGAGTGGATGGAGACGGCGCTGCTCCACGGCGTCTCCGAAGAGAGACGCGATCTCGCCGGCGTCGTGCTCACCATGTCCCTCGGAGCCAGGGAAGAGTCGCCGGAACAAATCGAGGAGTTCTTCCGCCTCTCCGGCACCATGCATCTTTTCGCCGTGTCGGGGCTGCATGTCGGGGTGGTGGCCCTCCTGCTCTGGTTCGGGACAAAATGGGCCGGCCTCTCCCGACGCCACGCGGTTTTGCTCATCATCCCGGCGGTTTTATTCTACGCCCTTCTCACCGGACTGCGCCCCTCCTCCTTCCGGGCGGCGGTCATGCTGTCGGTGGTGCTGTTGGGCTTTGCCCTGAGACGAAAATCTTCTCCGGCGAACGGCATCGGTCTGGCCGGACTGGTGCTCCTCGCGGGCAACACCCAGCCTCTCTTCCTTCCCGGTTTCCAACTCAGTTTCTGCGTCGTCCTCTTCATCACCCAGCTGGCCAGGCCGCTCGCCACCTGGTTGCACCGCCCCTTTTCCATCGATCCCTTCTTGCCGCGTAGACGCGTGCCCCGCTGGCGCAACTGGTCGGACCAGGCGGTGCGCTATCTCGCCGCCGGACTCGCCGTGTCCCTGGCTTCGTGGCTCGGCTCGGCCGGACTGATGAACGCTCACTTCCAGGCAGTCGCCCCGGCGGGCCTCATCGCCAACGTGATCATGGTGCCCCTGGCCGGCCTCGTCGTGATCACGGCGGGAATTGCGGTGACGTTTTTCGCTCTGCGACTGAGCTTCATCACCGCCATCCTCAACGGCCTCAATCTGGTCTCCGTCGCCTCGCTCGCGGCCCTGGCGCATTTCTTCGCGGGGCTGCCGGGAGCGCATTTCCACACCGGCGGGGGAAGCGAACCGGCACTTTCCTCGGCCGATCTCGTCCTCGAGGTGATGGGCGTGGGCGGAGAGAGCGCCATTCTGGCCCGCGATGACAATCGGGTCTGGATGATCGACTCGGGAGGCGAACGAACCTTCCGATCGCAGGTCCTGCCCCTGCTCCGCGAGCAGGGAATCAACCGGATCGATGCTATCGTGCTCTCGCACGGGGACTCGGGCCACATCGGGGCGGCTCCCTACCTCGTGGCCCACCTGTCCCCCGCCCTGCTCCTCGAGTCGGACTACCCGAATCGCTCCCGCATCTACCCCCGAATCGATGGGGAGGCGCGCCAACGGGGAATCCGGCGGCTACGGATCGAAGCGGGCGACCGCCTCCGCTGGGACGAGGACACGGTCTGGGAGGTTGTCTTCCCGGGCGAGACCCGCCCCCCTACGGGACTGGCCGACGACCGGTGCCTGGTCCTGCGCCTGCGCCGCGGCCCCTGGCGCATCCTGCTCACGGGAGACACCGGATTTCTCGTGGAGAAGGACCTGCTCCGGTCGGGCCGGGATCTCCGGGCCGACGTCTGGATCCGGGGACAGCATGCCACCGCCGCTTCCGGCTCCGGCGAGCTGCTCGAGCGGATCCGCCCGCGGGTTGTCATCACATCACACGACGATTTCCCGCCCCAGGAGCGCCTTGAGCCCGCCTGGATTCGGCGGATCGAGGATAGCGGTGCGCGTCTGATTCGCTTGGATGAAGCGGGAAGCGTGCGGGTGGAGATCGGCGATGACGAACTTCGGGTGAAACCCTTTCTGCCCGAGGCCGGAGACGCAGAAATCCTCAAGGTGGGAAACGACTGAGCCGCTCCCGCCCTGGCTCAGGTGTTCGGGGAGTCGGTATCCCGCGGCCGTTTCCCGGTGAATTCCGGCATGTCCCGGAGGTCTCTCGATCTCACCTCATTCCATCTCGCCTCGACGGCACGAAGCAAGCGGCCGCGATCCCCGGGACGCCTCTCCGGCGCCACGGTCGTCGGGGGAAAGAGCAGCTGCCCGACAGGAGCGGACGGGCCCACCTGCAGGGGGCAGACTCCGGGGCCGGGAACGTGATGAAGCGCTCCCTCGCCCGAACTCTCTCCCGGAGCCGGGACCGACCCGGGTCGCCCGAGGCCCTCTTCACTCACCCCGGGTAACATCCTCTCCAGGAGGCGTTGTATCCCGCACTCCACTTTCCGACACACCTTGCGAATCCCGCTCTCGGCGGAACCCCGCCCCTCTTCACCCCGCTCCTTCATCGTCGATTGTTCTAAGAACCCGAATGATCAGGATAGTCAAACCATCACATCACCCAATCGTAGGAGGAACTGTGGTTGTAGATATCCTCGCTGAGCTGACGACCGATCCCCTTGAGGCCGGGATAGATGGTGCGGGAATCGAAGCCGAGCGCCGCCAGTTGCTTCCGAATGTCGCGCTTGGCCTCGTGGGGAACCACGATCTTGCACAGATTCATCCGGTCATCGGACGCGTTGTAATAGCTCTCGAAGGAAACCGGCGGCATTCCCGGCTCGGGTAAGGGATGGGTGAGGAAACAGACCCGTTGGGCCGCCATCTCCTCGGTCCGGTACTGCGGGAAGTAGACCCGGACCGCATCGGGAATCTGCTCGAAATCCTGGTAGATGGTCAGCTCATCACGCCCCGGCATAAATCGCCACACGGCGCCATCGCTGCCTTCGGGGGTCTCCTCGGTGGCGAAATAGAGCCCGACCAGCGCCGCCTCGGACCACGCGGAAAAGGGGGTGGGGACATGATGGTGACATGCCGTCGCGGTCCACTCCAGTTCCGACGTCAACAGCGTGCGGATGTCTGCCGGAGCCAGTTGCTTGAACTTGAGCATGCGCGAGTTGGCCAGATCGATCCAGTTGTCATACTCCGTGAGGCCCAGGTCGGCACGAAACAAACTCGGCTGGATTTCCCAGGATTCATTCGCGTGACCCCGAAAGAAATTGCTCTGCTGGCTGCCCCGAAGCGGAGGCGCCTCCAAAATGAACTCTTCCACGTCCCCGATCAGGCTTTCCTCATATTGTCTCATTTGTGCTTGGCTTTAGGTTGTTGGTTGTTGCAATTTCTCATCCCAACCTTACCGTTTCCGGTTAATTTGAGATTTATTTGAGACTAATCTAATTTTGATCACATTATTCAAACTTATTTCTTCGAATTTGTTGAATACTTCACTTTGTAATCAATTTTGAAACGTTTAGACCACATTGTATCTCAACTTTCAGAATTCAGCCTTCAAGAGCTGGAACAACTTGATAGTTACATTCAACTCGCTCTCAAAATTCGGCGTCAATCTGAGATATCGACCGATCTCGGGAGGCCTCAATCTCCCGAAGATGAGAAAATTTCTCAAATTGCAGAGCGATCGAGGAGAATTTTGGAAGGGGTAGACAAGTTTGATCTCACTCTGGCGGATCAGTGTCTCCTTGCCGCCGTAATTCTCGACGAGGCCTATGGGCAGGAGAAGTTCAGCAGCCGTTCGCTTCACGACGAAGTCAAGTTGAACGGTCGTCCCCCGATTGCCCACATCACCTCCGCGATCAGCGGACTGCTGGAGCGCAGCTACCTGGTGGGGTCGACCAAGGAGGCCTACCTCTCGCCGGAGGGCAAGGAAAAGGCACGCGGTCTCATCCGCATGTTCCTTGGAGCAGCCGCGTAGCCAGAGGGTATTGTGTCCCCGTGGACAGGGGAGGTTCCCGGGCGGCCCGCCGTCCAAAGCCGCTTGACTCGCGCGCCGGCATGTCGAATCGTCGGATCCGCGCCCCGAAGGCGCCTCGACCCATGGCTGATTCCCACTCCGACCGACCCGCTCACCGCCAATTTTCCTCTCCCATGCTCGACGGCCCGGACCGCGCCGCAAGCCGGGCCATGCTTTACCCCGTGGGATTTCGGGACGAGGACTTTGGCAAATCCATCATCGGCGTCGCCTCCACCTGGAGCATGGTTACCCCCTGCAACATGCACATCGACCGCCTCGCCAAGGAGAGCTGCAAGGGGGTGGATGCCGCCGGCGGCAAGGCCATCGAGTTCAACACCATCACCATCTCCGACGGCATCTCCATGGGTACGGAAGGAATGAAATACTCCCTGGCCAGCCGGGAGGTCATCGCCGACTCGATCGAGACCGTGGTCGGCTGCGAGGGCATGGATGGTTTCGTCGCCATCGGCGGGTGCGACAAGAACATGCCCGGGTGCATCATGGCCATGGCCCGGATGAACCGACCCGCCGTGTTCGTGTACGGGGGAACAATCAAGCCGGGCTGCTTCGACGGGAAAGACATCGACATCGTCTCGGTCTTCGAGGCGGTGGGCAAACACAGCGCCGGAAAAATCGATGATGCCGAACTGAACGGCATCACCCGGAACGCCATTCCCGGACCCGGCTCCTGCGGCGGGATGTACACCGCCAACACCATGGCCAGCGCCATCGAGGCCCTGGGCATGAGTCTCCCCAACAGCTCGGCCCAGGCCGCGGTGAGCGAGGAGAAAATGATGGACTGCCACGATGCCGGCGCCGCGGTGATGCATCTCATCGAAAAAAATATCCGTCCCCGGGACATCATGACGAGGGAGGCTTTTGAGAACGCCATCACCCTGGTCACGGCCCTGGGGGGCTCGACCAACGCCGTGCTCCATCTCATCGCGGCGGCGCACGCTGCCGAGGTCGAGCTGGGAATCGACGATTTCACCCGCATCGGCCAACGCACGCCCGTGCTGGCGGACCTCAAACCCAGCGGGCAACACGTGATGATGAAGCTCGTCGAGATCGGGGGGACCCTCCCCCTGATGCGCACGTTGCTGGACCGGGGACTCCTCCACGGGGACTGCCTCACCGTCACGGGCAAGACCGTGGCGGAGAATCTGGCCGATGTCTCGCCGAAGTATCCCGAGGGTCAGACCGTGATCCGCGGCTTTGACAATCCGGTGAAAACCGAGGGCCACCTCGTCATCCTCTACGGCAATCTGGCTCCGGAGGGAGCGGTGGCCAAGATCAGCGGCAAGGAAGGCATGAGTTTCGAGGGCTCGGCGAGGGTTTTCGATTCGGAGGAGCTGGCCATGCGGGCCATCCTGGGAGGCGAAATCGTGGCCGGCGATGTCGTGGTGATTCGCCGCGAGGGTCCCAAGGGCGGCCCGGGTATGCGCGAGATGCTTGGCCCCACGGGAGCGATCATGGGGGCGGGTCTGGGGGACAAGGTTGCCCTCATCACCGACGGCCGGTTTTCCGGAGGCAGCCACGCCTTAGTCATCGGCCATGTCACGCCGGCAGCCCACGTGGGCGGCCCCATCGCCCACGGCGACGAAGGAGACCG
>CAZLUZ010000133.1:0-14299 GCA_964562825.1 uncultured Akkermansia sp.
CCGGTGAGGTGAGGAAAATTCGATCCTGCCAAACGATCGGAGACGAGGCGCCCTTTCCTGGAAGCCCGACCTTCCATGCCACCTGCCCAGGACTCCACTCGACAGGGTAATCTTGCCCGGATCGACTCCCATTGTGAGAGGGGCCTCGCCAGGAAGGCCAGTCGTCGGCGAGAACCGCAACATGAACGAACTGAAACAGAACAAGTAAAACAAGAAGGAGGCGTGGATTCGATGCACTCATGGAAATTGGCCAGACTCGGTGGCCATACTAACATGATTCATTGCTCGCCGCTACCACAGCCTGAACGGCAGTCGACTTTTTCCGAGGTACGAACCAGGATCGACGAGACCAATCGAAAAGCGCCTTGGCCTCGGCGAGACTTCACCAGATAGACCGAAGTTCAAAGATCTTCAGCGACAGGATCGTCCCGTTGCTTGCCTTCCTCGTCTCCGTTGAACCGGTCTGGGCCGGTTCGCGCCGATAGCAACGGTATTCGAGCCCACCATCGATGTAGACTTCATTGGTATTTCGATCCGAGAAAATGCGGGCGCTACGACCGTCGAAAGAGGCGTCGATGCCGTTGATCGTCAGCTGGTGAGTTCCAAGCTCTTCAAATTCAATCAGGATCTCTACGAGCTTTCCTTCTGCGGCGGAAAGGCTTGCGATATCCTCGGTCAGCACGTTCTCGCGCAGACTCTCCAACTCGGCGACCGGCTGATAGAACAGTCGCAGACCGCGATCCGTTTCCCTCAAGACAAATTCGTGCGGGAGCGACATCGACTGGCTGGCGATCTGATCGGGATACGCATCAAGATCCGGAGCGGTGCGAACCCAACCCATCTGAATCCGGCGACCATCCGGCACATCGCTGAAGGTTTGCGCGGCATACATCGTGCCGCGTCCGCCGGGAGGTCCGACTTTCTGAGGTTCCCGAGGATCCCCATGCGGACCGGAATCGGCGTGAAACGTCTTGCCGTTGAAATCCCCGATGAAGTAGCGGTTCTGCGCTCCATAGAAGATCCAATGTCGTTCACCCGGCTTGCCTTCGACCGGAAGCTCAAATAGCTCCGGGCACTCATGGATGGAGGCGCGCTCAGCATGAGTGAAGGCACCCGTTTGCTTCCATTGGCGCAGGTTCTTCGATTCCCAGAAGGCGACGTTGGCATGCTCCACAGCAGGCCTTGATCCCTTCTGCGGTGCGATCGCCCTGGTCTCTGCGCACGGCTCCGTGTTGTAGACGGCCATAACCCATTTGTTCTCCGGTTTGTACCAGATGATTTTCGGATCACGCCCCTTGTGTTCAACCACCGGGTTCTCCTCCAGTTCCTGGAAGGTTTGTCCGCCGTCGGTGCTGTAGGCGAGGCACTCCCCGCGACCGGTACTGGTGAAGGCTACAAAGAGGGTGTTCTCACCGAAACCGGCCGAGTTGTTAAAATCCACGAACCCTCCTCCGGAGAACATCATGTCGTCGGTCGTCTTCTGGTAGAGAGCGATCGGCTTCTCTTCCCAGTGGATCAGATCGGTGCTCTCGAAGTGGCCCCAGTGCATGTTTCCCCATCTGATGCCGAACGGGTTGTGCTGATAGTAGAGATGATACTTGCCATCATGGTAGGCCATGCCGTTCGGGTCGTTGTTCCAGCCGCGCCGCGTCGAGACGTGAAACTGATCGCGATAGGGCTGATCGTAGTCATCGCCGGCGAGTGCCTCCGATGCCGGCCCGACGCGGATCTTCTCGAAGGCGCTCTTGAGCGCCGGAGGCAGATTCTTCTCGTCGGCAGGTGCGATGCGGACTTCTTTGCCGTCGAGCTCAAAGTGTTCTAGCGGATAAGCCGCAAGCCAGTGAGGGGCGTCTCCAGGCGGCAGCGCCACGTGGAAATTCTGCACGAGGCGTTCGCCTTCGAAAATTCCGAGAAGCTGACGCTGCCCCTCGTTCGCCACCGGCACGATGAGGTGGGAATCGTTGACGATCAGTCTTTTCTCCAACGCCACGGCGACGTCGGCGATGGCTCGGTCGCTCAGGAAAATCTGATCGACAACGATGTGTCCCCAGCCGGCCTTTCGCTGGTCGAAGATTTCAATCCGCGCTTTCTTTCCCCTCAGCGCAGAGACATCCCAGGTCGTCCATTGCAGGACCTTTTTCCCTTCCCTGTTCTTGAGCGAATTCCCGGTCGCCGTTTGAACACGCTTGCCTCCCACGACGAGGGCGATCCCCGTTTCGCCGGGTTGCCTTCCGCCCCCGACAAGGAAATTCAGGTAAGGTCGCTCCAGGAGGAATGGCGGCGAAGTCAAGGTGCCCACGGTCACGTCCTTCCTGCCGCTACTGAGAAAGGTGTCGACCACTTTCTTTCCTTGATGACCGGCGATGCGACCTTGTGTTTCCGTAGGTCCTTTGCCGAAGGCGGTCCCGGTGACCTTCCATTTGCCGTAGGTGTCGCCCTCAAAATCAGCGATGAGAATATCTCGCTTCCTGAGCGTGATCGCCTTCGCCACGCCGGGTTTTGTGTTCGCGACGGAGGCGGAAGGCTTCCGATCGGAAGTCGGGGTCAGCACGGCTGATTCATCATCGCTCCGATTCACATACACGTAGATCGCGCTACAAAGTGCTCCGCCTTTCTGATCCATGAACGTTGTCGCGAGCTGAGTCCGCCCGGCAGGAAGCCGAACCCGAAAGGTCGCCACCTGGTCATCAAGCTTGGTATCGAAAGTATAATTGCTTCCTGAAACCTGGAGATTGGCTGCCGCGATGGGGCGAGCGCTTCTCTGCACGCCTCCCGGGCCCTCTGCCCAGCCTTCGGTCAATGTCTTGCCGGATTCCTGAGGCCAGCGACGCAGCCCAATCTCGTAGATGCCTTCCTGCGCGACTTCGACATTCCAATAGCCCTGTGCGGTGGCGTGGGAAAGTCCTCCGGGGTTGTCGCAATAATCTCCCACCCAATCCTGGGCATAGAGGATCATGGGATTGGCGCTTTCGCTTCCCACTGTAATCCAGCGGGCGGTGTCGAAGAGTGGCTTGGCTTCCGCATACCATGTTTCGTAGTGCGCTTTCATGGCATTCGCGACTTCGGGGTTGTCTTCGAGGACGTTGGTGGTCTGGCCGGGATCGTCGGCAAGGTTGTAGAGCTCGAGCGACGCGTTGGGCGGTTGGGGATTCCTGCCTTTCTTCGGGCGGAGCAGTCGCCAATCGTTCCACATGACCACGGCCGGATCCCACGGTTCGCCGGACGAGCGGTACTGAACGACGAGCTTGCGGTCGGGCAATTCTTCCTCCTTGCCGGTGAGCAGGTCGGCGAGGCTGGAGCCGTCAAAGTCCAGGGGCGATTCGAGCGACTTGAGTTCACAGAGCTCGATCAGGGTGGGAAGTAGATCCTGAACCTGGACCATTTCGGCGATGTCCTTGCCGTGCTGGAGTTCGCCCTTGGGCCAGCGGATGAACAACGGTACTCGATGGCCGCCTTCGTAGACGCTGGTTTTCTTTTCCCGCATGCCGGCGTTGTAGATTTCCTTAGCAAGCGTGCTCTGGGTGCCATTGTCAGCCATGTAGATGACGATGGTGTTGTCCTTGAGTTCGTTCTCGGCGAGGAATGCTTCCAGTCGTCCGAGGTTTTCGTCGAGGTTGGCGATCATGCCGTAGAAATGGGTCGGCATCTTCTTGCCCTCAAACTCGCCGACGTAAGGAGCGAGGTATTTCTCGGGGGCGATGTCAGGGACGTGAGGCGTGTTGGTCGGCAGGTAGACGAAGAAGGGTTTCTCTTTCTTCTTCTGCTGCTCGATCCATTTCATGGTTTCGTCGAAGAAGATGTCGGTGCAGTAGCCTTCGAACTTCATGTCGACGCCGTTGTGAGAGAGGATGGGATCGAAGTAGACGTCCGTGTGGTTTTCCCAGTGATCAGCCAGTGAGGTGATCCCCCAGGCGCGGTGATGAATCGTTTCCTGGAAGCCGCGATCTTCGGGGCGGTGCGGGTAACTGTCGCCGAGGTGCCACTTGCCGAAGTGGCCGGTGGCGTAACCGGACTCGGCGAAGAAGTTGGCCATGGTCGGAAGTTCGGCCCGCATCATGGAACGGCCTTCGCAAACCGCAGTGCAGCCGTTCTTCATCGCGTCGATCCCGGTCATGAGCTGACCGCGAGTGGGGGAGCACATCGGAGCGACATGGAAGTCAGTGAAACGCACCGCACTCTCCCGGAACTGGTCCATGTTAGGAGTTTTGAGTACGGGATTGCCGTGAGCGGAGAAGTCGCCGTAGCCCTGGTCGTCGGTGATGATGACGATGACGTTTGGAGGTGCCGCGTTGGCGAGCCCGCACAGGGACAGGAGGATTCCGAAGATGAGTTGTTTCATGAGTGAGAGGGGTTACTTCCAGATGGAGTCCAGTTCGTTGATGATGAGAGAATAGATCGAAAGGGAGTCGTTATTCTTGAAGCGAATGGCCTTTTCTTGTGCTGCAGGAGTCACCACGAAACTCCCGGCCGCTTGACCATCATTGACGAAGAGCTCGAGCGAGGCGCGATCGACGAGGGCCCGCAAGGTGACCTGGCCATCGATTGCCGGAGCGGGGATGCGTCGCACGCCGTCGTCGCGATAGGGGCCTTTTTTGTTCCAGGCAGCTTTTTCGCCTACGACCCGCTGGGTGTTCGTGAAGATGAATTCCTGTGCTTCGGCTTCGAAGTGAATCTCCAGTCCCCGGACGGACAGGGTGAAGTCTTTTGAGGCATCACAGTGCAAGGTCAGATCGACCAGTTCGGCGGAGTGGTCGGAGAGCTTCGCGTTCGCTTCCTTCGCGATGAGGTTTTCCAAGGTGATCGTTTCGCGGTAAAGCGTTTCGATTTCCTTCACCGGATTGCGATTTAGGCGAATGCCATCGGGCGTGGTGCGCAGGGTGATCTCAATGGGCACGGACATCTGCTGGGTGAATGGCATGCCCGCTTCGAGGAAAGGGCGAAAGCCTGGTTGCTTGCTGCGCAGCCAACCGATGTGAACAACGCGGCCGTCGGGGGCCTGGTTGAAAGCCTGAGCCGCATACCAGGAGTCGCCGTAGTCAAAGCGGTGGCGTTTGCCGTTTTCATCTTCGGCACCGAAGCCGGTCCAGGTTTCGCCGTCGAAGTCCCCGACCTCATAGTGGGTGTTGGCATCGGCAATAACCCACTTGCGATTCTCGGGATCGCCATCGACGGCGACGGAATAGAGGTCAATGCATTCGGCGGCTTTGTTAGGGATATCGAGGAACGGTTCCCAGGTCAGCAGGTCGGTCGATTTCCAGAGGCGGACTTTTCTTTCGGGTCCGCCGATCATCATGATGGTGATGTAGCAGTCGTCCGGCTCGAAGTAGACGATGCGAGGATCGCGTTGTCCCTTGGAGAAACCTTCCTGGTGAGGAATGACGGGTTTGCCATCGTTGATCTTGGTCCAGGTGCGACCGCGATCAGTGCTGTAGGCGGCGCCCTGGAAGAAGCCAACGGGGTCGGTTGCGGTGTAGAGCGCGAAGAGCGTCTTGGTGTCCCCGATCTGCTTGCCGAGGGCGTTGTGCACGTCCACGACAGCGGAACCGGACCAGATCGTGTGAAGGCCCTCGCGTCCCATCACGTTCGCGTAGGGATTGATGGCGTGGGGGAGTTGCTCCCAATGCATCAGGTCCGGGCTGACCGCGGCCCCCCACGATTTCGAACCCGTGTCGTTCTTGATCGCGACATGCTGGAAGCACATGATCCATTCGCCGTCGTAGTAGACCATGCCGTTGGGATCATTGAGCCAGTTCTTGCGCGAAGTGAAGTGGAATTGGGGACGGAGTGGTTGGTCGTAGCCGACTTCGAGATAGGAAGGAAACGTGGTCCAGTCGTCTTCCGAAAACTCGACCGGCTCAGCAGGTGCCGATGGGGCCGTTGGTTCCGCCACCTTGGGAGTTGCCGCCTGCCAGTTGCGATCGGACTGCACGATGTGGTCGACCTGGATGTGGCCCCAGCCATTGGTGAAGTGGTCGTAGATTTCGATGGTGGCTTCCCGGCCGTTGAACTCCGCCACGTCCCAGGATCTCCAGGCGTTGATTTCCTCCTTCTTCGCGTTCTTCTGCGAAAAGCCGGAAGCCTGGTGGACCTCTTTCCCGTCAATGAGCAGGCGAATGCCCACTTCGCCGGGACGGTTACCGCCGCCGATGAGAAAGTTGATGTGCTTCCGCGCAATCTTGAAAGGTGGTGACGTCAGGGTGCCGGTGGTTGAGTCGTTGGGCTGAAAGGAATTGGCGAGTCGGTTGCCGATGATGCCTTCCAACTTGTTTCTGGATGTCTCGCGAGATACGGGGCCGGATCCAAACGCGTCGCCCTCGACGGTCCAGTCGCCATAGTCGGCGCCCTCGAAGTCAGCGATGAGGATGGCCGTGGGGTCAGGCTTGAGAATGGCCGGCGGTGACTGACTTAAGTGGGTTGGGTGCGCGACCTGACCCTGTTGAGTGGGTGGTTTGGATGGCTGCGGCGGGGCAGAGGGGCCGTTAGCGGCGCGGACATCGGGCTGGCCCATCCAGTCGCGCAGCTTGGGGAGATCGCCCGCCTCGGTGAGAATGGGACCGGCGCCTTCTTTGAATCCCGCAGGGCGGAGGCCGGCTTCGATGCGTTCGTTGTGAGCCGTGAGCAGGTCACCCAACTCCTTGACGATGTCGGGATGTTGGTCAGCGATGTTGTTTCGTTCGCCGAGGTCTTCACCGAGATGGTAGAGCTCGTTAATGGTCTCGCCTTTGACGGCGTAGCGAACCAGTTTCCAGTCGCCTCGTCGAATGCCGCCGGTTTCGTAGTAGAGGATCTCGTGAGGCGAAGCGGCATCGGATTTACCCAGCAGGATATCGAGCGAGTCTTTGCCATCGATGGTGCGGTCAGTCGGGACGGTGGCTCCGGTGAGGCGGGCAAACGACGGAAGCAGATCGGTACTGGTGGCAATGGCCTCGGTTTCGGTTCCGGCTACGATCGTGCCGGGCCACCAGGTCAGTGTGGGCACCCGCATGTGGCCTTCGTATTTCTTGCCGATCTTCTTGCCACGCAGCGGACCGGTCTCGGCGCCACCATTGTCTGACGTGAACATCACCAGGGTGTTCTCGGCGAGGCCGAGTTCGTTGATTGCATCGAGAATGCGTCCCACGCTGTCGTCGACTTCCTCAATATTGGCGCGGCGGCTGTCGCCTTCGGCGCGCTCCAGGATCTCCGCCCGGGCGAAGCGCGGATTGTGAATGTAGGCGTGGGGAACGAAGCAGAAGAAAGGCTTTGCTTGCCCTGAGCCAGCCTGCGGTGAGCCTGCCGAACCTGTCGAAGGGTCCGCACATTTCTCGATGAACTTGATCGCCTCATTGGTGACCACTTCACAAAGCAGCGATTGGTCGGAGCCGTCGGCGACGTATGCGACCGCCTCGTCGCCTTGCATGACAGGGAGCGGTTCGTAGGGGCCGCGATTGGTGACGGGGTTGCCCCGTCCGTTGCCGGGCCACATATCGTTGGAATAGGGAATCCCAAAGTACTCATCGAATCCCTGGGCGAGCGGGAGAAACTCGGGCTGATCGCCGAGATGCCACTTGCCGAAGACACCGGTGGTGTAGCCGACTTCCTTGAGCATCTCAGCCAGGGTGATTTCATCGGGGTTGAGGCCGCGGGCTTCGCCGGGGAAGACCACTGATCTGTCCATGCCGATGCGGTGGGCGTAAGTGCCGGTGAGCAGGGCTGCCCGGGACGGGGTGCAGGCGGTGTTGGAAACGTAAAACTGTGTCAGGACATTGCCTTCGGCGGCCATTCGGTCGAGGTTCGGGGTCTGGTTGACCGTATTGCCGAAGGGGCCGATGTCGGCGTAGCCCATGTCATCGATGAAGATGATGACGATGTTGGGTGGTCTTTCCGTCGCCGTTACGACAGAGAGCGTGCAGCCGAGAAGTAGAAGGAGCAGGTGTTTCATTTGGGATCTGAAGTGAGCAGAGGCTATTCGTAAATGTTCTTCATCTGCCAGGCATTCAGGTGAATGAGGTTGGCTTCGCCTCCGATGGCGCGGAGAGAGACGCCGGTGCTGTCTTCTCGCCCCGGGTAAACGCGAACGGCGGCGCACTGCACGCCGTTGATGAACACTTCGACGATGCTGCGATCGATGAAGACGCGCAGGTTCACCGTTTTGTCTTCGTTGTCGAGCAGGTAAGGGGCGACTTCGGGCGGGCGGGCGAGGACTTCGGGAAGGATGGAGGAGCGAGAGGTGTCGATGGTGAGCGTGCCGTGGGAGAAGACGCGCTGACCGCGATCTCGACGAACGCCGTCCTTCACCTTGTAGCCGGCTCTCGGGTGGACGAGGATGCGGGTGAACTCTTCTTCGTCGGGTGAGCGCAGCACGTTCAGTTCAAGGATCTGAGCGGTCTTGGGGCCGATCTTGAGATTCAGTTCCATGGCCTTGCCGTGGATGTTTTCAAAGACGACTTCTTCGTTTTTCGGTAGCGCCACTCCGGTGATCCGTTCCTGCTCTCCACGGAGTGACTTGTAATTGCCGGTAGGAATGACTTCGAGTTTGCCTTCCTCGCTGAGGGTCCAGCGACGCGGCAAGGACATGACCTGATTCCAGTGATTGAAGTCAGGCGTCTTGATGCCCGGGTTCATGTTGAAGAGGCCCACGACGGCTCCGGGGTTTCTTGGATCAGGACAGGCAGAAGGGGCGTGAACACCGCCGGGGGAAACGGATCCGTGGTTGAAATCGCCGCCGTCAGTGACGACAAATTTCTGTCGCTTGGTGTCGTAGTCGCCAAGCAGATACTTGCCACCGCTCATGTGACTGAAGTGCAGCATGATATTCTTGTTCTGCTCCTCGGTGCCGATGGGCCAGAAGTAGGGGCAGGCGCCGTCGTCGCCGACTTGGCCGTAGAAATCGTTTTCAAGGAAGGGATGGAGGTAATCCCAGTTGGCGAGATCTTTGGAGCGGTGAAGGAATTGCTCCCGCATCACCTTGCCGTCGGGGCCGTTCTTATGCTGTCCGGCAGTGAGCAGGTAATAGTAGTCACCCTCTTTCCAGATGCTGGGATCGAAGACTTCGTAGGGGAGATCAGGATCGTCCTCTTTCTTCAACTTAATGACTGCATCGCCGGTGATCTTCTCCCAGTTGAGCAAAAGCGGATCGCTCGAAACTGCGATCATGGTGCCGCGACCGATGCCGTGGTAAGCGGCAATGACGCGATCTTCTTCGACGAGGGTGCTGCCGGAGAAACACTTGTCCTCGGGCACCGGATAGATGGCCACGGGGAGGTCGCGCCAGTTGAGCAAATCATCGCTGACGGCGTGCCCCCAGTGTTGGCGAGGGTCTTCGGGCGGGTAGGCCTGGTAAAAGAGATGCCATCGACCCTGCCAGTAACACAAGCCGTTGGGATCGTTGAGACGTCCTTCAGGATTGACGAAGTGATAGTAGGGACGGAAAGGATCGTCAGCGAGCGCTTTGCGCGAATTGGCGAAGCGTTTCATCAGCGGGTTGTTGGCCAGCTCCTTTTCCTGTTCTTCGAGTGTGTCGGAGAAGGTGTATTGCGGGAGGAGGGACGGCTGAGCCTTGGGTAAAAGATGCTCAACGACAGGGAACGGGCCTCTGACCGGGAGTTTTGGTTCAGGAGGCGGAAGCGCGGCGGACGAGGAGTCAGAGGGCTGCTTGCTCTCTTCGGTCTTGTTGGAAGCTTTGCCTTTTTTCCCGCCTTTGGCACGGTCCTTGTCTCCTCCGGCAGTGCGTGTCTTCGCGTAGCCGCTGCCGGGCAGGCCGGCTCCCGCGGGAGGCGGGTCCTGATAAAGGTGCGACATGCCGACGCCTTCGGCTTCCTTTCTGGGGAGCCATTTTCGATGCTCATCAAGGACATCTCCGTAGGTTTTCTGGGCAACCTCTGGATCGCCGATGGCGAGGAGATTGGTGTGTTCCCAAGGATCCTTGGTGTGATCGTAGAGTTCCTCGCTGCCGTCGCCGTAGCGAATGTAGCGCCAAAGATCGGAGCGAACGGCGTGGTTGCCGGGGCCTTCCGTCATGAGGGCCGGGCGTTTCCACTCCTGGTTGGGGTCCTTGAGAAGAGGCACGAGGCTGAGGCCGTCGTTCTCCTGATTGACGGGGAGTCCGGCCAATTCAACCAAGGTTGGATAGATATCAACGAGGCTGACGGGACGGCTGCAGACCTGGCCCGGCTTGCCGACACCGGGTGCCACAACAATAAAGGGGACGCGGTTGGCTTTTTCCCAGAGGGTGAACTTCACGCAGGTCTCTTTATCGCCAAGGTGGTATCCGTGATCGGACCAGAGAACGATGATGGTGTTCTCGGCTCGACCGGTTTCGTCGAGCTTATCGAGAAGGCGGCCCACCATCTGATCAGCGTAATCGGCCGCAGCCTGATAGCACTGCACCATGCGCTGAAGGCTGCCGGCCGAACCGGGCTCGGCGGCCATGGTGTTGTCGTAAATCCAGAATTCCTTCCGGACCATGCGCCGGGCGATTTCTCCCACATCATCAAGGTCGCCTTTGAGCATCGGTGGAAGTACCGTTTTATCGAGTGGGTATCGATCGAAGGTGTCTTCAGGCGCATAGAACGGAAGGTGGGGATTGAAGATGCCAGCGGCAAGAAAGAGCGGTTGGTCCCAGGATTCCTCCATCCGAGCCTCGACCCACTCGCACATATCCACGTCAATCATCTTCTGGTCGTGTACGCCCCAATCGAAGCCGAGTCCACCTAAGCGAGGGTTGTCCGGTTTGCGGTAGCCGTTGTAGTTTTGGTTCCGACCCGGTCCCCGGATGGCGAGTTTCTGGAAGAACTCTTGAAAGGAGGGATTGTCAGGACGGTCGGCTCCCGATTTGCCGTGATGGAAGATCTTCCCCGCACCTTGGGTGGAATATCCCCCTTTTCGTTCGAAGTACTGCGGAAGCGTGACGACGTTGGGAACCTTCTCGCGCCAGACCTCTGGATTCCCATAGACACCCGATGTCGTGGGGCGCAGGCCGGTCATGATGGCGGTCCGAGAGGGATTGCAGCCCGGCGAAGCGCAGTAGGCCCGGGAGAAAAAGGTGCCGCGTGAGGCGAGCCGCTTCAGGTTCGGCGTCTGAATGGGATTGCTTTCATCAAAGAGCGTCGTCCAATCATTCATGTCATCGATGGCGATGAACAGAACGTCCGGCTTCTTCTTTGTGGCTTCCGTCCGCTTCGTTTTCGCCGCCGGAACTTGGCCCTTGGCGCCTCCGTCGTTGGCGGCGGTCGTGTCGGGTTTCCCGACATACTCACGAAGCTTCGGAAGATCGCCTGGGTCAGAAAGAATCGGCTCAGCATCCTCGACGAAAGCGGCGGGACGAGTATCGGCGGCGATTCGCTCCGCATGATTCGTTAGCAATCCTTCCAACTCGGCAACCAGATCTGGATGCTCTTTCGCCAGATTCTTCGTCTCCCCAAGATCGCCATCCAGATCGTAGAGTTCCAAATTCTTTCTGCCTCGAACCAGTTTCCAGTTCCCCCGCCGAATCCCATCGACCTCGTAGTAGTGGATCCCGTGAGGAGACTGGGTCGCTGATTTGCCAAGAATCACTTCAAGCGCGTCTTTCCCATCCAGGGTACGGTCCGTGGGCACTCTTGCTCCGGTGAGTTTGGCCAAAGAGGGCAGCAGATCGGTCGTCACCGCAATCTCATTGCTTTCCGAACCGGCAGCGATCGTACCCGGCCACCAAGCAACGGTGGGGACTCGCATGTGCCCCTCGTATTTCGGGCCCCCCTTGCCTCCACGAAGAGGTCCCATGGACATTCCGCTGGCACCACCATTGTCCGAGGTGAAAAGAACAAGCGTCTTCTCCGCGATCCCCATCTCGCGAAGGGTATCGAGCACTCGGCCCACGCTGTCGTCGACCTCCTCCACATTGGCCCGGTCCACACTGCCCTCCGCTCTCGCGAGAATCTCGGGTCGGGCAAACCGTGGGTGATGCACATACGCGTGTGGAATGTAGCAGAAGAACGGCTCGTCTTTGTGTTTCCGAATGAACTTCAACGCCTCATCGGTCACCACCTCGCACAGCAAGGACTGGTCCGCCCCATCCGCCACGTAGGCCACAGCATCATTCTGAAGGATGACAGGCAAAGGTTCATAAGGGCCTCGATCCGTCACCGGATTCCCCCTTAGATTTCCGGGCCACATGTCATTGGAGTAGGGAATCCCAAAGTACTCATCGAACCCCTGGGCGAGGGGCAAAAACGGTTTCTGATCTCCGAGATGCCACTTGCCGAAGCATCCAGTGGCGTAACCACGTTCCTTCAACATCTCGGCAATGGTGATCTCATCGGGATTCAATCCTCGATTCTCACCCGGAAACGTGACCATCCCATCCATCCCGATCCGGTGAGCATAAGAGCCCGTGAGCAAGGCCGCTCGGGAAGGTGTGCAGGCAGTGTTCGCCACGTAAAATTGCCGAAGAACGTTTCCTTCCTCAGCCATCCGGTCAAGGTTGGGCGTCTGGTTCACCGTATTCCCGAAGGGGCCGATGTCTCCATATCCCATGTCGTCGATCAAGATCAAGACGACGTTGGGGCGTTCCGGAGCTGTTGATGCCGGCACGGCGAGGGCAAGAAACAAGCTCGCACAGAATCCGAGCCATGTGGCCAAGTGGATGTGGGTTTTCATGATCATTCGTGAGTCTGGGTAACGAATTGATATTGCTGTGGGTTCATTGGGAAAACGAGGGAACAGCTCCGGACATCGAGCAGACTTGCGAAGCTCGTTCACAGGCCATTCGAAGAATGGCGGCTGAGTCGTGACCGCGTAGGAGTCCGAGGAGAAAGGCAGCAGTGAAGGCATCCCCTGCTCCGACCGTGTCGCGGACTTCCGTGGGAATCCCAGCCTGGTGAACAGTCTCATCGGGAAGGATGAGAACCGCACCTTTCGCGCCCCTGGTCATGACCACGAGATCCAATTCCATCTTCTCGAGCAGGGCACGCAAGACGTCTTGGTGAGGGTCCTTGATCGGAATCCCGCACGCGCTGGCAACGGGAGCGATCTCGTCATCGCTGAGCTTGAGGAAACTGGCCAGCGAAATCGAATCGCGGATCCGTTCGTCATCAAAAAAGGGAGACCGCAAATTGACGTCGAGGATTCGAGGAATCCCGGCGCTTGCAGCAACACGAAGCGCGCGCTGAATGGTGGTGCGTGAGGATTCTCCCCGTTGGCTCAGAGTGCCAAAGGAAACTGCGTCGGAGCTGACGACCCGAGATTCCAGTTCCTCGCGCCACTCGAGCTCGTCCCAGGCAGAGTTCTCGTAAATGGTGAAGTGCGGCTTTCCAGCGTCATTCAGCTCAACGCCAACCGTCCCCGTCGGAAGTCCCCCATCGACCTGCATCAGACTGGTGTTGATGCCAAACTCCTTGAGGACTGCGATCGCCTCCCGGCCGCGTTCGTCGTCGCCCACCCTGCTGACCATAGTGACCTCTCCGCCGAGGAGGGAGGCGTGGCAGGCGAAATTGGCAGGAGCGCCTCCGAAGCGGGCTCCCTCGGGAAAGAGATCCCAAAGAACCTCGCCAAGAGAAAGGATCTTGGGTTGAATCATGAACCCGTGATACCCAGTTCGTGTTCGATTTCCTCCAAAGGACGCCCCTTTGTCTCGGGCACCATGAACCTTACCCAAACAAGTTACTGATAGGATTTTGCTTTTTCAAGGGGAAAAGTCAAGCCCCGTCGGACCGGGGGGAAGGAAGGGGTCCAAATAATCTTTTCTATCTCTGACGAGACACGATTTTCAATTTGACGCTTAACGGCACTATCAACGATCCCCATCCGCTGAAAGAAATTCGACTTGCCCTCCCAACCAAACCATTCCTTGAAGAATATACACACTTCCGTGAAAAGACAATTCAAAATTGGGATGCTGCAGATGGCCTTCAGCCGGACCCTCCGGGGCCCCTCATTGCCGGGGAGGCTAGAAGACAGAAGGGAGAGCGCTTCGCTTGGGGCGGATAGGCTTCGCACCCTTCGGGCTGCGCTCCGCATGCAACGCTCGGCTTCGGCTCCCGCACCCTATCACTCAAAAGAAGTTTGCTCGCTATTGCTCGGATGAACTTCTCTCTTTTTGCCTCCGGCGGCCCCTCGCCGGGGAGGCGAACCCGATGGACAATCGACGAAGGCTTCCCCACCCGCCCCTAAAATCCCATCGCCGGAACAAACTCACCAATAATTCCACTGTTATGTCGCTCAAATTGCCGCTGCAAACTAACGAATGTAACATTGCCCGGAACGCTTGAACCCATTGCGTTCTCCAACAGCTCAATTTACCTTTTCTCTGCATTATCAACAAATATAAACTGCCCTGGGT
>CAZLUZ010000134.1:0-14266 GCA_964562825.1 uncultured Akkermansia sp.
CGCGTCGCTGAGGCGATCGGCATCCCCCATTATGTTCTCGACTATGAGGACCGGCTGCTCACTTACATGCCCGCCGACACGGCTGACGACGAAGAGGCGCTTTATTTCAATCTGCACCGGGCGCGGCGGCTCCCCGACTTCTTCGGCGAGCGGTATCTGCTGGCCAATCTGCCCTCGGGCGAGGTCTACGGATTCGATGAGGACGACCTCGAACTCCGCATGCGCATCGTTTTCGGGAAAAACATCGTGGGCCAGCGGACCCCCATCTTCCGGGAGTGGCTGGAGCACGTGGTATTCCAGCCCTATTGGAATGTTCCCTATTCCATCGCCACGGGGGATGACAAATACAGCGATCTCGAGCACCTCGGCCAGAATGGGTTCGAGATCATCGACAGCTCCACCGGGGAGCCGTTGCCCCTGACCACGGCTAGTCTCAACTCGATCCGCGAGCGTGAGGCCTACCTGCGTCAGCAGGGGGGGGATGACAACACGCTCGGGCTGGTGAAGTTTCTTTTCCCGAACAAGCACGCGGTCTATTTCCACGACACCCCGTTCAAGCATTTCTTCGACTACGACAAGCGACTGCGCAGCCACGGCTGCGTCCGCCTGCAGAAGCCGGAGGAGATGGCCAACTGGGTCCTCCGCGACGTGCCCGGCTGGGACGACGACAGGGTGGCTCGTTCCCTCCGCGAAGACACGCGAGTGCCGGTGGTGATCGAGGACGCCATCCCCGTCTATATCGTGTACTTCACCGCCTTCCCCGATCCCGCCCGGGAAAAGGGGGTAACGATCCATCCCGACTGGTACGATTACGATTCGCCCGACGCCGTGGTCGACGAGCCTGCCCCCGTTCAGGAGGCGGAGCTGCTGGTGGAACCCGAGGATGAAAACGCCCGGTGGCGGCCTCTGTTCGATTTGCGCAACTCTCCGCCGCGGCGCGACGGGGGACTATTCCGGCGGATGAAACGGGGCGGACGATGAGGTCCCGCCCTCGGGCTTGAGTGGCGATGGTTATTTCTCGTCGGCCAGTCCGTCCATCTTGCTGGCGACGGCTCCCTGAGGAGCCTTGGGCCAGGGGGTTTCTTCGGGAGCCCATTCCGTGGGCTGCCCGGCCCGAACCTCGTCGACAAGTTCGACGAGCCATGCGTGGGGATCGCGGTTTTCCTCGATGCCGTAGACGTAGGGCAGCGGAGGCTCCATAAGCAGGGGTTTCTCACCCAGGGGGGGACGCTCCGCGGCCGCCTCCTCCAAGCGGGCCCGGAGCCGGGCCACGATCTCCGGGTTCGTTTCCGCGATGTCGGTCTGCTCCGAGGGATCGTTCACCACGTCGAAGAGCATGTCGCCCATCAGCTTGTAGCGACCCTTGCGGATGGTGGGCAGTCGCACACTTCCCGACACGTCGAAAAGAATCTCGTCGCGGGGGCTTTCCTCTCCGCGGAAGAGCATGCCCGTCATGTTCAGCGAGTCGACCTCTCTTTCCTGATTCGGATCCGCTCCCGCCAGGTGAATGAAGGTCGAGTAGCAGTCGGCGATGAACATCATCTCGTCGTTCACGCTGCCGGGGTCGGTCACGCCGGGCCAGCGGATCAGACAGGGCACCCGCACTCCTCCCTCGAAGGTGGTATTCTTCGTTCCTCGGAAGGGCCGGCTCATCTCCTCGAGCACGGGTCCGTTGTCGTTCGTGCAGATGAGCAGGGTGTTATCGCGGAAACCGCTCTGGTCGATCGCCTCGACGATGCGCCCGATGCCCTGGTCGAGGCTCCACAGCATGGCGTCCCGGGGATCCCAGTCCTCTTTCCCCCGGGGAACGTCGAGCGGGCCGTGCACGGCATTGAATGCCACGTAGATGAAGAAGGGCCGATCGGGGGCCTGTTGCCGGATGACGCGGTCGGCCTCGGCGGCGATCAGGTCGGTGGCGTAACCCTCCTCGCGGATGGGCTGCTGGTTCCGATGCCAGTCGTAAACGGCAAACCGCGCCGGCGCGTTGTGCACGATGGTTTTCGTGTAGTAATCGATGCCCCAGGCGTAGTGGCCGTATTGGTGGGCGAAACCCTGACCCATGGGGAGGTGTTCGGGGAGCCATTCTCCGAGATGCCATTTGCCGATCAAGGCGGTGAAATAACCCGTGTCGCGCAGCGCCTCGGCGATGGTGCGTTCTCCCGTGTCGAGCGCGTGGATCCGCCGGGTGGGAGTCCCGTCCGCCGTCTCGGCCAGGGTCATCCCGAGTTTCTCCAGAAAACTGGGCTTCCCGAAATCCTCTGACCTCCAGTCGCTCCAGGTGCGGAAGGCATAGCGCCCGGTGAGAAAAGCGGCGCGGGTCGGTGCGCAGACGGAGTGGGTGTAGAACTGGTTCATCCGCATGGATTCACCGGCCAGCTTGTCGAGGTTCGGTGTCAGCCCCTTGGTGCTGCCGTGGAATCCGGGTTGAGCCCAGCCCATGTCGTCGGACATCACGACCACGATGTTGGGGCGCGAACCGGCCAGGGCCGATTCCTCGGCCGCGATGACGAAGGGGATGGCGAAGCCGAGAAGCGCGAGAGAAAGTCGGAGAATCATGTCCAGATCCTGCCGGTTGGCCGGGGCAAAAGCAAGCGGTCCCAAGGGCCGTATTGGCGGGCCGGTGGCGCCTCCTCTTTTCAGCGCCTCCCCGGGGAAATCACACGGAATCCTCCCACTCGATGTAGCTGCGCTTCTCGATCTCTCCGGCGATCTCCTGGAGGTCGCTACTTTCGCAGATGAGGTAGTCCTGAGTGATCAACCCGACGACACCGAAATCCGCGACATCGAAATCGACGGGGAACACGATGTCCTCCATCATGATGTTGTGATCCGGGTAAGGGGGGCGGGGGTGCAGGGTGCACCGGGTCAGGCGGTACTGTCCTGTCTCGAGTTCGTAGTCGACGATCATGGGGTTGAAATCGTCGGAGAGATCACCCGAGAGGAAGATGGGATGAGAGAGAAAATGGGCGCCCGACTCATCGATGAGCATGGGGCAGGGGTTGCTGTGGTTCAGGTAGCAGCCGATCCGCCATCTCAGCCCGGCTCGGGAAAAGGCATCCCGGGCGCGCACCAGGGCCTGCCGGTAGCGGTGGAGGGGCGTCTCGGTGAGCTGGAAATCCTCCCAGGGACGCCAGGTGCCGGTGAACTGGTCGAAGTAATCGATGCCCCCGATGCGGAGCTTGTAGTCGAACCTAGGATTCTGGGGCATGGCGTAGCCCGGGTAGTAGTATCGGATGCCGTTTTCCCGGCACCAGTCCAGCTGGAGCAGGATGGCATACATGCCCAGGCTGTATTTCGCGTAGTTGAAATCGTAGATATTGAGGATGCTGGCGATGCTGTCGGCGCCGACGTCGAAATAGCTGAAGCCGATGAGTTTCTCGTCCAGGTAGAAGGTGATCTCCCTGGTGTCGAAAATGCTGCCGGACTGGTGCTGGTAGCAGAAGAGGGCGCTGTCCAGGCTCTCGTAGAACTCTCCCTTGAATCCCTTGCGGAACCGCTGGAACATCTCCTCCCGATACGGCGTGATCATTGCCTGGCCGATGTGGACGCGGAGTCTCTGATCGTTCCTGCTCTTGAGGCGGCGCAGATTCCGGCTGAGCTGGTAGTGCTCCGACTCGACCCGGATCCAGGGAGCGGCCATCAGGATCTTGCGGGAGATCGTCGAGTACGTGGTGAAGAGTCCCTGTCCCTGGCGATACCAGCCGTTGGCGAGGAACCGGTCCAGTTCGCGACCGCTGACCGAGTGGGGACGCTCCAGTTGAAATTTGAGCGTCGATCCGGGGACAGTCTGCCCGCCGACGGGACTGAGAAGCCGTTTGCACTTTCGGGGGATTGCCATGCGTTTCCTAGCAGAGAACGGGGAATGGTAACACTACCTTGGAAAAAATCATCAGCAGGGGTGAAAGGTTAACGCTCGGGACCCTCACCCGGTTTCACTCGGTCCGAACCCAGAGGTGAATGTGGTCGTCGTGACGCGCGGCGTGGAGTTGTTGGAAGCGGAGCTTGTGGTGAACGATGCCCCAGCGTTGGTGCAGGTGGACCTCGAGCAGCACCTTGCGGGTCCGGGAGTCCATGACCAGACTGCGCACCAGGTGCCGCGTCCTCGTGCGGTCCAGCACCCGATGGCGATTGGCCCCCTGGAGAAAGGGAAGGTCCCAACGCAGTGGCGAGGTCTGGTTGCGGTACGGCTGGGTTTCGCCTGGCTTCGGATTTTCGTAGACCCCGTAGCCCAGCGGCGAAGGAGACAGCGTGTACCGGTCGGGATCGTCCTCCACGTGGTAGCAGAAGGTCAGGTCGATGGCCTCGCCCCCGGCGTGGGACAGGTGGGGCATCATGTGAAACCAGTCGAAGAAAGGGAAGGCGGCGTCGAGGTAGTGCACCACGCTTCCGGGATAGGCCTGGCGCAACTTGCGGGCGCTTTCGACCACCACGTCCCGGACCTCGGGCTTGACGTAGTGGCGATTGGTCAGGGCGTAGAGGATGGAGCGCGGAGCCACCGGCGCGCTGTCCGTGGGCCAGATCGGCATGGTGACCCGTCCTCCGATGCGGGCGAGGGGCGGGATCAGCACGATGGAGACGAGGCCGTAGACGGCGACATGGATCCCGATCTTTCGTTTCAGGGAAAGTCGCCAGCGCGAGAGGGATAGGCGGGTGGCGAGCCAGATGAACCCGCCCACCTGGGTGAGGAGGGTGAGTCCGGCAAACAGGGCGATCGAGCGAATCAGTTCGAGGAGAACGCGCATCTGGAGGACTGGGTTTTCTTCAGGCTGCCTCGGTACGTGGTAACGTCAAGCCGCGTCCCCGTATTTGGCGGGTTTTCCTTCTTGCTCCCCGGGAGGTATCCCCTTTAGGCTGGCGGCATGGCCCAGGCAATTGCAGACCCGGAGGAATTGAGGCGTTTCGCCGAGGAATTGAAGCGGTTCAACAACGACATCCAGAATTCCATGGCCTCGCTCAACGCGCGCTTTCAGGCCCTCGGCGACACCTGGCAGGATCAGGAGCACGCCAAGTTCGGCGATGAGTTTCGGGAGACGATGAAGGTCCTGCGCAAATTCGTCGAGGCCTCGAATCACCAGGGCCCCTTCCTCCTGCGCAAGGCGCAGCGGATCGAGGACTACCTGAGGCAACGCTGAGGAGATGGCGGACCGGGCCAACGTGACCGACATCGAGGCTCTGGAGAGGTTTCGCAACCGGCTCGCCCTGTTTCTCGAGAAGGCCTCATCGGCCCTCGACGAAGTCGGCGGCGAGGTCAAGCGGACCCGGATCTGGCTGCAGAGCGAGCAGAAACTGGTGCTCGATCGCGAGATCCGGCGTCGCGGCAAGGAACTGGAGCAGCTCGAGGCGGAGTATTTCTCCGCCCGTCTTTCCGATCGGAGCCAGAAGAAGTCGGGCATCCAGATGGCGATCAACAGGAAACGGCGGGAAATCCGGGAACTGGAGGACAAGCGGCGCGCCGTGGCGACGTGGTTGCGCCACTTCGATTCTCGGGTGGAGATCGAGGCGCGCAAGGTGGACAAATTGCGCGGATTGCTGGACGGCGAGATGAGAGATGCGATCCGATTTCTCGACGAGGCCGCGGGGTCGCTGCGCCGGTACGGGGGTGATCCCGGGGAAGGAGGTGGCTCGTGAGTCTGCAGCACAATCGATCCCGGCTGTCCGGTCTCTCCCGGGAACTCTCCCGGGCCTGGGACGAGACGGGCGAGCAGTGGCGCGACCGGAAACGTGCCGAGTTCGACGAGGCCTACATGCGGCCCCTCTTCGATTCCATCGAGAACGCGGTGGCCGCCATGGAGGATCTCGATAAGGTGCTCAAAAAAATCCGTCAGGACTGTGACCTCTAGCCGCCACTCAATCGCCGAAACCCTGCGCCGCCTCAAGGATTTCACTGCCACCATCGGGTCCTTTGCCGTTCGCGAGGGACAGATCGACTACGCCGAAAAACTGGCCCGGTCGCAGGCGCAGGAATCACGGGAGGAAGGTCGCTCCCGCGTCGAGGCAGAGACCGAGGCGGCCCGCGCCGAGATCGCGGAATGGCGGGGTGAGGCCCTCGCGGCGGTGGATTCGGTCTACCGGGCGCGAAGCGCCACTGTGGAGAGGGCGAAAAGGAACGTGCGCCGGCAGGTGCTCGAGGGAATCGAGGAATCGGAGGGTCGCCGGAAATACGAGTTGCAGCGCCGCATGATGGAATCGGCCCGGGAGCGCGACCGCAACGTCGCGGCAGCCCGCACGGAGTTGGAGGCCAAGCAGGCGGACTTTCTCGATTTCGAGGCGAGGTTCGATGCACTGCGGGACGACGCCCTGAGCCGGTTTCGCGGTTTTCCCGGGTTGCGTCGGCGGCTGCAGGCCGCCGCTGGGGGCGAGGATAGCGGGCGGGACCGGGCGGTATCGCTCGACGCCGAGGCACTGCAGAAATGGAATCGCCGCGCCGCCGGGCTGCATCGTCGAGTGCGGGCAAATCTCGCCCTCGGTCTGTTCGCCCGGGTTCCGGTGTGGGCCCTGGCCGGCGCCGCCCTGGCCCTGGGAGCCGCGCTCTATCTCCTGGGTCCTCGTCTCGGGATTCCCCGGGACGGGCCCCTCCCGGCCGTTCTGTTGGCGGCGGCGGCGCCCGGCGTGGTCCTTATTCTCGTCTACGCCATGATGCAGGCGGCGGCCGGCGGTCTCGCCGCCAGGCTGTCGAAATGCTTGCGGCAGGGCTTCCGTCTTCGCGAGGAGGGCCAACGGCGGTTCGAGGAGGCGCTGCAGGAGCGTATCGCCGCGTTTGAGGAGGCGCACCGGCGGGTGGAGGAGGCCTTCCGCAGCGGCATTCAGGAGAGCGGAACCGATGCCGGCAAACTCCGGGTCCGGGTGCCGGAACAGGTCGACGAAAAGGCGGATCGCATCCTGGGCAGGCTGCAGGCACGGCGCGATCGGGAGGCGGCAGAGATCGAGGCGAGCGTGCGAAACCGGCTGGGCGAGATCGAGCGAAACCGCGACGCCGCCCTCGCGGAATGGGAGGGAGCGGGCGACGGGACCGATTTCGACGCCCAGAGAGCCGCCCTTGCCGAACAATGGCGGACGCAGTCTGCCGAGCAGTTGCGGCATCTCTCCGAGATGGCGGAAGCGTTCGATTGCCGCGCCTCCTGGCTGCACCGGGACCCGGATCACTGGTCTCCGCCGGAGGCCTTCCCCGAGGAACTCGTCTTCGGCAAGGTGCACTACCGCTTCGACGAATCGGGGGCCCGTCTGCCCCGGAGCCAGGAGATGAGCCTTCCTCACGACGGTGCTTTCGAGTTGCCGCTGCGCCTGCTCTTTCCCGCCCAGGGATCGCTGCTCATCGAGACGGGGCAGGGCGCAGGCCGGGATGAGGCCATCGCCTGCCTGAACCAGGTGGTGGGTGGGCTTCTCGCTTCATCACCGCCGGGCCGCCTGTCTTTCAGCCTCGTCGACCCCGTGGGGCTGGGTGAGAGCTTCGCCGGTCTCATGCACCTGGCCGATTACGAGGAACACCTCATCAACAGCCGGATTCGGACTCAGCCGAGTCAGATCGAGGAGCGCCTCGGCGAACTCTGCGAGTACATGGAGAAAGTGATCCAGATGTACCTTCGCAACGAGTATGCCTCGATCTCGGAATACAACCGGGTCGCGGGGACGGTGGCGGAAAAGTATCATTTTCTGGTGGTGGCGGATTTCCCTCGCCAGTTCACCGACGAAGCCGCGAGACGCCTACGCAGTATCGCCCAATCGGGAGCCCGCTGCGGGGTCTTCACCCTGATCCACCACGATGGGAGGAGCGAACTGCCCGCCGGGTTTGCCATGGAGGATCTCCGCGCCGCCAGTGCTTCCCTGCGAGCGACGGCTGCCGGGTTTGTCGCGGGTGGTGAGGCGCCTCCGGGCTCCCGGATCGAGCTGTTCGCACCGCCGCCGAACGACCTTTTCCTGCGCTGGATTCACCGCATCGGCGAGGCGAACCGGGATTCGAATCGCATCGAGGTTCCTTTCTCCCAGATCGCCCCGGCTCCGGAGCAGCTCTGGAGTCGGAGGACCAGCGGCGAACTGCGGGTCCCCATCGGCAGGACCGGCGCGACCAAGTTGCAGGAACTCGCCATCGGGCAGGGCACCCGCCAGCACGCCCTCGTCGCGGGAAAGACGGGGTCGGGCAAATCGACGCTGTTCCACGTGATGATCACCAACCTGGCTCTGTGGTGCGATCCCACCCAGGTGGAGTTCTACCTCATCGATTTCAAGAAGGGAGTCGAATTCAAAGCCTACGCCACCCACCGGCTGCCTCACGCCCGGGTCATCGCCATCGAGAGCGACCGCGAATTCGGCCTGAGCGTGCTTGAGAGACTGGACGAGGAACTGAAGGAGCGGGGAGAGAAATTTCGCGCCCTGGGAGCGCAGGACATCCCCGGATACCTTCGCGCCGGGGGAACCGATCCCATCCCGCGAACGCTCCTCCTCATCGACGAGTTCCAGGAGTTTTTCGTCGAGGACGATTCGATCTCGCAGCAGGCTGCGGTGTTGCTCGATCGCGTCGTCCGTCAGGGCCGGGCCTTCGGCATTCACGCCATCCTCGGTTCGCAGACCCTGGGGGGAGCCTTCACCCTGGCGCGGGCCACCCTGGGGCAGATGGTCATCCGCATCGCCCTGCAGTGCAACGAGGCCGACGCCTACCTCATCATGGACGACAACAACCCGGCGCCGCGCCTGCTGACTCGTCCGGGGGAGGGCATCTACAATGATGCCGCCGGGGCGCCGGAGGCGAACTCCCCGTTCCAGGTGGTGTGGCTCGAGGACGCCGAACGGGAGCGGCGGCTCCGCGAGGTGACGGAGCTGGCTCGCGATCGGAGCATGGATGGGTTGCCCCGGGTGGTGTTCGAGGGCAACGCTCCCGCCGACATCGCCGCCGATTCCCACGTCAATGATTGCCTCCGCAGTGGCGATTTCGGACCCCAGCCCCGATGGTTCCTCGGGGCTCCCAACTCGATCAAGGCCCCTACTGGCGTTCTCTTCGAGCGACAGAGCGGGAGCAACCTGCTCTTCGTCGGCCAACGGGACGATGTCGTGGAGGGACTGGTCGCCATCGGGCTGCACCTGCTCATCCGCCAACTGGGCGACCGGGGGCGCTTCCTGCTCGTCGACGGCCGATTGGCCGATCCGGGGGGGCAAAGCTGGCTCGGCGAAGCGATGGGCTGGCTCGGTGACCGGGTCGAATGCCTCGGGGCGCACGAGATGGGGGAGGTGATCGCCAACCTGGCCGGCGAGGTCAGGAGCCGGGTGGAGGGGGAGCCCGGCGATGGCAGGATCACCTTTCTCTTCGTGCTCGGGCTGCAGAAATACCGCAAGCTGCGCTACGAGGAAGACTTCAGTTTTTCCCTCGACGAGGATGCCGCGGTCAAGCCGGCGGATGCGCTCAACGAGATCATCACCGAGGGCCCTGGGGTGGGCGTCCACACCGTGCTATCGATCGACACCTACAACAGCCTGAATCGCTGTCTCAGCCGCAAGGCGATGGCCGAGTTTGAGAAAAAGGTGCTTTTCCAGATGAGCGCGGCGGATTCCGCCAGCCTGATCGATTCGAGCAGGGCCGGCAACCTCGGAATGAACCGCGCCATCTACTACAACGAACCCACCGGAGTCGCCGAGACCTTCCGGCCCTATGCCCGGCCCGGCCGGGAGTGGTTCGGTTAGCGGGAGCGGATGACGGATTCGCGTCCGGGCCGGCGAGGACTTGATCGGCGATGCGGTTCCCGATAGGGTCAGCCATCATGAAGCTCTCTCAAATTCTTCTGCTCGCTCTCTGCATGCCGGTTTTCGCCGCGGGTTCGGACAAGCCGAACGTCCTCTTCATTGCGATTGACGATCTCAATCACTGGGTAGGTCATCTGGGGCGCAACACCCAGGCGAAGACTCCGCATATCGATCGGCTCGCCGCCATGGGAACGACCTTCACCAATGCGCACTGCGCCGTCCCGGCCTGCGAACCGTCGCGCTGCGCCATCATGAGCGGACGTCGGCCCTGGACCAGCGGGTGCTACAAGAATGGTCACGAGTGGAAGACGCATCAGGCTCCGGGGGAGGGGTTGAGCGCCCAATTTCTCGGAGCCGGCTACCACGTCGCGGGTGCGGGTAAGATCTACCACACCATGGACTATCACTCCGAGGAGTGGTCGGAGTACATGTCGAAGGCAGGACTCAGTGGCAACGGCCCCGGTGTGACCAAATACGATGGTTTCTTCAATGGGAAGACCTTCCCCGATCTCAGGGACGAGGACATCGTGGACTGGCACTCGGTCGACTACATCATCGAGCGCCTCGAGAACGCTTCCGGGGATCGCCCCTTCTTTCTCGCGTGCGGTCTCTACAAGCCGCATCTCGCCTTCGTTGCCCCGCGCAAATACTACGAGGCGTTTCCCCTGGAGTCCATCGAACTGCCTCCCCATCGCGAGGACGACCTGGAGGACATTCCCGCCGCCGGTGTTCGCATGGCCCGGCCCGATGGCGATCACGCCCGGATGCTGAAGACGGGGCGGTGGAAGGCCGCCATCCAGAGCTATCTCGCCACCTGCGCCTACGCCGATACCAACGTGGGAAGGCTGCTGGACGCCCTGGAGGCCAGTCCACATGCGAACGACACCATCGTGGTGCTCTGGACGGATCACGGCTGGTCTTTCGGGGAGAAGCAGCACTGGCGCAAGTTCGCGCTGTGGGAGGAGACCACGCGGACGCCGCTGATCTGGCGGGTGCCGGGGATGACCAAACCGGGGACGGTGTGCCGGCGACCGGTCGATCTGATGTGTCTCTATCCCACCCTCTGCGAACTGGCCGGATTGCCCGTCCCGGAGCATGTCGAGGGGACCAGCATCGTGCCGTTGTTGAAGGATCCCGATGCCCCATGGGAGTTGCCCGCCATCACCACCCATGGCCGGGGCAACCACGCTGTGCGCACGGAGGAGTACCGCTACATCCGCTACGCCGATGGCAGTGAGGAGTTGTATTTCCACCCAGACGATCCCTACGAGTGGACCAACCTCGCCGCCGATCCGGCTAAGGTCTCGGTCAAGGAGCAGCTGGGGCAATGGCTGCCTGACGAGGAAGTGCCGGAAAAAAGCATCAAAAAAGGGGGAAACCGCAAATAGCAATCCGGGGCTCCCGTGTTTGGCCGGGGCGGGAAATTACTGACAGGTCGGTGGACCCGGCAACAAAAAAGGGGACGGCTCGCACCGTCCCCTTTCAGGGGTATTCGTCGTTGGGGGTCGACCGGAATCAGTTCTTGAGATTTTCCATGGCCTGCTGCAACCCGCCGCGGAATTCATCCCACGATCGGCGACAGCCTTCCGCCAAGTCGTCCCAGGCTGCGCCCGAAGTGTGTTTGAGTCGGTGAAGGTCCTGCTTCAACTGGTTTCGCTGGCGTTCCAGTTCGAGCAGGCGCTTTTCTTCCCTGTCCCTCAACTCCGCTTTCGCCAGGTGGAGCTTCAGCTTGAGTTCATCGATTTTGCCGGAAGCGCGGTCCAGTTGATCGTGCAATTCCTGCACAGCTTCTTCTTTGTTTTTCGGTAGTTCCATATGCATCTGACTATCAATCGCAGGTCGCGCGCCGATGTGATGGCTCTTCGTATTCCCTTAATTATCAGTGATTTGGGGGGGGCGACGACCTGCGCTGGACGGGAGTTGGTTTGCACCGTGCAATCTCCTCAGGGCAAAGGGATTGCGATGTGCGAAGGGTCCGAAGGCACGCCGTCCTGCCGTACCTGGCAGAGAATCCGTCAACCGAGAGGGTTCCGGTTGTAGGCCAGCATTCCCAGAAAATCGGCAGCATTGTAGAACCGGCTGCTGGCGAACTCGGTTTTGCCGCTTTCCGAGTCTCGGCAGGCGCGCAGGTGATCGACCAGGATTTTCCAGATCGAGTTGTCTTCGCCATCGGCAAAGGGTGCCTGTTTCAGGATTTCCGCGGCCTCGTCCCACCTTCCCCTTCTCAGCAGGCAGCGGAACCGGGAAGCAGATGGATTGTCCCCCTCACTCTGATGGAACCGAGCCTCGTCTCCGACGACCCGGTCGATGACGCCGCGGACGTCCGCCGGGGTGACGGGTTTTTGCAGGAAATCGACGATCCCGAGGTCAACGGCCTCGACCGCTGTGGGGGAATCGATGTAGGCGCTGGCGATCACTCCGGGAACTCTGATTCCATCGTCCCTGGTCTCTCGAATCACGGACATCCCGTCCATTCCCGGCATCCTCAGGTCGAGAAGCACGGCGGACAAAGGCGGGCGTTGCTTGTCCCGGACCCGTTCGAGGGCTTCTTCGCCATTGCTGGCCGTCTCCACCAGGTATCCCTCGGTTTCGAGAGACACCCTGAAGCTCAGCCGGAGGCTGGGGTCGTCGTCGGCCACGAGGATTCGAGAATCCGAGGGGGAGAAACCCATAGCGCCCATCGCGATATCAGACTGTTCCACTCTCATCGATTGCACATGGGAAGGTAGAAGTAGAACTCCGTCATCACTCCGGGTTTGCTGGTAAATCCGATACGACCGGAGTGCGCTCTGATGATGTCTCGACTGATGGCCAGGCCGAGGCCGGTCCCGTTGTCGCTCTGTCCGGGCGCCCGATAGAAGCGCTGGAAGATTTTTTCCTGGGCTTCTTCCGGGATCCCGTCGCCGTGGTCGATCACCGAGAACCGCACAAAATCGTCCTGGTCGTCGTCGCCCAGCCTGGCGGCGATTCGGATGGTGCCTCCCGCTTCGCTGTGTTTGGCCGAGTTGGAGAGAAGATTGTTGAACACCTGTCCGATCTGGCGTCGATCGGCACGGACCCTCGGGAGGTTCTCTGCGACCTCGGTAATCACCTGCAGTCGCATGCCCTCGATCTGCCCGGAAAGGGCTTCCGACGCTTCCTCTACCAGGTCCGCCGGTCGCAGTGCTTCGGGTTCGAGCCCGGATTCGCCGCGTTCGATCCTTGCCATCTGGAGGAGGTTTTCCAGGGTTTCCAAGAGCTTTTCGCAATCGTCACGAGCCGAGGTCACGACAGATTCCTGAGACTCGTTCAACTTGCCCATCTTCTGCTCGGCGAGGAGATGGAGCACCATGCGGATGCTGGTGAGAGGTGTCTTGATTTCGTGGCTGACCGTCCCGAGGAGATCGGTCTTCATGTCGTCGAGCCAGCGCACGCGCGTGACTTCGAGCAGCACGATGACCCAGAGGGACGCGGGCTTGTCGCTGCGTTGGCTCACCGGGAAGATGGCGGGCAGATACCACCGCTCGCGCTCGTCCTCGCGCAGGAGGATGGCGTGTTCGATGTCCTTGGGTTCGTGGCGTGTCCCCGATGCCATGCACCTCCGGGCTAGTCTTTCGACCTTTGTGGGGATGGTATGACCGTCCCCGGCATTGTCGGTGAGCCGTTCGGCGGCGGGGTTGCGGTGGATCAGCCCGGCGATTTCATCAATCATGAAGATCGGCTGGGGAAAACCGGCGAGGAGGGCGCGGCTTTCGCTAAATCCGGTGCCGTCGTTTTGCAGCGTGGATGAGTCTTCGCCATGTTTCGGTGCGGTGGCTCCGACGGCCCCGGTTCCGAGCGATGGTGAACTCGCCCCTTTGCCGGTCCAGGAGCGAAGCGTGAGATCGCCGGGGGGACGATCTCCGATCGGGTGGATTCTCTGCCACGCCGTGAGGAGAAAGGTCCAGGTGGCGAGGGCGAGGATGAGGAAGGAGAAGACGGAGACGATCGCACCGAAGGTATCGGCATCCTTCCCGGACGCCAACAGCCGCAGTCCCGAAAAGAGATTTGCGGCGGAAAGGAGAGCGATGATAACGAGGGCTGGGGGCAGATTTCTTTTTGGCATCGCTTGATCTCAGTCGAGTCCAAGTTTTTTTCTTTTCCGATACAGGGTAGCTTGGTCGATACCCAGCACGTCGGCCGCCTCCTGGAGCGAGGTCGTCTGCTCGAGGATGCGGCGCAGATGGGCCTCCTCGAGATCGGCCAGAGGTGCGCGCGAGCCTACTTCGGGCATACCTGCGTCGCCTCCGGGGCCGTCGGTGCGATCCGGCAGATCCTCCGCCTCGATCATTTCGCTATCGGCCAGGATGACGGCCCGCTCCAAAGCGTTGCGCAGTTCCCTGAGATTTCCCGGCCAGGAATAGCCCTGGAGCCGGGCGAGGCCTGATCGGGAGAACCCCCCGATGGGGCGGCCGGTCTGGCGCGCGAAATATCGGAGGAACTCGTCGGCGAAGAAAAGCAGGTCCCGGGGCCGTTCGCGCAGGGGAGGCATGACGGTCGAAATCACGTTGAGGCGGTA
>CAZLUZ010000135.1:0-14197 GCA_964562825.1 uncultured Akkermansia sp.
CCTGATCCCCAACCAGCACATCGGCGCGTGGAAGGTGGGTTTGCCCCCGCAGTGGGTGCCCCGGGAATACCTGGCGCGGCGAGGCTCGGGCGAGTTCAAGCGCGAGGACCTGGTCCCGGCCCGTTGCCCCCTGCTCGGGTACCTCCGGGAGAAGATCCAGGTCGAGGGGCAGACCGTGGGCACGTGGTTCTTCGACGTGTCTTCGCAGCCCGAGGTCGGCCCCGAGGCCTACGACAAGGGAGCCGCTCAGCTCATCGAGTTTTTCCACAAACACCTCAACGAGTTTCTCGACGATGGACTCGACCCCCTCGGTCGCGAGATCATCGAGGCTTGCCTGGGCGGAGCCGCCGTGGAGGAATACGATCGCTTTACTCCGGATGCCCTGCGGCCGGAGGCGGTGGCCTGAACCCGCCTGCCCGATCAGGGCAGCGATAACCAAGACGGGCCGGGGAGGGTGCTTCCCGGCCCTTTTTGTTTTTCCGGGCGACGAGATAGCCCGCGGGGTGAACCGATCTTCTCCGATCTCCTCCCGTGGAGCAGGGTTGAGATTGTCCAGGAATTCCACGTGGATCGGCCGGTATTTCCTGCTTTACTGCCCCATGCAAAACGATCGCGCCGATGCCCCCACTCCCATGGTATTCTGGGCCATCTGGGGAGCCCTCACCGCCAGTATCGTCATCTACCTGGTCGTTCTGCAGGTGGTCCGGGGAACGCCGCCGGAGGAGGGGCCCGATGGGACCTTGGTTGTGATGTTCTCCGGGCTCGCGGTGGTCAATCTCGCGGTGGCCTTTGGGGTTCGCCTCTTTCACACCAACCGGATCGCCCGCCGGCGGGAACCGGAGAAGCGGGCTGCGCTCCTCTCCGCCTGCATCATTTCCTGGGCCCTGGCCGAGGCGGTGGCCATCTACGGGCTGGTCCTGGGGTTTCTCGGCGCCGCCGAAAGCACCAGCCATGTTTTCTTTCTGGTCGCCTTCACCGCGATGCTCTTTCTCACTCCGCGTTTTCGCGAATAAATACCATTCCTTCTGCGACGGCGGGATCTAAGGATACAACAATCTGGCGCCCCTCGCCTAACATACCTGAGCAGCCCTTTCGCTGGCCGACGGGGTCGAGACCGGGGAATTTCGTCGCTGCGGGAATTAAGACGGAAACGTCACTCCAATCCCCTTGAATAGAGAATCGGGCAGGTGAAATGGTTCCGCGTTTTCATCGACCCGATGGATTGGAACCGCTCGGCTCAACGCTGTTTTGCTCTGGTGCTCTGCCTGTTGGTCGGGGGGGTGAAGGGCGTGCTCGCCCACGGGGACTATCACGATGTCGTGGCGCTCTTGCGGGTTCAACTGGAAGAAGCCCCTCAGGATCCCGATATCCACTACCGATTGGCCGTGGCTCACGCCGGGCACGGCGAGTGGCGGCTCTGTCTGGAGGCGGTTGATCGGGTGGAGGAATTCGCTGCGGCCCCTTATCCCCTGGCCTACCTCCGCGGCAAAGCCTGGAACGCCGCCGGGGACTACGGTCGCGCCATCGAGGTGCTCGACGACTTCATCCCGACGCATCCCCATCATGCCGGGGCTCACCGGGAACGGGGGCATGCCCGATTGCAGAGGGGCGATATCGACGGGGCGATCGATGACTTGGGCAAGGCCATCGCGCTGTCGCCGAGTCCGGGGCCCGAGCAGTTTGTCGACCTGGCCAACGCCCTGCACGCCGCAGGGGAGTCCGAATCCGCCAGCGAGGTGCTCGATGAGGGCATTCAAGCGCTGGGAATGAACCCCTCCATCCTGCACGCCGCCATTCGGATCGAGGTGCAGGGCGGACTCTGGGATCAGGCCCTGCGCCGGGTCGATGCCATGCAGTCCATCGCGCCCGCCCCCGAGACCTGGATGTTGCGACGCGCCGAAATCCTGGAGCGAGCGGAGCGCCCCGAGGAAAGTCGCCGCGCCTGGCAGGATCTGTTCGACCACCTCGAATCGCTGCCCTCTCTGGAGAGGGGCACGCCCCTGAATCGGGGCATTCTGCAGTCCGCCCGAGCTGCTCTCGGCATGGCGAACCCCAGACCCGTGGTGGCGCCTCCTGCCGGCGGATAAGTTTTTCCCATCAATCAACCCTAACGACCTGATCTCCCAAATGAAATTGCTGACAAAGATACCCGGGGTCCTTTACCTGGTCTGCTTCTGTTTTGCCGCACCGGCAGTCCACGCCGAGACCATCGCCTCCCAGGACTTCGGGGCGACCAACTTTCCCACCAACCTGAATCTCGACACCCAGGACAATACGGTGGTCACCCACACCGGCTCCGGCGCTTCCGGAACGGACCTGGGCTTTTTCGCCAACGGCATCACGTCCACGACGGAGGGAGGAACGTTTGAAGTCGCCGGCGGCGAAGTAACCTTCATTCACTTCAGCAGCACCAGTGACGTCTCCACGCTTCCCTCTACGGACTCCCTCAGCGGCGCCTCCACGGTGACCTTCGAACAGGGCACTGACCACACCGCCTTCGTCTACACCGAAGTGGTGGACTTGAGCGGCCACGTTTCCAAGAGCGTCTCGATCGATGTCGGGGACGTGGTGGGAGCCAGCAACACCGGCGATGATGACATCCTGGTCCGCCTCTGGGTCAACGGCGATACCGAGGTCGTCCTGGTCGATACCCGGGGCAACGCGAACGGAGATTTGGTCTTTGGTACCCTTACCCACAACTTCGCCGACAGCGACACCAGTGCCCAGTTGCTGGTCGATCTGTTCTCTGACGACGCCGGCGACGGCTATCGCATCGACAACATCCTCTTTGAAGGTGTCTCCGCCGCCCAGACCATCGCCTCGCAGGACTTCGGCCTGACCAATTTCCCGGAACCGAACGACGCCAACCAGTTCAACGGGATCAACCTGAGTCACACCTCGACGGGAACCACCGATCTGGGTTTCGCCCACAGCGGCATCACGTCGACCACCTCGGGCGGCACGGCGGGCGTAGTCGGAGAAGCCTTCCAGATCACCCACTACAGTTCCACCGGCGACTCGAATCAAAAGTCACAGGTTGATTTCGGCAATGTCCGCACGGGCTTTGTCCTCTTCGAAAGCGTGGATCTCACCGCCTTCAACAGCGCCTTATTCAGCATGGATCTTTTCGACGCGGTGGGTTCCTCCAACGACGGGGACGAAGCGGTCGTGGTCCGGCTGCTTCTCAACGGTCAGCCCTACGACGGCACCTCCGGTGTGGTCCTCTTTGACAACCGCGCCTCGTCCGGTTCCATCACCCCGCAGAACCTGACCTACGATTTCGCGGACACGGACACCTCGGTTCAACTGGTGGTCGATGTCTTCGCCGATGACGCCACCGACGGGTACTCGATCGACAATATTCTTTTCGAAGGCATCCTCGCCGTGGAGACCATCGCCTCGCAGGACTTCGGCCTGACCAACTTCCCGGAACCGAACGATGCCAACCAGTTCAACGGGATCAACCTGAGTCACACCTCGACGGGAACCACCGATCTGGGTTTCGCCCACAGCGGCATCACGTCGACCACCTCGGGCGGCACGGCGGGCGTAGTCGGAGAAGCCTTCCAGATCACCCACTACAGTTCCACCGGCGACTCGAATCAAAAGTCACAGGTTGATTTCGGCAATGTCCGCACGGGCTTTGTCCTCTTCGAAAGCGTGGATCTCACCGCCTTCAACAGCGCCTTATTCAGCATGGATCTTTTCGACGCGGTGGGTTCCTCCAACGACGGGGACGAAGCGGTCGTGGTCCGGCTGCTTCTCAACGGTCAGCCCTACGACGGCACCTCCGGTGTGGTCCTCTTTGACAACCGCGCCTCGTCCGGTTCCATCACCCCGCAGAACCTGACCTACGATTTCGCGGACACGGACACCTCGGTTCAACTGGTGGTCGATGTCTTCGCCGATGACGCCACCGACGGGTACTCGATCGACAACATTCTCTTCGAAGGCGTTGCCAGCGGCGGACCAGCGCCCATTTCGCTTGCTCTGATCGACAAAGGAGCGACCTGGACCTACCTCGACGATGGAAGCGACCAGGGAACGGCATGGAAAGAACCGGCTTTTGACGACTCGTCTTGGGCGTCCGGACCTGGGCCGCTCGGTGGTGGGGACAGCCACATCGCGACCACCGTGGACATTGGCCCGTCTGGTGCTCGCCACATCACCACCTACTTTCGCCATGAATTCTCCGTGGCCGACGCCTCCAAGATCCTGTCACTCACTCTCGGCATCCTGCGCGATGACGGAGTCGTGGTCTACCTCAACGGTGCTGAAGTCACTCGCCAGAACATGCCCGTCGGCGCGATTGACTATCTCACCGAAACACTGTCCATCATCAGCGGTTCGGCGGAGACCACTTATTTTCCGGCCACTGCCGATCCCGCCCTTCTGGTCAACGGAACCAACGTGATCGCGGTGGAAGTCCACCAGCGAGACGCCTTCAGCAGCGACCTCGGGTTTGACCTGGAGTTGGTCGGTTCGGTTTTGCCGGGCGATCCGCCCACCGTCGTCCTGACCGCTCCGGCCGAAGGCGCTACCTTCGATGCGCCGGCTGCCATCTCCCTCGCGGCCGATGCCTCCGACTCCGATGGCACCGTCGCGTTGGTCGAGTTCTTCGAAGGCGAGAACAAGGTCGGCGAAGATGCCTCCAGTCCGTTCACCTTTGACTGGACCGGCGTTCCCACCGGCAACTACACGCTGACCGCGGTGGCCACCGACGATGTTGGGGTGCAGACCACGTCCGCCGCAGTGAACGTGACGGTAACCAACACGGACAATATCGCTCCAGCCGTGGCCATCACCTCGCCGACCGACGGACAAACCGTGATCGGCGAACCGGTCGTCATCACGGCGACCGCCACGGACGGTGATGGCTCTGTCGCCAAGGTAGAGTTCTTCGAAGGGGCCAACAAACTGGGCGAGGACACGACGGCCCCGTTCAGCTACGACTGGACCGGTCCCGCGGACGGCAATTACACGTTGACCGCTGTCGCCACCGATAACGACGGAGCCACCACTACTTCGGCCGCGGTGAACATTACGGTGGCCGATCCGATCATCCAGCCACTGTTGAGTCGAGGTGGAACCTGGAAATACCTCGACGACGGCAGCGATCAAGGCACGGCCTGGAAAGAACCTGCCTTTGACGATTCCTCCTGGGCATCCGGAGCAGGTCCACTCGGAGGCGGTGACGCTCACATCGTGACGAACGTCGACCTGGGTCCTTCGGGCGCCCGCCACATCACCACCTATTTTCGACAGGAGTTCACCGTGGTCGACCCATCCGATATCGTGGCGCTGAATCTCGGCATCCTGCGCGATGATGGAGTCGTGGTCTACCTCAACGGCACCGAGGTCACTCGTCAGAATATGCCTTCCGGCGCGATAGACTACCTCACGGAGACGCCAGCCATAGTCAGTGGCTCGGACGAAACGGTCTATTTCCCGGCCACTGCGGATCCCGCCTTGCTGGTCAGCGGCACCAACGTGATTGCGGTGGAGGTTCACCAGCGCGATGGCAACAGCAGCGACCTCGGGTTTGATCTGGAGATGAGCGTCTCCATCCTGCCCAGCAACCCGCCGACCATCAACCTGGTCAGTCCCGCAGATGGAGCCACCGGCATTGGCCTGGGCGGAACGGTGACTCTGGAAGCCACGGTGAGCGATCCGGAGGATGAGCCTCTCACCGTCACCTTCTACGGGCGGGAAGCGAGTCCGACTCCCGGCGAGGACTTCACTCTCGTCGCGATTCCGGATACGCAGAACTACACGGATGTGAACCAGCCCGGCAATTTGCCCAACTTCATCAACCAGACCAACTGGATCGTCAGCGCCAAGGACAGCCTGAATATCGCCTTCGTTTCCCACTTGGGGGATGTGGCGCAAAACTACAACCAGCAGGAGCAGGAATACATCAACGCCAACCAGGCCATGGTCATCATCGAGGATCCGGTGACCACGATGCTAGCGGATGGGATCCCCTGGGGCGTCACCCCGGGCAACCACGACATCGGCAGTGGGCAGAATACCTCGCTGTTCAATCAGTATTTCGGTGTCAGCCGTTTCTCCGGGCGCGGTTACTACCAGGGCTACTACGGATCCAACAACGACAACAACTACCAATATTTCAGTGCGAGCGGCCTGGACTTCATCGTGGTGAACATCAAGTACGACGCCGGAACGGTGGAGCCGGCCATCCTGGACTGGGCGGATGCGCTGCTCAAGGCGCACCCCAATCGGAGGGCCATCGTCACGAGCCACAACTTCCTCCAGGAGAGCGGTGATTGGCAGAATGCCGACTGGCACGGGCACGGGCAGATCGTCTACGAATCGCTCAAGGACAACCCCAACCTGTTCATGATGCTCTGCGGTCACCGACAGGAGGAGGGCATGCGGACCGAGACCTTTGAGGGCAACACGGTCTACATTCTCCTGTCAGACTACCAGGGGCGTTCCGGGGGAGGGGGCAGCTGGCTGCGCTACTACGTATTCTCCCCCGCCAACGGAACGATCACGGCCAAGACCTACCAGACCACGACCGGTCAGTTTGAAACCGACGTCGATTCCGAGTTCACCTTGAGTTACGATATGGGTCAGTCCGTGGCGCCCTGGTCTGAGATCGGCACCCTGAATCTCGCCGGCGGGGTGAATGATGCCACGGTGGATTGGATCGGGGTGGCCGGTGGCACCGAGTACGAATGGTATGCCGCCGTCACCGACGGAATTGCCCCCGTCGCCAGCGGGGTGCGCTCGTTTACCACCGCCTCCAACTCCCCGCCGACGGTGACCCTGGACGCCCCGTTGAATTCGGCGACTATTGCCCTGCCGGCCACCGTCGACTTCGCCGCGACGGCGAGCGATCCCGATGGCACCATCGCTCGGGTGGAGTTCTATAATGGCGAAACCCTCGTCGGTGAGGACGAATCGGCCCCCTACACCTTGTCCTGGTCGGCGGCGAGCGGCAGCTACACCCTGACGGCTCGGGCGATCGACAACCAGGGCGCGTCGACCGACACCAGCCCGGTGAACGTGACCGTCACCAATCCCAACAATGTCCCTCCGTCCGTGGCGCTCACGGCTCCGGTCGACGAATCGAGTTTCCCGGCGGGCACGTCGAACCTGACCGCGACGGCTTCCGACTCGGACGGCTTCATCACCGTGGTGGAGTTCTTCGAAGGCAACAACAAGCTCGGGGAAGACACCGAGGAACCCTTCGAGTTCGCCTGGGTGGCGGACACGGCCGGTTCCTTCTCCCTGACCGCCGTGGCCACGGACAACGATGGCGGGATGACCACCTCCAGTGCTGCCGACGTGACCATCCTGCCGGTGACCACGGCGACGTTCCGTCAAGGTTTGAGCGGCTACAATGGAGCAGTGGATACCCAGATTGCGGAGGCGTCTCCAAACAGCGCTTTTGGCACCGCCACCGAGCTGAGCGCCGACACGTCGGATGGGGGTGGGCAGAACCATCTGCTACTCCGCTTCGACGACGTGATCGGCGGTGGGGCGCTCCAGGTTCCCGCGGGCAGCACGGTGGCGTCTGCCACGCTCACCCTGGAGATCACCAGCGAGGGCAGCGGTTTCAACGTGCACCCCATGCTGGTGTCCTGGGATGATTCGGTGACCTGGAACAACGCTTTTGGAGGAAATGGCATTCAAGCCGATGACGCCGAAGCCTCCAGCACGGTGACGGATTCCACAAGCGGGGTCGCCACCGGTCAGCTGCAGGTGGATCTGACCGCGCTGGTTCAGGCCTGGGCCGACGGGGAGACGAACTATGGCTTCGCCCTGCTGCCTCTCGGCAGCGATGGCGTGGACTTCTACACCAGCGATTATGTCTTCAACGAGGCTCTTCGGCCCACGCTGACGGTTGAGTTCGTTCGCCCGGTGACGGTGAGCATCGTCGCTGCGGATGCAACTGCCGGTGAAAATAACGGAGACGCGACCTTCTCCTTCACCGTCAGCCGCACTGGCGACACCGCGGTGCCTTTGTCCGTCGCGCTGAGCAGTTCCGGTTCGGCCACGGCGGGCAGCGATTACGCCGGTTTCTCCGGCGGCCTGACCATTCCGGCGAACCAGTCCAGCGAGGACCTGACCTTGACGGTTCTGGGCGACAATCTGGCCGAGGGTCAGGAAACGGTCATCATCGGCGTGGTCGACACGGCCGATTATGACCTCGGGGCGAATGCGAGTGCTTCCGCCACCATCGCGGATGCCGCGTCTCAGGACTATTTCTTCAACAACATCGCGGACCCCGACAAGCGCGGTGCGGGCGATGATGCCGATGGAGACGATGTTCCTAACCTGGTGGAGTTTTTCTTCGGGTTTGATCTGAACGATGTGGGCAGCATTCCGGCGATCGATCCGACCTTCTTCGACGGAGAGGATTTTACCTTCGGATTCCAGCGCAACCAGAACGCAACGGGGGTCACCGGCACCTTCGAGTGGTCCACCGACCTGGTCGGTTGGCAGGCCAGCGGAGCGTCGAACGGAGAGATTACCGTCACGATCACGGAAAGTGTGATCCAGGACAACGGAGACGGCACGGAAATGGTTCAGGGCAACGGTGCGATTGAAGGGCCTGTGGTACCCAGCGAGATTTTCGTCCGAGTCAGGCTCGCCGAGTAGGAAGGGTCTCGCGTTTGTGAAGCTCCCCCCGGATTTCTTTGGGTCCGGAGGGGGGCGATACGGTAGCCGCTTTCGTGAGCAGGCGGGCGTGGCGAGGTGGGCCACGCTCTGGCGAGCGCGGGTACGTAGGGGCTTCGTGAGAAGGTGGTGCGTTGCGGGAGGGGCCACGCTCTGGCGAGCGCGGGTATGTAGGGGCTTCGTGAGGAGGTGGGCGTTGCGAGATGGGCCACGCTCTGGCGAGCGCGGGTTTGAAATGTAGCCGCCTTCGCCAGAAGGTGGGCGTGGCGAGATGAGCCACGCTCTCGTGGTCGCGGTGATGTAGCCGCCTTCGCCAAAAGGTGGGCGTTGTGGGAGGGGCCACGCTCTGGCGAGCGCGGCTACGTAGGGCCTTCGCGAGAATGTGGGCGTTGCGAGATGGGCCACGCTCTGGCGAGCGCGGCTACGCAGGGGCTTTGGGGAGAAGGTGGGCGTTGCGAGATGGGCCACGCTCTGGCGAGCGCGGCTACGTAGGGGCTTCGTGAGGAGGTGGTCGGAGGGAGATGGACCACGCTCTGGCGAGCGCGGGTACGCAGGGGCTTCGGGGAAAAGGTGGGCGCAGCGAGATGGTCCACGCTCTGGCGAGCGCGGCTACATAGGGCCTCGCGAGAAGGTGGTCGGTGGGAGATAGGCCATGTGCTCGTGGTCGAGGTGATGTAGCCGCCTTCGCCAGAAGGTGGGCGTGGCGAGATGGGCCATGCTCTGGCGAGCGCCGGTTTGAAATGTAGCCGCCTTCGCCAGAAGGTGGACGTTGCGGGAGGGACCACGCTCTGGCGAGCGCGGCTACGTAGGGGCTACGGGACATCGTCCGGGGTCGGATCTGTCCCTCTTACCTCCAGCCTCACGAAGCGACGCTCTACTCCCGCGCCCGCCGGGACCATGACCCTGATTCGCTCGGTCGCGCCATTGTCCGCCACCACGACGGGATCACCAACTCCCTCCTCACTCCAATCCGGAGACGACAGGTCGTCCGTCCATTCCACCGAAAAAACCAGATCTCCGGCCTCCTTGTTCCGCTCATAAGTGAAATCGAGATGATCCTCGTTCCGCGTCATCTCGATCGGGAGATTGTCGTTGGCCTGCGGGTTCATCCCAGTGGCAAACTCGAGCAGGTTGACCGTTCCGTCGCCCTCCGGGTCGGCGTCGGGCAGGGCGTCATCGCCCTCGAGATCGTTTTCCAGTGCCCACGTGCCGAAAGGATCGGGCGGAGCCACAATGACCAGGACGGCCTGTCCGGAACCCTGAAAATTCGGGTCCATTACCACCGCCTCCACCGCATAGCTGCCCACCTCGACCGGAATCACCGGGGAGGCGTCGTAGGTCACGGCGACATCGAGTCCGGGGGGGACGGTGTCGACCGTGACCGGTTTGGGCGAGCCGTCGAAGGTCTGAGACAGATTGCTGATCTCGACCGACGCGGATGCCGGGTTCACCGTCAGGTTGGCGATGCCCGAAAGAGAACCGTTGGTGGCGGTGACGACAAACAGGTCACCGGCGGCATCGGCCGTGACCACCCCCTCCGCATCGATGGTGCCTCCGCCGCTGAGTTCCCAGAGAAAAGAAGCGGGCTGCGGGGTGAAGGGTTGGCCGAATTGATCGAGAAGGGCGGCGGCGAAGGCCTGTTGTCCCCCGACCGTGACGCTGGCGCTGCCGGGAGTGACGCTGACCTCCGATTCCGTGGCCACCACCCGCAGGTTGACGCTGCTGCTGGCGGCGAGGCCCTGGGCGTCCGTGACCGTGACCGTGAGCAGGTAATCGCCCGCCACCTCGAACAGGGCGGTGCTGTCCTTGGCGCCGTTGCTCCCGTTGACTCCGAAGGAAGGGGGGACGCCGCCGGTGAGTGGACTGCCACTCCAGGTGTAGTCGAGTGCGGGTTCGCCTCCATCATCATCGGCGGCCACGCTCACGGCGATCTCCTGGCCGCGAACGATTTGGAATACGATTCCATCCCCATCGGTCGCGGTTTCCGCCGCTGCCGAGGTGGCCTCCGAGGTGATGGAAGGAGGCGCGTTGGTTTGATCACCGCCTCCGGTCAACGAGATGCTGTCGATATACCAGCCCTCACTGACGACAAACCCGTTGGTTGCCAAAACCCACCTCGCCCGCAGGTTGCGCCCCGCGAACTTCGCCGTGTCCGTGAGGTTGACCACGGTTTCGATGAATCCGTTGCTGTTTCCCGACCAGGCGGGCAGGCCGGCGAAGTCGTTGCGAAAAAAGGCGAAGCCCCCACTGCTTACCACGGCATTGTAGCCATTGCTGGCGAACGAAGCACCGGAGCCGGTGGCCTCCACGTCAAACCACGTGCCACCGTCGATGGAAAACTCGAGACGACCCGCGTCGAGCGTGCTCTGGAGATTGAAAGCATGCCAGAAGCGAAACTGGAGGTCCGTGGCGCCCGCCGGGACCGCAATCGATGGACTCGTCAGTGCGGTGGTCGTCTTCACTCCGGGCCCGGGGGCAAAAGCCGATTGGGTGGGACTCTGACTTTTCGTCGAAGTTACCCCCCAGGAATTGCTGCCGAAGAGGGGGTCCGTCGTCCAGCCGGTGAGATCTCCCTCGAAGGTCTCGCTCCAGATGGCACCGGAGATGGTCAGGCCATCGGTCAGGGTAAAGCTCTCACCGTCTGGGTTGGTGGCTCGAATACTCCAGGAACCGGGTTCTGCCCCGGCGAGGTCGAATTGACCGGTCAGGCTGGTGCTGCTGTTCAGGAGGAGGCTTTCCGCAGGTATATCGGTCCGATCCGCCCGGGACAGCACGACGGTGGTCCCTTCCTCGAAACCACTGCCCCGAATATCGAGGGTGACCAGGCTCGGGAGGACGTTGGCCGGATCGACTTCGGTGATCGCCAGGGGCGGCGGCGGTGGAGCCTCGTTGGCGGACCCGCTGATGAGAAGCGAATAGTGCTGTTGGTCTCCCGAGAGCGTCCCGCCGAAGCTCACGGCGCAGCGATACACCCCCGGGGCCGATGGGGTGGGGAGAAAGACCTGCTCCACGTTGTCGACCATGTTCACCCCGGTGGTCGCGGGCAGATCGAGAGCGCTCTCGGACCAGTCTCCCACGAACGGCATGACGTAGGGAAACTGTTCGTTGCCTTCCGGATCGATGACCGTGAGGTTGAGATCGTTGACCAACCGCGCCGTGCGCAGGTCGTTCGTGTTGGTGGAGGCGCCCGCCGGATCGGTCCAGCAGAGGGTCACCCGAATGGGGGAAACGCCATCCCAGATGAAATCGTGGTAGGTGATTCCTGACGCCGGAGTGATTAATCCCTCGGTGAGGCGCGTCTTGAGGGGATTCTCCGCGTGGTCGCGAAGGAGATCGACCGCCTCGACCCCATCGACCAGACCCCAACCGTGTTTGTAGTCCGGGCCCGCATTTCCCAAGTCGTCCGCCGTGTGAATCAGGAGGGCTTTCAGGGTGCTGGACCGCATCGCCCCGCCCGCGAAGAGGTTTTCGTATTCCTGCACCAGCAGGGCAGCGGTGCCGAGCGCATTGGGAGTGGCCATGCTGGTGCCGCTGAAAGTCCCGTAGGCGGTGTTGCTGCCATTCAGTGAGGAGTAGAGAGTTTCCCCGTTGGCCACCACGTCCGGTTTGATACGCCCATCGTCCGTCGGCCCCCACGCCGAGAAGACGCTTACCCCGGCCCTGGCGGGATCGCGGGTGCCATTGCTCACCGCGTCACTCACCGAGCCGATCGTGATAACGTTTTTTGCCACCGCATCGAAGCCGATGTTTTCAAATCCGCCCCGGTAGAATCCGTCGCCGGAAGGTTGGGCGGAGGCATCGTAGCTCACCACCGAGGAACTCCCCGGGGAAAGCGCCACGGTTTGTCCGTCTGTCGGGTTGTCGGACCGGTCGTTCCCCGCGCTGCGGAACATGAGAAAGTAGGGTGCGCTGAAGGCGAGGGCATCGCTGTCGCGGGAGGAGCGATGGTAGCGGCCGAAATCGTGCTCGTAGTCCGAGGAGGTCGTGCCGTTTCCATACCATTCCCAAGTCCGGGCGGGAGACCCAGCCCCGCCCACGAAGTTCCAACCGCTGACGAATCCATAGCTGTGATTCGACAGGTAGAGCATGCCCGGCTCTCCGGGAGCGGCGGCGGCTCGGGCCGTCATTTCCGACAAGTCGCCATTCCAGTCGTAGCTGTCGACCCGGATCGATGGCGCCATGCCCCGGGCGCTCGCGGTCACCCCGGCGGCGGCGATGGTGCCGGCGACGTGAGTGGCGTGGTCGATGGAGACCGACCCGTCCAGCACCGTTACCCGGGAACCGCTGGCAAATTCCTGATGGCTGGCGCGAACGCTGCCGCCATCCCATACCCCCACGGTGAGCCCGGAGCCATCGAGCGAATAGGGGGTGTCGCGCAGAATATCGGCGCCGGTGCTGACGGCCGCATTGCTGTTGTGCGTGCTGAGGTAGACGGGTCTGCCGTTCTCGAAGCCGATCAATTGCTGGATGCGTCCGCGCGGTCCTTCGAGGCGGAGCGGCAGGCCGCGCTGGCGGGCCTCCCTCTCGACCTCGAGGCGTTTTGCCTCTTCGATCTCACGCATCCGAGCGACGACTCGCTCCCGGTTCCCCGGAGCGCCGAGGTCGCCGATTTCCTCCAGGACGTCGGCCAGGGTCTGTTCCCGGTCGAGCAGGGGCTCTGGTCTCGACAGGGGAGCGCCGGCGTTGGCGCCGTTCCCAGGGGCGGCGTTTTGCGCCAGTGGTCGAGGTCCCGTCTGCCTCTCCGCCGCCTCAGTCTCGTCATCGCTACCCGTTTCGGCATGAAGGGGAGACCGCAGGAAGAACCACCATAACTGCACGACGCCGGCGAGCAGGATCGAGGAGACGAGGAGAAAACGAAAGTTGCGCATGGCAAATCGGCGCAGCGAATTCAGGGGTTGCTCGTTGCGAGGGTCCAACCTCCCCGCAGGTTCCGCCGCTTTACCGGTCACCAAAGACCGGGATGGACAGGCCTGCGTGGTTGAGAAGTCGCGTCTCGACGCATCGAGTCCATTGGCCCGGAGCGGTGAGTGGCTCCGCGCTGGAGGTTGATACGATCGAGGGCAGGGGGAGCAAAAGGATGGGGGGCGTGGTTTTCATGAACTGGGGGGAAACGCTGTCGTGAGAGGAAACCCGCCTTGGTGGGGTGAGGTTACAGAAAAAGTTCTCCATGCAGCAAAAGCCTTCCCCTGGAAGAAATAAACCCCGGTTGGCAATGGGCCACGCTCTGGCGAGCGCGGTGATGTAGCCGCCTTCGCCAGAAGGTGGGCGTTGCGGGAGGGACCACGCTCTGGCGAGCGCGGCTACGTAGGGCCTTCGCGGAGAAGGTGGTGCGTTGCGGGAGGGGCCACGCTCTGGCGAGCGCGGCTACATAGGGCCTTCGCGGAGAAGGTGGTGCGTTGCGAGATGGACCATGTTCTCGTGGTCGCGGTAATGTAGCCGCCTTCGCCAGAAGGTGGACGGTGGGAGATGGGCCATGTTCTCGTGGGCACGGTAATGTAGCCGCCTTCGCCAGAAGGTGGTGCGTTGCGGGAGGGGCCACGCTCTGGCG
>CAZLUZ010000136.1:0-12690 GCA_964562825.1 uncultured Akkermansia sp.
GGCGTGCTGCGGCGGGCGGGTCACACCGAGGCCTCGGGCGACCTGGCCCGCATGGCCGGGCTCCACCCCGCCGCGGTCATCTGCGAGATCCTCAACGAGGACGGCACCATGGCTCGACTCCCCGAGTTGTTTACCTTCGCCCGCAAGCACGGCCTGCGTGTCGGCACGATCGCTTCGCTTATCCGCTACCGGAGGTCGCGGGAAAAACTTGTCGAACGGGTCGAGAAAATTGAAATGCCGACCGATTTCGGCACCTTTGATCTCTACCTGTACGTGAGCCGTCTCGACCCCGCGGAACATCACCTCGCATTGGTCAAAGGGGATATCCGGGCCGATTCCCCAACCCTGGTCCGGGTTCACAGCGAATGCCTGACCGGCGACGTCTTCGGGTCACGCCGCTGCGATTGCGGCAGCCAACTCCACACCGCCCTCGCCCGCATCGATCGGGAGGGGCTGGGCGTCCTCGTCTACATGAGGCAGGAGGGCCGGGGCATCGGCCTGGTCAACAAAATCCACGCCTACCGCCTGCAGGAGGGCGGTCTCGACACGGTGGAGGCAAACGAAAAACTGGGCTTTCCCCCGGACCTCCGCGACTACGGTATCGGTGCCCAGATCCTTCACGACATCGGGGTGAGAAAAATCCGTCTCATGACGAACAACCCGAGAAAGGTTGTCGGTCTGGAAGGACACGACCTCGAAATCGTGGAACAGGTGGCCATCCAATCTGAGGCCAACCCGCACAACGAAAAATACCTGAAGACCAAGAAGGAAAAGCTGGGACACCGGCTTTGATCAGCGATTGAGCCGCTGTATCACCTTGAGAAAGCGATCCGCCTCTTCCACGGAAGTCTGGGCCGAGAGCGTCTCGCCGCGCTCGCCATAGAGGACCGTCTCGCTTTTCTCCTTCAGTTCCCGCACCACGCGCCGCACGTCCTCGGGAGCATCCCGGTTCTCCCGCTCCCACAGTTCCAACGCTTGGCGGGAGGCGCGGTAAAAGCGGGCGCGCTCCATCCCCGGACGAATCACCGCCGCCGCCGCCCGGAAGGTCACCGGGCCGGTTTCCCTGGGCTTCTCCGCCCGCGCTCTGCGCATGCGTCGGTAGGTGCTCACCCCGATCAGTCCGAAGAAAAGCACCCCCAGCACCGCATTGGTCAACCAGGTCACCACCGGAGGCCGTCCCGAGGCGGAGTAGCTTCTCCATCTCGGACGATCCTTCCGGATGTGGAGAATGTCGGGGAACTCCGCCGAAGGAACGGGCGCGGACACGGAGCCCCCCCCGGTTCCGCCCATCGACGGGCCTACCGGCATCCCGGCCACAGTGGGTGAATTGTCCGGCTCCACCACGAGACGGGTGGGAAGGGTGCGCCGAGTGACATACTGATCGACCGCCGGGTCGAAGAAAGTCAGCTCGAAGGGGGGGATCTCATCCACCTCCTTCAGGGGAATGAGAACCTGGGAGAACTCGCAGAGTCCTTGACTCGTTCCATCGGACTCGGTCCGCAGCTCCTTCTTCGGATCGTAGGTTTTCCATACTGCGGGATCGAGGTCAGGCATGATCGGCGCCCCCATGGTCTCGAAATTTCCCGTCCCCCTGATCGTGAACTGCAGGGATATCGGATCGCCCACCTTGACCCGGGTCGGGTTGGCCTGAGCCTCCATCTCGAAGGAACCGACTCCACCGGAAAAACTGTCGGGAGCACCGCTGGGAAGCGGCCTGACATTCAATCCGACGGCATCGGAGCGCACGGTGCGAAGGCGCAGTTGGGTAAAGAAACTGGGCATGGAAAACCGGGAGGAATTTTCCACGACCTTCACCGTGATCGAGGCCGGCCCCAGTTCGTGGGTTCCCGGCTTGAGCGCGAAGATGGTGGTGGGCAGGCGGGCCCGCGTGTAGATCCCCGCCCGAATGTCGACCACCTCGGTATCCACTTTCTGGAATCGCTTGATCACAAAACTCTCGTGCTTCAACTCCGCCCCGTTCACGCTGTGGATGGAGTGGCGTCCCTCCACGTAAACCGACGCGTCCACCGGCACGATCTCATTCACGTAAATGTCCGTTTTCGGAACGGAAAGGATGCCGAACCGGGGACCCGCGCTGGAGAGTTTGAGCGAATTCTGGCCCAAAATCTGCAGTTTCACCGGCGAACTCCGCAGCGTCTCCCCGTTGACCGTGACGGAGAGGGAGGGGATCTCGTACTCACCCGGCTGATCTCCCTCGATTCGGTAGTAGTAGGTGTGGATCAGCTTGATCGATGCCCGGCCATTGATCACCGTGGACTGCTCGTGGAACTGCTTCCCGGAATAGGTGATCTCCAGGCCCGGCACCTCGATCGTCCGCGGCACCATTTCGGGTTCGCCGCCCACCACCTTCAACTCCAGGGCTCCGACTTCGCCGAGAGGAATGCGCGGATTCGCCACCATCGCGGTGAAAGAAGCACCGTCTTGAGCCCCGGTTGAATCTGGCACTGCCGCAGCGGCCAGGGCGAGAAAAAAGCAAACTATCCTACTCATCATTCCAACTACCAATTTTTGAATTTCTCCGCCTGAAAAGGACGCGGATAGACCGGACGCAATTCGCCGTCCTCATCGGCCAGGGCCTCGATCAGTTGCCGGGCCTCCGAGGGAGAATAGCCCGTCTCGGAATTGACCTGTTCACCGGGTGATTCCCTCCGGTCGGGGGGAGGCTGCTCTCCACCGGGCGCGGCACTGAGCTCCCCGTCGCCGGGATCCGGCGGCTGCTCCACCGGTTCGTTGCCGCCCGGAGGCGGCTCGGACGACTCGCCCTCGCCGCTTTCCTGAGGCGACTCCGGTTCCCCCTCGTTCTTCCCCTCCTCCGAGGAATCGCTGCCCCCATTGTTTTCTGGCTCTTCTTCTCGGGGCTCCCCCCGCTCGCCGTCACCTCCTTCACTTTCCTGGTCCGCCCGATCTTCGCCGTCATCTCCCTCTTCCTCGTCCCGAGGCTGGTCTTCCTGCTGCTGTTGCTGCTGGTTATCCTGCTGTTGCTGGTTTTGTTGCTGCTCGTCCTGTTGCTGCTGATCCTGTTGCTGCTGGTCCTGCTGATCCTGTTGCTGCTGCTCTTGCTGTTGCTCTTGCTGTTGCATTTCCTCCTCCAACTGCCGAATCCGTTCCCGGACCACCTCGATGTTGTGCTCGGCGTCGGCATTCTCCCGATTCAGGGCCAGGGCTGCCTCGTAGTGCTCCAGCGCTCCTCTCCACTGGCGGAGGGCGGCTTCCCTCGTTTTCTCGTCCACCTCGACCGCAGCGGGCGCCTCGGGATCTCCCGGCGGCGGCGTCAGCGTCATTTCCCCCCGCCGGAAGAGGGTGTTTCCCAGGTTGTAGTGGGCCTGTTCGCGGGTTCGCCGGTCCGGCCGGATCAGGGCTTCCCCGTAGGCCTTCGCCGCCCGTTCGTAGTCTCCGAGCCGGTAGGCCGAAGACCCGATCCCGAGGTGGATCGCGGTCCGCTCCCGTCCGGAAAGGCGCTCGTTCTTCAGCGAGGACTCAAACTTCTCCAGAGCAGCCTCAAAATCCTCCTCAACCAGGTCGGACCAGGCGTCACGAGAATCGCGTGACGCCAGCGGAAGCGACAGCCCTGCGAAGAGCACGACCAACGCGACGGAAAGTGACTTCGCCCCGGGCGAAGGTGCCTTCGCCAGGCGGGGTGTGGGGCGCCTGCCGAAAAACAGCAGGGGCACGAGATGGGCGAGGATGAGAAGGAAAACCCCGATTCCGAGAGGCCACATGAACCGCTCGATGGGACGCTTTTTCGCCTCGTCCGCTTCGCGGCTCTTGGTCAGATTCTCGGTGATCACCCGGACCACCCGGGTCAGGGAGGCTCGATCTCCCAATTGAATATACATCCCTCCGCCGGTGGCAAGCCGGCGCAGGGCCACCGGATCGAGCCGCGACCGGACGACCTGACCGTCGGCATCGCGGATGAACACGCCTTCCTGGGGACGACCGTCGGGGCCGGGTTCGGGAATGATCGAGCCCTGCTCCGTGCCCACTCCGATGGTGATCACGATCATCGACTCGCGATCGGCCAATTCCTTGATCGACTGCACCGCCCCCTGACCTTCGAGGGCCTCGCCGTCCGAAAAGAGAATCAGGGCGTTCTGGTCCGAGGAGGATTCCCCAAAGGTCTTCAGAGCCAACTGGACCGCCGCGGTCAGATTTGTTCCCCCGCGTGGGATGATCTCGGTGTCGATCTGGTCGATCGATTCGATGACGGCGAGATGATCCGTCGTCAGCGGAGCCTGGAGAAAGGCTCGGCCGGCAAAGGCAATGAGCCCTATCCTGTCCTGCGGCAGGCTGTCGACGATATCGCGAGCCGCCAACTTGGCCCTTTCCAGCCGGTTGGGCACGAGGTCCGTGGCCAGCATGCTGCGAGAGGTATCGATGGCGAGAATCAGGCTCCGTCCCTCGCTATAGGATTCCACCTCCTCGTAACCCCACTGGGGACGTGCCATCGCCACCACGACGCCGGCGAGTCCAGCCAGGAGAAAAGAGAAAGAGAGCCAGTGCCGCAGCTGGCTCGAGCCCCGAACCAGACTGGGATAAAGCCGTGCTGCCACCAGTCCCTCCAGACTTCGGCGACTGCGTGCCTGGGAGAGCACCCGCAGGCCGATCAGAGGAAGAAGGAGGAACAGGGCCCCCAACCAGGCTGGATTGGCAAAGGTCATCGATCAGGGAAACCGGCGCCAGAACGTCTCTCCGCCGATCAGGCTGATCAAGCCGAAAACCAGCGAAACCAAAGCCGGCCAGACGAACAACTCCTCGGCCTCGACGATGACGCGTCTCTTCACTTCAGTTTTCTCCATCCGATCGATCTCGTCGAATATCTTCTGCAGACTGCCGGTATCCTGGGCCCGGAAAAACCGCCCCTCGGCGATACGCGCGATCTCCTTCAGCGTCTCCTCATCATACTCCTCGCGGAGTCGGGTGGGACCACGGGGCGTTTGCACCACGTGGTCTCCGTAAGTGCCCACCGCGATGGTGTAGACCTTGATCCCGAGCGTCCGCGCCAGTTTGGCCGCCTCGATCGGATTCAACTTGCCTGAGTTGTTCTTTCCGTCGGTCAGCAGGACGATGACCTTACTTCTCGCTTCCCGTCGGTCGAGGCGCTTCGCCGCCGCGGCGATGGCCGAGCCGATCGCGGTGCCGTCCTCGACCAGCCCGATCTGGACGCGGCCCAGTCCGTAGGGTCCCTCGAGCCACTCCTTGGACAGGGTGAGCGGGCTGGCCAGGTAGGGCCGTCCGGCGAAGGCGATGATGCCGATCCGGTCCGTCTGACGGCCCCTGATGAAGTCGCGCGTCACCTTTTTCGCCGCCTGGAGACGATTGGCCCGATTCCGCTCGATGCGAAAATCTTCCGCCTGCATGGACCGCGACACGTCGATGGCGAGTATCAGCTCGATGCCGCTGTCGGTGATCAACTCCTGCCGATTCACCATCTGCGGACGGGTCAGGGCGAGGATCGCGGCGGAGATGGCGGCGAGGAGGCAGAAGAGGCGGAACCCGCCGACCCGGGACTTGGCCACGACCCCCATGCGGCGCAGGATATGCAGCGAAGAGAAGGTGACCGCCCCGTCTCGGCCCGATCTGCCCCGGAGCACGGCGAGAACCGGGATAAGCAGGAGGAGAGCCAGAGCGGTGGGATAGGCGAGGGAGAAAGAACTCTCGGCGAGGAGGGGCATGGGCTACCACTGTATCGCCGCGCTGGCCCAGGTCAAACCGGCCCCGAAGGCGACCAGGAGCACGTTGTCCCCTTCGCTGATGCGGCCCTCGCGATGCGCCTCGTCGAGGGCGATGGCCACCGCCGCGGCCGAGGTGTTGCCGTAACGATCCAGGTTGACATAGACGCGATCCCCGGAGATCTCGAGGCGGTCGACGATCGCATCGATGATGCGGAGATTCGCCTGATGCGGTATGACGAGGTCGATCTCCGAGGGGACGAGACCCGCTGCTTCGATGGCATGTTCCGCGGCCCGCCGCATGGCGTTGACCGCCTGCTTGAAGACCTCCCTGCCCTGCATCGCCAGCGTAGCGAGTCTGTCCTCGGCATTTTCCTCGGTGATGGGGCAGTTCGAACCACCGCCGGGGATGCTGAGGAGTGCCGTCTGCGCGCCATCGGTCCCCAGATGGGTGGCGAGGATGCGGCCGTGGCCATTGTCCGAGGGCAGCAGCACTGCTGCGCCGGCGCCGTCTCCAAAGAGAACGCAGGTGTTGCGGTCGTTCCAGTTGACGAAAGCGCTCAATTTTTCCGCCCCCACGATGAGTGCGTTGCGGAGCCCTCCCGAAGAGAGGAAATTGCGCGCGATCTCCATGGCGTAGAGAAAGCCGGAACACGCCGCCGAAATATCCAGGGCGATGGCGCCCTTGGCTCCCAAATTTTCCTGAACGTAGCAGGCCGTGGCCGGGGTCAGGGTGTCCGGGGTGATCGTCGCGACAATGATCAACTCGAGGTCCTCGCCTCGGAGGCCGGCCTGTTCCAGCGCCTTTTCCGCCGCCCGGGTCGCCAGCTCGCTGGTGGGTTGGTCATCCGCCGCAATCCGTCGCTCCTTGATGCCCGTCCGGGTCGTGATCCACTCGTCCGAGGTGTCCACCATCTTTTCCAGATCCTGGTTGGTAAGGATCCGCTCCGGGAGATAGCTCCCCGTACCTGCGATCCGCACGGGATGTGAAGTGGAGGCTGACCGATTCATCTTGGACAAATCCGAATACCTACAATAGCCGGGCGGTTCGGGCAATCGCTTCCTCGATCAAGGGGTTGATTCGGTGATCCACGCCCTCGACCCCGGCCCTGATGGCGTTTTTGATCGCCGTGGACGAACTCGATCCGTGGGCGATGATGACGACCCCGTTGAGACCGAGGAGCGGACTGCCCCCGTAGATTTCCGGGTTGCCGCGGTCTTTGGCGGCGAGGAAGGCATCCTTGGCTAGGAGCGCACCGAGTTGGCGGAGGGGAGTCATCTTGATTTCCCTCTTCAGCCACTTGAACATGATGCTGGCGGTGGCCTCGCAGGATTTGAGGATGATGTTGCCGACAAAACCGTCGCACACCACCACGTTGAGTTTCGATTCGAAGAGATCGTGTCCCTCGACGTTACCCCGGAAGTTCAGACCCGAGTTCTTGAGCAGCGAGAAAACTTCACGGGTGAAATCGGTGCCCTTGGAATCCTCCTCTCCCACCGACATCAGGCCCACCACGGGATCTTTTTTTCCCTGGACGTGTTCGGCGTAGACGCTGCCCATGATGGCATACTGGAGCAGGTGCGACGGTTTCGCCTCGACGTTGGCACCGGCGTCGATGATGTTGCAAGGGCCGAGTTCGTTGGGCAGGGCAGATGCGATCCCGGCTCTTTCCACCCCGGGCAGATAGCGGAGTTTCACCGTGGCGGCGGCCACTGCAGCCCCGGTGTTTCCCGCACTGACCATGCCGTCGCAAATGCCCTCCTTGACGAGATCGGCGCAGACGCTGATGGAGGAATCCTTCTTCTCCCGGAGCGATTTTACCGCAGATTCTTCCATGGCCACCGTCTGGGAGGCGTGGTGAATTTCAAACTTGCTGTGGGCGTAGGAGATTCTCCGCAATTCCTCCTCGATCACTCTTTCGTCGCCGACGAGAATCAGCTTCTCCAAACGATCTCCGAACTCTTCAAGCGCGGCAGCGGCGCCCTCTATCGTGACCTGGGGAGCCTTGTCGCCACCCATCGCATCGAGTGCAATCTTCATTTTGGCAAAAACCCTTCACCAAGGAACAAGAGGAGGTGGGATGCAACTTTTGAGTGGAGTGCGACGAGCCCAGTTAGAGGCCTGCAAAATTGGCCGAATGTCGGTGCCTTGGTCGGAAAAACGAGGACTTCCCCAGCATCGGTAAATCCGACCCTCCCTTGGAGAAAAGAAAGGCTTCCGCAAAGGCGGCTGGGCGCAAAAGACCGCCGCTTAGAAGTCCTCAACGACCAGCACCTGGCGGCCGTTGTAGTACCCGCACGAGGAGCAGGCGCAATGAGATTTGACCGCACTGCCACACTCCGAGCAGACGTTGAGCTTCTGCGCGCGCCAGCGATTGCCGGATCGACGAAGCCGTTTTTTCATCTTGGATGTGCGTCTCTTGGGAACTGCCATGATCTCCTCCTTTTAAGCGGGCCGGTAACAAATTCGATTTTGGGAAAATGTCAAAAGAAAGATGGGCCGCCGTCCCCATTCGTTCCCTTTTCGGTGCCGCGAATTGCCCGTTCGACTCTCCGGGAGTTCCGCAGTATCGTATTTCCCCCCAAAACGGAGCCCTCCCTGCATTTCCGAAAACCGATGAGTGAACCCTCCTCCCCTCTCTCCGATCTGACCCTCCTGGGGCGGAGCGAACACCGCCTGCCCCAACACCCCGACGAGGCCAAACTGGAAACCTTTCCCAACCGCAATGCGGATCGGGACTACATCATCGAGCTCGAATACCCCGAGTTCAGTTCTCTCTGCCCGGTGACCGGCCAGCCCGACACGGCTCGCATCCACATCCGCTACGTGCCCGACCAACTCTGTATCGAGACCAAATCGCTCAAGTTCTACCTGGCTTCCTTTCGCAATATCGCCGCCTTCAACGAGGTGGTGGTCAACCGTTTGCTCGACGATCTCGTCGCGGCCTGTGCTCCCCGGAGCATGACGGTGCGGGGAGCCTTCTCTCCCCGTGGCGGCATCCGCCTGACCACCGAGGCGCATCATCCCCAGAACGGGCCGTCATGACGGTGGTGGTGCTGGTCAGCGGAGGCATGGACTCGGTGGTGGCACTGCACCACGCCCGCACGGAACACCGGGTCGTTGCCGGGTTGAGTTTCGACTACGGGGCCAAACACAACCACCGGGAGATTCCCTTCGCCCGGGAACAATGCGAGGCTCTGGAAGTGCCGCATCGGACCATACCGCTCCGGTTCATCGACGAGTGTTTCCGGAGCGATCTGCTGCGCAGCGGAGGAGAGATCCCCGAGGGGCACTACGAGGCGGAGAACATGAAACAGACCGTGGTGCCTTTCCGCAACGGCATCATGCTCTCCATCGCCGCCGGATTCGCCGAAAGCGTCGACGCCGCCGGCGTGGTCATCGCCGCCCACTCCGGAGATCACGCCATCTATCCCGACTGCCGATCCGAATTCATGGACCCCATGGCCGCCGCGATCGAGGCGGGAACCTACGCCCGGATCCATCTGCTGCGGCCCTTCATCGACCTGCGCAAGGAGGACATCGCCAGCCGGGGATTCGAGCTGGGCGTGGACTTTTCCCGAACGTGGTCCTGCTACAAGGGAGGCGAGCGCCACTGTGGAAAATGCGGCACCTGCGTGGAGCGGAAGGAAGCGTTTCAGCTTTCCGGGCATTACGATCCCACCGATTATTTGTAACGCCGGCGCTCTTGAAAAGGCATCCGTTTCGGCGTAAAACAGCCTGATGACTCCTGATCCGCACGAACCGGAAAGTCCCTCTCCTCATCCGGGAGAACCGATCCCCGCAAACCCATCCCCGCAAAGTCAGTCCCAGGCACCCACCCCGTCCGGCCCGTCCGGGCTCGGGTTCCCCGCGCTCGGAGCCGGCACGATGCAGGCAAAAGACGAGAAGACCTGGGGTATGCTCGGGCACCTCCTCAATCTTTCCGGAATCTTTACCAGCGGGGTCGGCTACGTGGTCGGACCGCTCGTCGTCTATCTGCTGAAAAAGGACAACAGCCCCTATGTCGGAGAACACGCCAGAGAATCGCTCAACTTCGGCATCCTCACCTTCATCGTGGTGAGCGTGACGGGTCTGATCGGCATTGCCGCCTGCATCACCTGGCTGATCACCGCTGTCATGGTCGTCCTCAACCTCATCTGGGTCATCCAGGCTACGATCAAGGCAAACGACGGTCAGCCTTTCCGCTATGCTCTAAACTGGCGCCTGATCCGCTGATCCCGGGCCCGGCTTCACACCTTCGTGTCATGGTCAAGGGCTTTGCCGGCCTGAACGCAGCCCAGCGTCAGGCCGTGGAACAGATCCACGGTCCCGTGCTCATCCTCGCCGGGGCGGGGACGGGCAAGACCCGGGTCATCACCACTCGGATCGCCGCGATGCTGGACCAGAAGATTCCGGCGCGCGAAATTCTGGCCGTCACTTTCACCAACAAGGCGGCCAACGAAATGCGGGAACGGGTCTCCGCCATGGTGCGGGGCAAGGCGGCCGACGAGGCGACCCTCTGCACCTTCCACAGTCTGTGTGTGCGCATCCTGCGCCGTGCGATCGAGCGGCTCGGCTACAAGAAGAATTTCTCCATCTACACCCAGAGCGATCAGCTCGGATTGCTCAAACAGATCATCGTGCGAAAGGGCGGAAAAAACGAAAAACTCGACGCCAAGGTGGCCAACTCGTTGATCAGTCAGGCGAAGAACCGGGGCACCCCGATCGGTGAGGACGACGATCTCCTCGCCGATGTGTACCGCACCTACCAGACCGAGCTGAAGCAACTCAATGCGGTGGATTTTGACGACCTCCTCATCCTGGCGGTGCGGGCCTTGCGGGAGAATCCCGACCTGCGGGAGAGCTGGCGCAAGCACTACCGCTTCATCATGGTCGACGAGTTTCAGGACACCAACCACCTCCAGATGGAACTCCTCAGGCAGTTGGTCGGTGAGGAACGCAACATCTGTGTCGTCGGCGACGACGACCAGAGCATCTACGGCTGGCGCGGGGCCGACATCTCGAACATCCTCGATTTCGAGCGTTTCTTTCCCGATCCGGTGGTGGTCAAGCTGGAGGAGAACTACCGCTCGACCAACCGGGTGCTCCGACTGGCCAACAGCGTGATCCGGCACAACCGCGACCGCCGCGAGAAGACCCTCTGGAGCGCCCGGGGCGACGGCGACCGGGTTCGCATCGCCTCCATGCCCGACGCGGAGACCGAGGCCGAATGGGTCGTCGGGGAAATTCTCCAGGCGCAGAAGCTGGAACACCGCCGTTGGGAGGACTTCGCCATCCTCTTCCGCACCAACAACCAGTCGCGGGTCGTCGAGGAACAACTGCGGGAGAAGGAGATCCCTTATCGTGTCATCGGGGGCCAGAGCTTCTTCGAGCGCCGGGAGGTCAAGGACATCCTCAGCTATCTCTGCCTGCTGGTGAACCCATCGGACGACGTCAGCCTGCTGCGTGTGGTCAACGCCCCGCCGCGCGGCATCGGGGCGGGAACCATCGGCCTGGCCACGCAGTTCAGTATCGACCGTCGCATCAGCATTTTCGAGACGATGCAGCATCCCGATTTTCTCGCCGATTGCTCCGGCCGAGCCCGGTCTGCCCTGGAGGCTTTCGTCGAACTCGTCCTTCGCTATGCCGACAGGGCCAACACCGCCTCGGCAAACTACGCCGAGATGACCGAGGAACTCATCGACGAGATCGATTACGAGCACTTCCTGGTGCGAACCTGCGCCAAACCCCAGGAGGCGGAAAACCGAAGACGCAATCTCGCCGAACTGATCGAATCGATGCACGCCCACACAGCACGGAAACGACGCGGTCTGCAACGCTTTCTCGACGGAGTCGCTCTCATGGCGGACCGCGAGGAGAAGAAGACCGGCTCGGGTGTTTCCCTGATCACCATGCACGCCTCCAAAGGACTCGAATTTCCCGTCTGCCATATCATCGGGATGGAGGAGGGCATCCTGCCTCACTCCCGATCCGTCGACGAGGGGACCCGTGACGAGGAGAGGCGATTGCTCTACGTGGCGATCACTCGGGCCATGGAGCGTCTCACCATCACCTGGTGCCACTCGCGAAAGAAATGGGGTGACAAGGTGCCGTGCATGCCCAGTTCCTTCCTCCGGGAGATGGACCGGACGGATGTCGATGAGACAAACTTTGAGGATCTCGCCGCGGAACCGGTGGACCGGGACTACGCGGCGGCCATGCTTGCGGAGATGGAGAAAATGCTCTCGGAATGAGGGCGTCGCCCTGAGAGAACCCTAGGCCGCTCCGGTATTGCGCACCTGCGGGTCTGCCGACGCATCCGGTTCTCCGGAGCACTGCGCCAGGAGGAGGAGAAAAGCCAGCGGGAAGAGCACGACGACGGCGATTCGAATCAACATGACTTGGACTTTCGCATCTTCCACGAGGATTGCCGGTGATTTTTGCCCCGAATCGGAATCTGCGGACATGGGTGCGCGCTTGACCCCGTTCCGGCGTTGAGCAAACATTCGCCCATGCGCCGCACTTGTCTCCTTCTCTTCTCCTTGCTCGCCCTACCCGCGTTCGCCGCGGAGCGCCCGAATATCCTGTTCATCGCCGTCGACGATCTGAGACCGGAATTGGGTTGCTATGGCTCGCGGGCTCTGACCCCGAACCTCGACGAACTGGCCGCCACGGGACTTCGCTTTGACCGGGCCTACTGCAACCAGGCCGTATGCGGGGCGAGCCGCGTGTCCCTGATGACCGGGCTGTATCCGGGATTCACCGGGGAGAGAACCTTCCATGTCACCGACTGGAGAAAGCGCTGGGCGGAAGTCGTCACGCTGAACCAGCATTTCAAGGCAAACGGCTATCACACCGTCGGGCTTGGCAAAGTCTACCACGGCACCGGGGGGCCCGGAGTGGATCCGGAAAACTGGACGGAGTGGGTGATGGTGGAAGGCCAGGAGTACTCCGATCAAGCAATCATAGAGGCGAGTAAGAACAACAAGCCCCACACAC
>CAZLUZ010000136.1:12700-13745 GCA_964562825.1 uncultured Akkermansia sp.
GGCCCGCCCCCGAACCGGCAAAAAGAAAGGGCCGGCCACGGAAGCTGCCGACGTGGGGGACGACGTTCATGCCGACGGACAACGCGCGCTCGCCGGCGCTGAGCAGATCGCGGAACTGTCCTCCGGCGATAAGCCCTTCTTTCTCGCGGTCGGTTTCACCAAGCCCCATCTTCCTTTCGTGGCGCCGAAGAAATACTGGGACCTTTATTCCCGGGAATCTTTTTCCATGCCCGCCAATCTGGGGATACCTCCGGGATATCCTGAATACGCGAGCAACCGGTCGGCGGGAGAGCTGCGATCCTACAGCGACATTCCCAAGCAGGGAACTCCGGCCGACTTTCCCGACGAGTTGAACCGACGACTGATCCACGGCTACTATGCCTGTGTCTCCTATATGGACCGGAATGTGGGCGTCCTTCTCGAAGCCCTGGAAAAGGCCGGGGTCGCGGAGGACACCATCGTGGTTTTCTGGGCGGACCACGGCTGGAAGTTGGGCGATCACACGAGCTGGTGCAAGCACACCAACTTCGAGGTCGACACCCGGGTGCCCTTGATCATTCGCCATCCGGGCATGGATACCGCCCGGGGCAGCACCGAAGCCCTGGTCGAATTGATCGATCTCTACCCGACCCTCTGCGATCTGATTGGATTGGAGAAACCGGAGCACCTGCAGGGAAAGAGTCTGGTCCCCGTCCTCGAGGATCCGACGGCCAGCCATCGGAGAGCGGCTTATTCCTCCTACCCTCATCGCCAGGGCGGGATGCAGGTGATGGGTCATTCCATCCGCACCGAGCGTTATCGCTACACTGAGTGGTGGGAGAAGGGCACCGACCGCCTGGTCGACGCCATCCTCACCGACATCGCGGCGGACCCCGGCGAGGTGACCGCGGTAGAGGGACAGGAGGAGGAGAAGCGCCGCCTTTCCGCTCTGCTTCGTGAACGCACATCAGTGATTGATCAGTAATCAGTAATCATTATTCAGTATTCAGTATCACACTACACGACAAAAACACAGACCTTAACTCGTTAAAAAACAACGGTTTAT
>CAZLUZ010000137.1:0-13739 GCA_964562825.1 uncultured Akkermansia sp.
GCCCATCAGCAGCAGGTCCCTGCGCCATCCAACCTACCAGTCGCGCCCCTCCATCTGCAGGATTTCCTCGTCCGGAACGTACCGATCCTTGAGGAAAGCAATCCACGGCCCGGGACGCAGACCCAACTCGGGCAGCTTCTCCGCGACCAGGTTCTCTCTGGCCGGTTCCTCGATCCGATAGCCGATCGAGGCAATCGACCCGTGGTGCAATTGCCTCTCCTTCACCGAGAAAGTGGGCTCGATGAGGAAAGACTCTCCGATCTCCCAGTTCGGATCGAGGTGAGCCCTGCGGAATGCCTCCCGCGTGTAGAAGGTGGCGGAACGCAGGCCGTCGAAGTCGAGTTCGTTGACGACCCACTCCCCGGGCTGTCCGAGGTGGAGATTCCAGGTAAAACCGAGCATGCGGTTGTGGATGACCTCGATGGCTCCGGGAGGGCCCCAGATGCTCACCGGGCGGCCGGGACGATTGTAGTTGTGCCGGAAAAAAGCGTCGAACCCACAGATGTGATCCATGTGGAAATGGGAGAAAAACACGTGGTCGATCTCCTGAATCTCGGAGACCGAGAGCGTGTCGAGACAGCGTTGCCCACAATCGAAGAGGAGACGACGAATTCCGTCGCCGCTGTCGACGCGAAGATAAGTCGCGTTGTCCTCTCCGGGATTTCCCAGAACCTGGATGAAAATACTCACGGTGAGACCGATGTTTCGAGGAGGGAAAAAAGCGGGGCGGTGCCCCCCGAGATCCACCGTTGTCCGCCAGGAGAGCCTACACGGATCGGCCGGTTTTTCAAAAGAGATGCGCGACTAACGGTCCGGGCCGGGATTTTGTCTGCCCGGGAGTTGCCTTTTTCTCGTCCGCACAGATCGTGAACCCATGTCGGATACTCCGCAGACCGCACCGGATCAGGGCAGGGGCTCTCCCACCTCCGGTTGTTTCATTCTCGGGATGATCGTGACCGTCTTCGGCGGCCTGGTGATTTTGTACACGACGGTCTTTTTCCTGCAATCGCGCGCTATCTCGGGCTTCACGGAATCGGAGCCCGTCTCCATTCCCCCAATCGAGCCCACCGAAGCCCAGATCCGGGCGGTGCGCGACAAACTCTCCGCTATCCGGACGGCGACCAGCGAGGACCGGAAGGAGCGCATCCTGCTCACCGCGGACGATCTGAACACCCTGATCGCCACCGCCGACCTGCTCGAGGACTTTCGCGGCTCCACCCGGATCGAGGAGATCACCGCCAGGGGCATCGTCACCCGTATGACCCAACCGATGAGGAAATTTCCCCTGAGCCCTTCCCAGCGCCATCTCAATGCGGTGTTTCTTTTCGAGCCGGAACTCAGACGACGCACCGTGGCCCTGAGGGTGCTGGACATCACCTCCAACAAAGGCACGGTTCCGCGTCAGTTCATCGAAAACTACGATTCGATCGGCTTTTTCCGGCTGGACCCCGAAAATCCGGTCATCCAGCCCTTTGTTCCGAAACTGGATCGGGTCTACACCGAGGACGGACATGTCGTGATCGAGACCGGACGCCCCCCCGAACCGTGAGGGCAAACCGAAACGGCCAAGAGCCCCTTAGATTTCCCGTGCAATTGGCTCGATTTCTGCTTATCGTGGCTTGCTTCGGGGACGATCCGGGGCTCGACCATGCCCGAACAGCGTTTTGATCAGCATCAGTCCTTACTCCAGCAGCAGACGATTGCTCCGCAGATGCAGCAGAGCCTGCTCCTCCTGCAGACACCCACGCTGGAGTTGCGCCAACTCGTCCAGCAGGAACTGAACGCGAATCCCACGCTGGAGGACGAGACTCACGAGGTGTCCCTGGAAGAAGCTTCGACTCCGGACGAGGACGAGGAGTTCGATCGAGAACTCGCGGAGTTGTCCCAACTCGACGAGGAGTGGCGGGAGTACATGGCTCAGGCGCGCTCCAGCGCACCGCGCCGGGATGATGCCGACGAGAAGCACCAGTTCATGATCGATTCGATCGTCGATCCCGTCACCCTTCAGGAGCACCTCATCAATCAACTTAACTTTTCTCCGACGCGGGGGCCGCTCTACAAGGTCTGCGAGATGTTGATCGGTTACATCGATGAGAACGGCTTTCTGCAAGCCAACATCGAGGATCTTTGTCTCGACCTGGGAATTCCCATCGACCAGCTCGAGGACGCCCTCGGTATCATACAATCTTTCGATCCCGTTGGCGTGGGCGCAGAGGATCTGCGCGATTGTCTCCTCATTCAACTGGAGAGGCTCGGGAAACACCACAGTCTGGAGTACCAGATTGTCGATCACCACCTGGAAGACCTGGCGAGAAGGAGGTATCCTCAGATCGCCCGCAAACTGTCGGTGCAACCGGAAGATATCTCCCGTGCCGCCGAATTGATTTCCTCGCTGGACCCCAAGCCGGGCAGCCGTTTCGCTTCGGACACGAACACCTACGTGGTGCCGGATGTCACCGTGGAAAACGTCGGGGGAGAATGGACGGTGACCCTGAATGAGGAGCAGATCCCCCGGTTGCGCATCAGCAAGGCCTACAAGGAACTGCTCGCCCACGACGACGGAAAGACCGCTCGGACCTACATCCGCGACAAAATCAAGGCGGGCAAATTCCTCATCAAATCCATCCACCAGCGGCAGATGACGATCAGCGGAATCGCCGAGCAGATCGTGGCTCGCCAGATCGATTTCTTCGAGAAAGGGCCGTCGAAACTCAGACCCATGAACATGGCCCAGATTGCCGACGCCATCGGTGTTCACGAGACCACGGTGAGCCGCGCGGTATCGGGGAAATACATGGCAACCCCGCACGGCGTCTTCGAGATGAAGTATTTCTTCACCACCGGATATCAGCAGGAAGACGGACAGAGCCTGAGCAACACCAGCGTGAAGCAGGCCCTCGCCCGAATTGTCGCCGAGGAAAACAAGAAAAAACCCCACAGCGATCAGGCTCTCGTCGAGACAATGGAAAAACGGGGCATCAAGATCGCCCGGCGAACCGTCGCGAAATACCGCGAGGAACTGGGGATTCTCCCGAGTCACATGCGGCGAACCTATTAGAAGGTCCGGGGCGGCCGCGGGCAGCAGAAAAAATTCCAGTCATTTTTTGCTTCAGGATCTTTCCGCGGTCCCGTAGTGGTTCCTGGTCATCGATGGCTCAGACTCGAATCACCCCACGCGTTTTCATCTCCGCGGCGAGCGCCGACCTGCGCGGCGCCCGGATTGTCGTCAAACACGCCCTGCTGACCCTCGGGTGCTATCCCATCGTCCAGGAGCATTTCGAGCCCGATTACCGGTCGGTCAAGGAGATGATCCGAAGTCGCCTCGCCTCCTGTCACGCCATGGTCCATCTCGTGGGCCGACGATACGGGGGCGAGCCAAGCCCCCAGACCCTGCCGGCGGGGGCGCCGCGCCGTTCCTGGACCCAGATGGAGTATGACCTGGCCGTCGAGCTCGGCCTCAAAACCTACCTCTTCGTCTGCGCGGACGATTACCCCTTCGACTCCCCCGACACGCCGGAAACTCCCGAGGAGACCACGCTCCAGGAGGCGCATCGGCAGGCCATTCTCAATGGGGAGCAGCTCTACGTGGAGGTCGCCAATCCCAACGAACTGGCCAATCGGGTCCGGGAGATGAAACTCGAGGCGGCCGAGTTGCGCAAGAGGGTAAAGAAAAGCAGGGAACACCTCTACCTCGCCCTCGGAGGAATCGGGGCGATTCTCGCAGGGGTGTTCTTCATGCTCCTGATCCTGGACCGAAACGACGACGAACTGACGAGGGGACAGCAGCAGATCCTGAGCAGTGTCGCGGATATGCGCCTCTCCTTCGACCGCCTTTCCTCGGATGGCGGAATCATCGCGAAGCCCTCTTCCCCGGAACAGTTCTACCACAATGCTCAGCTCTACCAACTGCGGGGCGATTACGGGAACGCGAGACAGGCTTATATCGACTACTTTCGTCACGACACGCCATTCCTCGATCCTCACCTCCGATTTCAGCAGTTTCTCAAGGTGCAGGAGGGCGTCGCCGGAGCGCGCGAAACCTACCGCGATGTCACCGCGGACTCGGATGGGGTCGTGGCAAAATTCGCGTCCATCCTCCTCTGGGATCACGAGAAAAGGCTCTCCATCCTGGAGCTTTTTCTCCAGGCCCACCCCGATTTCGGACCCGCGCACTATCTGTTGAGCCGCGAATTCTCCCCGTCCAGGCTCGGGGAGCAGTCTCTGGAGGACAAACGGAGGGAACGCCGGCTCCTCGAGTCCTTTCAGGAACTCGACGGCGAAGGGAAGGTCGTCCGATGGTTCCTGGACAAATCTCTGGTCGCCAAGTGGAGAGAAGAAGCGGCGGCGAGACTCGCTGTCCTCGCCGCCTCACTTCCAGCCATGGAACAGCCGGTCGCGGTGACCTGGACCGGTCACAATGCCGGTTGGACGGGCACCATCCAGATCGGCGAACCGGCAACAGAGATTTTTCTGAAGCTGCCTGGCAAACCGAATTTCGTGTCCACCGGTTTTTCTCCGGCAATCGATACCGCCACGGGTAAGCCCCGGCCGCAGGCCCTGGTCCAGCTACCTCGGGATGTCGGAGCGATGAGCTTCGAGATCAAGTACGCCAACCTCCGGGGGCATGAGATGGGTCCCTTCCAGATCACATTTGATCCTTCCGCCGAAACGTTTGCCCTGGACCGCCAACAGCTCGCTTCGACCCGTCATGCCTGGGTCTCTTTCCGCGATTACGAGGGGAAGACGCTACTTTATTTCACCCATCTGCTGGCCCACCGAGGCAGCCTCGGGGCGATCCGCTACGGGATCGACACCGCCGAGCCCGACCGGGAATTTGCTTTTCCGCCCTACGAAAAGCCGGGGCTGGCGCCGATACCTTCGGACCCCTTGCCCTATCTCGAGGTTCCCCCCGACACCGGATTTGTCAGTATCCGGCTGGAATTCAAGGATGGAAGCCAGTCGGATGTCGTCCGCTTCGACCGGCCGCAATAAGGAAACCCTCCCGCCCCGGGCGGATTCCGATGGGTCGTGCGGCATCACCAGACCTGCGAGAGGATGGACGGCGCTTCCCGCTGCCGATGCTCGGCAAAAGGGCTTGCACTCCCCTCCCCTTGTGATGGAATGGGGCGGGGATGAGGGAGCCTCGCTCTATCTCTCCCCCCAACCGCCCAGGGCCACGATTCGGGGGAATCCGGGCCGCATCGGGCGATGGCAAATCGTTTCACGCCCGCCCACCCGGGCAACAGCAAATGCAACATCGACTGACACGTAGAGAAGCGCTGGCGGCGGTCGCCCTATCGGGAACCGCGACCACTGTGGGAGCCGGCGAAACCGGTTCGAAGACATCAACCCCTCATGGAGGAAACATGGCCGAACGAGAAAGCATGTATGAGAACGGAGCCCTGAGCACCGAGCAGGTGAAACAGGCCTATTTCGATCTGATGGCGAGGTTCCAATATCCCATCCCGGACCTTCTGAAGACGGACAACTTCTGGGTCTGCGATTTTGATCAGGGAGACATTCTCTCGCTGGGGATGGGCGGAATCTTCTGGATCAACCAGAAAGGGGATTACACCACCTCCGGGTCGGGCAGTTATCGGGGGGAATTTCGGGACGAGAAATTCGGATACCTGCTCCACGACATCTACCTTTTGCCGGGGCAGACGCTCCCCGAGCACCACCACCTCGGCGGGTCCGAGGATTATCCGCCCAAAATGGAATCGTGGCAGGTGCGCGCCGGGGAGGTTTATTTTTTCGGGGAATACCAGCACGGCGAGGAAACACCCATCGGTGATTGGCCCGAAGAAAAGCGCCCCTGGGGATTCGGGGAGGACTGGTTTCGGTCCAGCTACATGATCCGTCGCGACGCCAAGACCAACCCGATGTACTCGCTGCTCGACCCGGAATCTTTCCACGGCCAGCGCGCCGGGGAAGAGGGCGCTATCGTTACCGAAGTCGCCACCTACCACAACCACGTGGCGTTCAGCAAACCCGGTATGGCATTCAAGAATACCGGCGACTGAACCTCGCCGCCCGGGGAAAATCGCAGGTTCAAACCACAGAATCCCAAAACCCAATGAAAACGTTCAGCCACATCGGCATACCGACCCGGATCCCGCGGGAGGGTGAGACCTACCTGGAGGAGGCCAGGCTTCATGTCACCGACTTCCATGCCAGCGCAAACCGGATCGAATGGCTCCGCTTCGAGGAGGATTCTCCCCTACCGGAAGCTCTGAAGACCACCGCACACGTCGCGTTCCTGGTCGACGACCTGGAGCAGGCCATCGCCGGACAGGAGATCCTCCTGGAGCCCTTCGAGCCGGTGGCGGGCATCCGGTGTGCCTTCGTGCTCGACAAGGGCGCGCCCGTGGAATTCATGCAGGAAATTTAGATCAGGGGAGAAGGAAAATCCGTTATCATGAAAAAATTCATCAACAACCCGGAGAACCTGACCGCCGAACTGCTGGAGGGCCTCTGCCTGGCCTACAAGGACAAGGTCAGACTGGAACAGGAGAAAATCGTCGTCCGCGCCCAGCCCAAGCCCGCGGACAAAGTTGCCATCGTCAGCATGGGAGGAACGGGGCACGAACCGGCCATCAGCGGGTTTGTCGGTGAGGGCATGCTCGATGCCAGCGTGGCGGGCGACATCTTCGCCGCACCAGGTGCCCCCAAGGTGCTCGAGGCTCTCCGCATGCTCCATCGGGATGCGGGAATCCTGCTGGTGGTGCTGAACCACGCAGGTGATGTGATGAGCGCCAACATGGCGATGAAACTGGCCGAGCGCGAGGGCATCAAGGTCCGAATGCTGCTGACCCATGAAGACATCAGTGCGGGTTTGGACACTCCGGAAGAGGATCGCCGGGGTCTGGCGGGGTGCGTGCCCCTCTACAAGGTGGCGGGGGCGGCCGCCGAGCAGGGCAAATCACTCGACGAAATCTACGATATCGCGGAGCGGTTCAACCGACAGATGGCAACCCTGGCCGTGGCCATGACAAACTGCACTCACCCCCAGACGGGTCAGCCCATCTCCGATCTGCCCGATGACGAGATGGAAATCGGGATGGGGCAACACGGAGAGGCCGGTGGCGGGCGAAGCAAGTTGCTGAGCGCCGATGAGACCGCCGCCCGCATGATCGCACCGCTGATCCGCGCGACCGGTTTGCGATCCGGCGATCGGGCTCTCCTCATCATCAATGGCGTGGGCGCCACCACCCTGATGGAACAGAACATCGTCTACCGCAGGGCCCACCAACTGCTGGAGGCGGAGGGCATCGAGGTGGTTCCCGGTCTCGTGGGAGAACTGCTCACCGTTCAGGAGATGGGCGGGTTTCAGATGATTTTGTGCAAGCTCGATTCCGATCACGCCGATTACCTCCGCCACCCCTCGAACCCCCCCAATAGGCTCACCCGATAGCCGAGCAGAAGAATCTCACCAGGGATCGATTCGTGGAGATGATGGCGGCCGCGCGGGAGGCGGTCGGGGACCGCAAGGACGAACTCTCGGCGCTGGACAGTGCCATAGGGGACGGAGATCACGGAATCGCCATCTGCGACGCGATGGGTGCAGCGGTGAACGCGGCGAACCCGGAAAAGGATTTCGCGACTCTGCTCACGGACATGGCCTTCGCCGTGATGACCAGCACCAGCGGATCCACCAGCACCCTGTTGGGAGCCTGGCTCCTCGGCATGTCCGATGCGGTGGGTGAGGACGAGATGACCGCAGAAGAAACGGCGCGCATGTTCGCAGCCGGGCTGAACCATCTGCGCCAGCAGACGAAGGCGGAGATCGGCGACAAAACCCTGATGGACGCCTTGATCCCGGCGACTGAGGCGCTCGAAGCCCATCGATCCGAGGGCCTGGCAGCGATGTTTCGCGCGGCCGCCGCCGCAGCGGATGCGGGCCGGGCGCGGACCGCGGAGATGAAAGCCCGATTCGGACGCGCCCGAAACCTGGGCGACCGGGTAATCGGTCACACCGATGCCGGGGCCACCTCAATGTCCCTTATTTTTGGGGCATTCGCGGGTTGTTTCACGAATTGATCCGTTCCTCCTCGGCTACCCTTCCACCACCACCCGGAAACCGGTGTTGAAGACCCGCTGCCAGGCGGGATAACCGAGACGATAGGACGCCGTGGCCCGTTGCGGACGGTCAAACCAGGAGCCGCCCCGGACGACTTTTCGGCCGCCCTTTTCCTCGTTCCGCCCGTCGTCGGCGACGTAGGGGTAGGGCCGGTATTCCGATCGGGTCCACTCGGAGACATTGCCGTGCATGTCGAACAATCCCCAGGGGTTGGGGTGATAGCGACCCACCTCAGCCAGATGCAACACGCCATCGTCCGATCGGGGATCCTTCGGCTCGAAAGCCCAACTCGGGTCGGGGTTCGGGATGGGCTGGGGATCGACCCCTTTGACCGCGAGAAGCTTCAGACTGACATCGGCCAGGTTGGCGTGCTCGGAAAAAGGCGTGTGAATCCCCCCGAACGAAAGCGGCGTGCTCTGGCCCGCCCGGCAGGCCCACTCCCACTGGGCCTCGGTGGGCAGCGACACCCTGCGTCCGGTCCTCCGGCTAAGCCACTCGCAGAATTCCATGGCATTCTCCCAGGTGACCCGGATCACCGGGAAATCGAGGTCGTTCATGTAGTAGCCCCGGTGGACCTGGTCCTTGTAGTGCATGTCGTAGACGCCGTTCAGGTAGTCCGGATCGAACTGCCGGTATTGGGCCAGCGTCACCTCCGTCGCCCCCATGAGGAATTCATCCTCGATCGTGACCCGTGAGACGGGCCGTTCCCAGGGCGTTTCGTCGTTCGCTCCCATGGAGAATTCACCGGCTGGAATGGGCACCAACGGCAAACTCACCCCGCCACCGAGGTCCAGGTTTTCGCGTTGCGCGACTACAGCGCCCACCTCGGGCGCTACCGGCTCGATCCGCCCGTCCGGGTAGGGTTCGGGGAGGATCGATTCCCCCGAGCGCCGATAGGGGTTGACGATCTTTTCAGGATCGTAGTCATCCCCGGCGTAGCGGCGCCGGAGCTCGAGGCGGCGTGCCAGGATCTTCTCGTCCGCGCCGGCCTCGGTCCAGGTGCCGTGGAAGGGCGCGTTGAGATCGATCCAGGTATACAATCTGTCCCAGGCTTCCCGGTCCAAGTTCACATGGTGGTGCCCTTTCTCCAACATCTGAACCAGTTCGCTGGTGCTGGCGTGAAATTCGAGGGGAGTGAGCAGATGATAATCCCCCTCGGGCCCATTGCGGCGCACGAAGGGATGCAGATTCCGGTGGGCTGTCTCCGCCTCGGACAGGTCGGGGATACCGCACTCGGAGAAAATCTTCCCGGTGTTTTCCCCGGTTCCGATAATGCGATCGGAAAGAGAATATCGACCACGAGGCTCATCCCCGTCGTGACAGCTGACACAATGGCGATCGAGGACGGGTTGGATCTCGCGGGGGAAACTGAACCCACGTGTCGGACCATAAAACGGTTCCAGCGCGCTCGGTTCGCGCAGCATGGCTGCGTATCTCTGCGCCGGTGGCGCCATGTCCTGGCTTTCGTGACAGCCAATGCAGGAGAGCCTCTCGCCAGGCATGGCCACGGTCCAACTCCGCATCAATTGCAGGGCACGGCCTTCCGCATCGACGGGTTGCATGGCGAACGGGGTATTGGCGGGAACCTTGAAGCTGACGGAACCGTCCCGCTCGACCGGTGCCATACCCAGAACCTGCTTGGCATCCCACCCGGCCTCCATGCCCATATCGTAGTGGCCACCCTTGTATCTGGGCCCGTACTCGTAGCGGTAGACCCGGATTCCCTTCACCTGGCCCCGGGGAACTCCCCGCAAACCGGGCCCGGCGTAGATATCGTTGATGAGCACCGTCGCCTCTTTCTCGCCAGGCTGAATCTGATCGGGCAGGGCCGGCGGAGTGGGTGTGATCCGGAGCGGAACCGGGTTGAAGTAGCCGCCTTCCCCGTCCTTCGGCTGCAGGCAAACCATGTTGTCGAACCGGTCGAGAAGCCACAGCCCCTCGTCTTTGATGGCCAGGAAAAAGGTATCGTCGATGGGAAAAGAATCGAAGAAGATGGGACCGTAGGCTTCGGTAAGCTTGTCCAGGACGAGGGGCCGCACCTCCACACCGCGCCCCGTGATGAACTGCACCGCTCCCTCGGCCTCGTGGCGTCCGCGGGTCACGTCGAACAACACGAGCGCACCCCCCTTGGCGACGTCGTGGTGGCCGGTCACCACGGAGAGAAACTCGTGAGGCTTGCCCGGGATCTGGCGGGAATAAAAGAGGCTGTTGGGCCAGTAGGAATTGCTTCCGTACCAGGCCTTCTGATCCGTCCCGTCCGGATTCATCGTCATGAGAATGCGGCTGAAGTAGTGGGCCGAATCCGTGTATTCCCAGCGGGTATACATGACTCTCCCGTTCTCCATGACCATCGGATGCCAGTTCCCGTCCTGGTCGAACGTCAGACGCCTCACCCCGCTGCCGTCCCGATCCATGCGATAGAGATTGGCGACATAGGATTTGCCCCCCACACAGGGCACCCCCTCGTAGGCTGCCGTCGAGGCGAAGATGATCCGCCCGTCAGGCAGATAGCAGGCGTCGTAGCAGTCGACGTCCGACCCGAAATCCGGGGAAACCATGGCCGGTTCCCCGCGCCTCCGGCCGGTATCCGGATCGATGGCGAGTTCGAAGACCCCGTAGCCTTTTCCCGTTCCGGGTGCCTCGGTGAGTATTCCCCGATCGACAAAGGTGGTGAAGAGAAGGCGGTCGGCCTGGAAGTGCAGGTCGATGTCGCCGATGAACTTCCCTGTCGCGGGGCGATAGATGGTCTCCGTGCCCCTGCCTCCGCGAAGATCGAGAGCGATCAACTCGTCGTCGAACACCGCCTGATCCGTTCCCAGTTTGCCGTGGGCTTCGGCATAGGCTTCGTGCTGCAGGGCATGCCGGTGAAGCGCCTCGCGAGCCGCCGTCAGGGCCGCGTGCTCGGGCAATTCCCGGAGCATCCGCCTCCTCAGCTTTTCTTCCGCCTGACGGTAGTGCGCCCTCTTCTGGAGGGCCTTTTCCGCGGCCTCGTAGGCCGACTCCGCGGCGCGTTGCTCGCCGAGCAGCGCCCTCAGTTCCCCGTCCTGGCGCACGCAGACGCCGAGCACCCGCTCCAGGTCCCTCCGCTGAAAGGTGACGAACTGCGGCTGACAATCGACCCTGGTCTGCCAGTTGCTGGAGTGCCGTTTGGCCCCTTTTCTGGCGCGGACCAGGAGGATGCGGTCGAAATCGATCGCCGGATTTGCCTCGACCAGCGCCTCTCGCTGCAGATTCTTGAACTCATCCGAGGCGGGATCCGCCATGACCCCGTCCTCCAACCGCTGAAGAAAATCAGGGCCGCCGGGATACCTTTCGCCGAACTCGGCCATGAGGTGTTCGATGGCCCAGCGCAACGATTCGCGATCGCCTTCTCCCTGAGCCCGATGGCCCAGGTTGGTGTCGGTCAGGGGGCCGTTGAGGATGCCCCCGTTGTCCCTCGGTCCGTCGTTTTCCGCGGCGTGGACCGACGGGGCGAGAGCGATGGCCAGGCCGGCCCAGGCCGCCGCGAAAGAGAATGGGTTAAGCCGATTCATGGGTGTGTTTTCTATAGGGAGAGGATGTATTCCTCCAGAGCGTTCCTTTCCTCCTCGGACAGGCCGGAGGTCCTGCCATGACGGTCGTCCTCATTGAAGATGGTCAAGACCTCACCGATCGTGGCGGCACGCCCATCGTGCAGATAGGGCGCGGTGCGCCACACCTCGATCAGGGTGGGCACATCGAAGGCTTTCCCGAGATCCAGACCGCGACCGGTTCCGACATCGCGAGATTGCTGGTTGGTGAAATAGGGGCCGCTGTGGCAGGCCCCACACCGGGCTTTCTCGAAGATCTCTCTACCGCGATGCGCTTCCTCGCTGAGTTCCCCGCCGACGAGCCGGGGACTCGGCAGCGGCTCCAGGGACTTCAGATAGGCGTCAATGGCGGAAGCTTTGGCCTCATCGGGGATGGAAAACTGAATGTGGCGAATGCCGGTGCGGACCGCCTCCTCGGCAGAGCCCCGCACCCCCGAAGCCATCGCGGGCGGAGTCTGGTGGGCCAGGATCATGCTTCTCGTATTCTTGGGGTTACCGATACCGTCATTGAGCAGATCCCAGTTGAGGGCATCGGCGCGACCATCGGGATGGCAGGTGGCACAGCTTTGCCACTGCTGGAAACACAGTCCGGCATCCTGAAAATAGAGCTCCCCCCGACGGATCGGATCCATCTCTGGAGCCGGCCCCAGAGCGATGGTGTGCACCTGCCGATCCTCCTTGCCCGGGAGAGAAATCAAGGCGATCGAGTCGGAGAAAAATTGGGCTACGGCCAGATCACCCCCCGTCACAACCAGCCCACGTGGCCCCAACCCGGGCAGTCGGATCCGTTGCCGTATTCCCGCGAGAAAGCCGAGTCGATGCGTCGGACCATCGTACCCCGAGCCGGGTTCCTCGTAGGCCCTCGCCGAACCGGCGGCAACCTGCTCGGCTGCGAGCTTGGCCATCAGGGCCGCCGCATCGATCAGGCTTACCTCGTGAGTGGCGGCGTGACTCACGCAAATCAATCCAGCCTCGGAACAGACCGCCACGTCCCAGGGATTGGCCGCCCCCAGCGACATGTCGTCCAGCAGCACTGTCCATCGGACCACCTCCGCCTCGGCGTCGATGATGTGGAGGGCATGGGTATTGACCCACCCCCTCGCGAGTTGGGTTGTCGGGACCTGGTAGCGCGCCAAAACGGAGGGAACAAAGAGATGCTTCCCATCGGGGGAAAGTGCCAGGTTCCTCAGGTTGATCGATCCGTTGGGCAGGGGTACCGAACCCCGGACTTCCAGGGTGGCGATATCGACAAGGTCGATGGCGCAGCTGACCGTGTCACTCGTCGCCGCTCCGGCAGGCAGATGATTGGCCACGATAAGGGTTTCGCCGTCCTGCGAGAGCAGGGCCGCGACGGGCTCCCGCGTGACCGGTATGCGGGCCCGGACCCTCATCTGGTGCAGATCGATGGCCACGACTTCATCGGTGAACCGGCTGCACACGAAGAGGAGCCCTCCATCGGGACTCACCACCGGCGCCATCGGCGTATGCCCCACCGTCAGGCTGGACCGCACCTTCCGGCGCTCCAGATCGACGACTTCCACTCCGCCTTCCGCGCCACCGCCGGTGACATACAAAAGTTTTCGGTCGGGAGAAAAAGCCAGACCGGTCGGCTGCTGGTTCAGCGCAATGACTTCCGCCACCGCAAGTCCCGCGACGTCCACCACCAGGACCCGACGGCCCGTGCTGGCGGTCGCGAAAATCTTCTCGCCATCCGACACCATTTCCGTGGGCGAGAGGAAGGTCTCAGCCAGACATCCCGCGGGAGCGACGATCGAAAGAACGATCGAAACCAGAAGCTTCCCGGGTAACGGGAAAATCCTCCGCTGGGCCGACGCCTGCTGCATTCTGGATGGGCCACCCAGGTTTTACCTCCTGCCGGGAAGCGGTCGAGCCGGGGAAGAAACGACCAATCCCGCGAGATCGAGCGACCTATTTCAACGGTGCACCGGGAGATTTCGCCTGTCAACGAGAAGAGACGATAGCCACTTCCGTCGCTTGCGCAGGCGGCCCCTTTCGCTTTGATGTCCTTTGCGGGATGACGCGATTTGCGCCCGGAATCAACGTTCTCCTTCCGATCCGAAAGCGTTACC